>CBFCZU010000269.1:0-5513 GCA_965602635.1 uncultured Planctomycetales bacterium | reverse complement strand
CTGGGCCTGGCCAAGGCCCTGGCCGAGCCGCTGGGGCGCTCCGACGGGGCAGAGCCCATTCTCTGGATCGGGCAGACCAACAAGTTCTTCGGCGTCATAGCCTACATCGTGCCGGAGGACGACAAGGCGCTTCACGCGGACAAGGCAAAGGCCACGTTCTTCAACGCCGCCGTGGACGCGCCCGGCGCCAGGACGCTCCTGCCAGGGGTGATGCTGGGCCCCTACGAGATCGACGCCGGCGCGACCCGGGCAGTGACCTTCGACGTCTTCGCCGGACCCAAGAAGCGCGACCTGTTCAACAAGAACCCGCGCTACGACGCCCTGGCCTACAGGGAGACGCTCGACTTCCGCAGTTGCTTCTGCACGTTTAGCTGGCTTGCACTGGGCATGATGAGGCTGCTGAACTTCCTGGCGCGGGCCTCCCTCGGCAACTTCGGGCTGGCCATCATCCTGCTGGTGATACTGGTGCGGCTGGTGCTGCATCCCCTGACCAAGAAGGGCCAGGTCTCGATGTCCGGGATGCAGAAGCTCCAGCCGGAGATGCAGAAGGTCCGCGAGAAGTACAAGGACGACAAGAACAAGCTCAACCAGGAAATGATGGCGCTGTACAAGAACCAGGGCGTCTCGCCGCTGTTTGGCTGCCTGCCGATGCTGATCCAGCTTCCGATCTGGATTGCCCTGTGGTCTGGGATATCGGCGTCGGTGGAGCTTCGTCACGCGGCCTTTCTGCCGGTGTGGATAACGGACCTGGCCGCGCCCGACCAGCTTATCGGCTTCGGCGGGAAGGTCCTGACCGTGCCGCTGCTCGGGGGGATGATCGGGCCGATACGGAGCTTCAACCTGCTGCCGTTGCTGCTGTGCGTGGCGATGTACTTCCAGGCGAAGTCCACGCAGATGGGCGGGGCGGCCAGCTCTCCCCAGCAGGAGAGCACGCAGCGGATGATGAAGTTCATGATGCCGGCGATGATGCTGCTGTTCTTCTACAACGCTCCCAGCGGGCTGACGATGTACATCATGACGTCGGTGTTCGGGGGCGTGGCCGAGCAGTACGTCATCCGCAAGCACATCCGGCAGAAGGACGCGGCCGACGCCGCCGCCGAAACCACCGTCGCCATACCCGGCAAGCACTTCCGCGGCCAGAAGCCCAAGAAACCCAAGGGCCCGTTCCGCATAAAGCACTGACAGGCGGGCCCGGGCGCTTCCCGTCGGCGGGGCGGCGCCCCCGAGCCCCGGCTGAAGGAGTTCCCGATGTCCACGTACAGGCTGCCACCGCGTGAGATCCCGCTGGACGATTCCTGGGACGTTATCGTCGCCGGCGGCGGGCCGGCGGGCTGCACCGCGGCAGCGGCGGCGGCACGCGAAGGGGCGAAGACGCTGCTGATCGAGGCGACCGGCGCGCTGGGGGGAATGGGCACCGCCGGGCTCGTGCCGGCGTGGTGCCCCTTCTCCGACAAGCAGAAGATCATCTACCGTGGGCTGGCGGAGAAGGTCTTCACCGCCTGCAAGGAGCCGATGTCCCACGTCCACAACGCGGCGCTGGACTGGGTCGCCATCGACCCCGAGCTGCTCAAGCGTCTCTACGACGACCTGGTGACCGAGGCGGGGGCGTCGGTCTTGTTCGGCACTTGCCTCGCGGCCGCCGACGCCGACGACGCAGGGCGCGTCTCCGCCATCATTGTCGCCAACAAGGCTGGTCTAAGCGCGTATTCCGCCGGCGTTTACGTCGATTGCACCGGCGACGCGGACCTCGCCGCCTGGGCCGGCGCCCCGTTCGAGAAGGGCGACCAGGCCGGGCGAATGCAGCCGGCAACGCACTGCTTCGTCCTCAGCAACGTTGACGATTTCGCCCACGCTCACGGATCGCGGATGACCCCCGATCACGTCCGGGCCATCAACGACGACGACAGGTTCCCCCTCGTGCGGGGCTCGCACGCCTGCAACCATCTGATCGGCCCGGCGACGGTGGGGTTTAACTCCGGGCACCTCTGGGACGTGGACAACACCAACCCCGCGAGCCTGTCTCGGGCCATGATGAACGGGCGGAAATTCGCCGCGCAGTTTCGCGACGCCTTGGCGGCCCACCTGCCCAAGGCCTTCGGCAACGCCTTCCTCGTGACGACCGGCTCGCTGATGGGCATCCGCGAGACGCGCCGGATCGTGGGCGACTACGTGCTCACGCTCGACGACTACCGGCGGCGCCGCAGCTTCCCTGACGAGATCTGCCGCAACAGCTACTGGATCGACGTCCACATCTCCGAGGCCGAGGCCAAGCTCCACGCCGAGGGCAAACTCGACATGGCGGAGCGTGGCCAGCCCTACGGCCCGGGCGAGTCGCACGGGATCCCCTACCGCTGCCTGACGCCGAAGGGCCTGACCAACGTGCTCGTGGCGGGGAGGTCGATCTCCACCGACCGCATGACCCAGGGCAGCACCCGCGTGATGCCCGTCTGCCTGGCGATGGGCGAGGCGGCGGGGGTGGCGGCCGCGTTCGCCGCCGGGAACGATCCGCCAGACGTGCACGCCATCGACACCGACCGCCTCCGCCGACGACTGCGCGAGCACGGGGCATACCTGCCCTGAGGCCCGATGCGATGCGGGATCGCCCCTCGAGTGTCAGTCGAGCCCGCCGCGGAGGGGGTGCTTGCGGGGCTTGGCGGGCTTTGCGTCCGCCGGGGCGTCGGCGGCGGACGAATCCTCAGCCGCCGGGACGGCCTTGAGGCTCAGCGACATCCGTCTGTCGGCTTCGCTCACCTCCAGCACGCGGACGCGCACCGACTGGTCAACCTGCACCACCTCGGCCGGGGAGCGGACGTGCTTGTCGGACATCTCGGAGACGTGCAGCAGGCCCTCCACGCCGGGCGAGAGCTCCACGAACGCGCCGAAGTCCGTGATCCTGGTGACGCGCCCGTCCTGAACGCTCTGGGCGGGGTAGTGAGTCGAGGTGCCCGCCCACGGATCGGCCTGGGCCTGCTTGATCGACAGCGACATCCGCCGCCGCTCGGGGTCAACGCTCAGCACCACCGTCTGGACAGTCTCCCCGGCCTGGAGGATCTGCGAGGGATGGTTCAGCCGCCTCGTCCAGGTCATCTCGCTGATGGGGATCAGCGCCTCGACGCCGTCCTCGATCTGGCAGAAGGCGCCGAAGTCCTGAAGGTTGGTGATCTGCCCGGTGACCAGCGCCCCCGGCGGGTACTTGCCCTCAGCGCCGTCCCACGGGTCGGGGGCGACCTGCTTCATCCCCAGCGCGATCCGCCCCGCCTCCTCGTCGATCTTGAGGACCTGCACCGTGATCCGCTGCCCCGGCTGCACAACGTCGGCGGGGTCCTTCACGCGTGCGTAGCTCATCTGCGAGACGTGCACCAGCCCGTCAACGCCGCCGAGGTCCACGAACGCCCCGTAGGGCATCACCTGGCGGACGACGCCCTCGCGGACGTCGCCCTCGGCCAGCTCCGCCATCAACTGCTCGCGTTTCTTCTCGGCCTCGACCTCCATCACCGCCCGCCCGGAGACGATCACCCGCTTCTGCCCGCGGTCCACCTCCACCACCTGGCAGCGGAGCTTCTGCCCGACCAGCTCGCCGGGCTCCTCCACCCGGTACATGCTGATCTGGCTGAGCGGCATGAAGGCCTGTATCCCGCTGAAGCGGACCTCCAGCCCGCCCTTGTTCGAGCCCTCCACGAACGCCTCGACGGTCTGGCCGACCGACAGGTCCTCCCAGGTGGCGCGCTCGATCGCCCCCTCGCGGGAGAGCACCCACAGGTCCTCGTCGGCGTCGTAGCGCACGACGGCCAGCTCGATCTCGTCGCCCACGGCCGGGAGTTCCTCGAACTGCTCGACCATGACGGCGCCCTGGTCCTTCCCGCCCAGCTCCACCAGCAGCACCTGGGAGTCCACCATGACGACCGTGCCCCGGCGGATCTGTCCGGGCTCGACCTCGCCGCCCCGGTCGAGCGCCTCGGGAGGCGGGGCCGCCTGGTCGAGAAGGTTCTCCAGGCTCAGCCCGCCCAGCGCCTCGTCGATCTCGCGCTCGAGCGCCTCGTCAATTCCGCCGCTTTCTTCTGGCGTTTCGCTCACCTGATCACCCGCCTTCGAAATCCGGTCCGTCAAAGGCAAATACGTTACAGTCAGTCTATCGGAAAGAAAAGCCCCCGTCATTGCCCACAAGCCGGCGTCTCCGGCGCCCTGGACGAGGGCGCCGCTTGTCCGCCGCGCCCCTGCCGTGTATACTGGGCTGCGGCGACGGGGGGCGCCGCGGGAGAGCACGTCAATGCGGATCGGAACACAGTTCTCCATATTCCTGGTGAACAAGCCGGGCGTGCTGGCGCAGGTGACCAGCGCCCTGGCCAAGGCCAGGGTCAACGTCCACGCGCTGACCTTGGTGGACTCCAGCGAGCACGGGGTGCTGCGGATCGTCTGCGCGGACCTGGAGGCGGCCCGCAAGGCGCTGGGCAAGACCCACGACCAGTTCACCGAGACGGAGGTTCTTGTTCTTGAGATCACCAACGAGCCGGGCGCGTTCGCGGCGGCGGCGCAGAAGCTGGCCGACGCGCACATCAACATCAACTACGCCTACTGCACGGGCGGCGCGCCGGGCGGCAAGACCACGGCCATTTTCAAGGTAGCCGACCTGAAGAAGGCCCTGCGCGCCCTCAAGCCCGCCAAGGGCCCCCGGAAGGATCGACCTGAGACGGTCAAGAAATCGCCGCGGCGGAGGCGCTGAGGGGCGCCGGGCAAGAGGAGGCGGCCATGCTGGCTGACTACATCTTTGGCTCATGGGAGATGGAGGCGACCGTTCGTCTGGTCTTCGCGGCGCTGCTGGGAGCGGCCATCGGCCTGGAGCGCGAGCACCACGGGCGGGCGGCTGGTCTGCGCACCCACCTGCTGGTCACACTGGGGGCGGCAATGGCCATGCTCGTCTCGCTGCACTTCGAGCACGTCTTTGGCCTCGCCGGGGAGGCATCCTCGATCCGCATCGACCCGGCGCGGGTCGCCTACGGCGTCATGGGGGGCATCGGCTTCCTCGGGGCCGGGGCGATAATCCGCTACGGCATCGGCGTCCGCGGGCTCACCACCGCCGCCAGCCTGTGGTGCTCCGCCGCCATCGGCCTGGGGGCCGGCTTCGGCATGTACCAGATCGCCGCCGTCGCCACCGCCATCGTGCTGTTCGCACTGGTCGTGCTGCACTTCGCCGACCGCCTCATCCGCGGGCGAGCCACCAAGACCGTCACCCTCTCGGCGCCCGGCACCTCCCTGGAAGCGGTGCAGAAGTTCGAGGGCCTGCTCCGCAAAGGCGGCGCCAACGTGGTCAACGTCGATCACACCCGCGACTTCAAGAACGACCTGACCGTCGTCTCGATGAACATCACCATCCCCACACCGCGCCTCCAGGCGGCGCTGGAGGGACTCCACGAGGGCGCCCCCGAGATCACCAAGATGATCGTGGAATAGCCCCGCCGCCCGTCAGGCGGGCATCACGAAGGCGTACTGGATCACGAACAGCGCCGCGAAGACGT
>CBFCZU010000268.1:0-5534 GCA_965602635.1 uncultured Planctomycetales bacterium | reverse complement strand
GGCGAAGAAGGTCAGGCCTGCTTCACGGGGCCGGGGGACTGGATGATCTGCTCGACGGTTTCGAGGAGCTGATCGAGGCGGAAGGGTTTGTAGAGGACGGCTTGGAGGCCGGCCTGGCGGGCCTTGACGATCGAGTGGCCGGGATCGTATCCGAAGCCGGTCATCAGGACCAGGGGCACGGGGTCCATCAATCGCTGGAGCTTGAGCATGAACTCGTAGCCGGTCATGTCGGGCAGGCGGATGTCGGCGATCATCACGTCGTATCCGCCGTCGGTCATGGCGCGGACCATGTAGACGGCTTCGGCGCCGTCGTGGGCGGTTTCCACCACGCAGCCGTAGCGTTCCAAGAGGGCGTGGGCGGCGCTGCGGACGTTTTCGTCGGCATCGACGACCAGCACGCGGCGGTCCTGCAAGGCCGGCCGCTCCGCGCTTCTGACGGCGGGGGGCTGGGCCGGGGCCGTCGCCCTGGCGGCCATGCGGGCGCGCGACCGCCCGGCGTTCCTGCGGCGGCTTGAGGCGGCCCTCGACTCGCCCGACGACGCGCGCTTCGCCGCCGCGGCCGAGGCGCTCGGGCGGATCAAGCGGTTCCCGCCACCGGGCCGGGGGGGCGACTGCCAGGACAGGCTCTGGCGGGTCAAGCTCGCGGCCGGGGGCGACCCGCAGTCAATCGCGCTGCGGCTCGTATCTGTCCACGAGCTGGTCCGCGCCGGGCGCGACAACGAGCACGCCCGCGCCGCGCTGGCGCTGGCGGCGGGCGACGCCGAGCCTGAGGTGCGCGCGGCCTCCGCCCTGCTGGCGGCGAGACTGCGCGACGACGCGGCGCTGACCAAGCTGCTGGGCGACAAGGAAGCCTCCGTCCGCGCCGCCGCCGCGCTGGACGCTGCCCTGGCGGGGCGGACCGCGCTGACAGGCCCGATCGCCAAGGTCTTCCAGAACGCCCAGGCCGACGCCGAGAAGGCCGACGCGGCGTATGCGCTCGCGCGGCTCGCGCCGGGGGATTACGCCGGGCAGATCGCCCAGGCCGTCGTCCAGGCCCAGCGTGAGGGGAAGGATGAGCTACTGGGCAAGCTGCTCCACGTCGCGGCGCTGCCGAAGATGTATGATCCCGCCCTCGCAGGTCTGCGGGAACAGGATCTCAAGGCCGACACCACGGCGGCGGCGGTGATGCAGGTCTTCAGGTTCGCCGGCGGCGGGGGGAAGAGCCCACCGCACATGGCGCTGGTCGCGGCGGGCAAGATGCAGCTCGTGACCGCCCGGCCGCACGTGCTCGCCGTCATCAAGGGCATCGTCGATGCCGACAAGTCGAAGCTTACGACGGCGGACGCCCAGCGCCTGGCGGCGGCCGTCAACGCGGCGGGCCGTCTCGACGCCGCACCGCCGACGTTCGCCGGCGTGATGAAGGAACTTTGGCACCCTCGCACGGGCCTGGCGATGATCCTCTCGGCCGAGGCGCTTGCCCAGGCCGGGCCCGGCCCTGCGATGACAAGTGACCAGATCGTCGCCCTACTTACCCAGGCGGCCGGGCAGGAGGGCACGTCGCTCCAGGCCGCCGCCGCCGCCGTAGCGATCTTCCGCCACGCGCCCGACAAGGCCGCCGAGCACCTCCGCACCGCCTGCGAGTCGCAGGCCTGGCTCGTGGGCGACTACGTCGCCTGGAACCTGGCCCGGTCGGCCGACAAGGAAGCCGCCCGCCGCCTGGCCGAGAGCTTCCTGGCCGCTGACGAGCGCAACGAGGGCGTCACGTCGGCGGGGGCGATGCTGCTGGCCATGCTCGCCCGCGGCACCGCCCGGGCGCCGCAGGTCGAGAAGGCCATGCTGGACAGGCTCCGCGGCGGGCCCCTGGGGCCGGAGCGCGACCCCTACCTGGCCGGAAGCTACAAGTGCGCCCTGCTGGCCCTGGGGCACCAGGAGTTCGCCGACGAGACCGTCGCCATGGTGCGGACGAGCGACTTCCCCCGCAGCCGGGGCCTGACCGCCCTGCTGCTGGCCGGCAGGGCCGAGGGCCTCGACCTCGTCCTGGGCGCCGCGGCCGGTTCCGCCGAGGAGATCGACTCGGTCCTCACCGGATGGCTGATGTGCCGCGTGTATCCGGCCGTGGTCGAGGGCCTGCCCCCATACGACATCGACGCCCCCGCGGCGGTGCGGCTCTGGCAGTGCCGAATACTCCGCGATTACTACCTCATCCATCGCCGGGCGATTCTTGATAGAATGCGGCCGTGAAGCTGCCCGAGATCCAACGCCGTGAGACGCGCCGCGTGTGGGTGGGCGGCGTGGCGATCGGGGGCGGCGCGCCGGTGAGCGTGCAGTCGATGACGACGACGCGCACGGCCGACGCGGCCGCGACGATCGCCCAGATCGAGTCGCTGGCCGAGGCGGGCTGCCAGATCGTGCGGGTGGCGGCGGCGACGCACCCCGACACCGCCGCCCTGGCGGAGATCGTCGCCGCATCGCCGATCCCCGTGGTGGCGGACGTGCACTTCCAGTTCGCCCGCGCGCTCGAGGCGGTGGCCGCCGGCGTGCACAAAATCCGCCTCAACCCGGGCAACATCGCCCAGCGCGGGCAGGTCCGCGCCGTGATCGACGCCTGCCGGGAGGCGGGAATCCCCATCCGCGTGGGGGTCAACGAGGGCTCCGTCATCGACCGCCGCGACGCCGACCGGCGCGACAGGCAGCTCGCCGCCGGAGGGCTCGTCGAGCTGATGGTCGCCACACTCGCCGAGTACCTGGAGGTCTTCGCCGAGGCCGACTTCCACGACCTGGTGCTCTCGGCCAAGAGCCACGACGCGACCACGTGCGTGGCCGTCAACCGGGCGCTCGCCGAGCGGTTCGACTACCCGCTGCACCTGGGGCTGACGCACGCCGGGCTGCCCGAGACGGGCGTCGTCCGGTCGGTCGCGGCCCTGGGGGCTCTGCTGTCGGAGGGCATCGGCGAGACGATCCGCATCGGCCTCGCCGGCGACCCGATCGCCGAGGTGGCCGCCGGCGTCGAGCTGCTCGCGTCGCTGCGCCTGCGGCAGCGCGAGGGTGTCGAGATCATCGCCTGCCCCACCTGCGGGCGGACGGAGGCCGACGTCAACGCACTGGCACGCGAGGCACGCGCCGCCCTGGGCGACGTCAAGGAGCACGTGTCAGTCGCGGTCATGGGCTGCGTGGTCAACGGGCCCGGCGAGGCCCAGGGCGTGGACGTGGCCGCCTGCTGCGGCAAGAATAAGGCCGACATCTACCGCGGGGGGAAGCGCCTCCGAACCGTCCCCGCCGACCGGATCGTCGAAGCCGTCGTCGCGGAGGTCCGGGCACTGCTGGCCGAAGGCAGGTAGCCCAAACCTCTCACCACAGAGGTCACAGAGATAGCAGAAGCGGTTGTTATAGAGGAAGTTACGAGCGACTTCGCCAACTTCGCCCAATGACAGTCTGTCTTTCCTGGTCACGGGAACCTGGGCATGAGCTTATGCAGGAGACTCCATAACCCCTGGCTCCCTGGCGAGACATATCCAATGGAAGCTCTTAGAACTCTGTGTTCTCTGTGGTTCACGAGAAATGCCAGATAGCGCCCCTACCGCACCTCCGCGAACATCAGCACCTCGGGCCTGTCCAGCACGCTCCGGACGTTGCTGCGGTCGATCAGCGCCACGTACCGACGCTTGACCGAGAGGATCTGGTAATGGTCCTTGCTCGGATCCACCGTCACCGGGTCCCAGTCGCTGTCCACCGTGAGGGTCTTCGCCTCGTTATCGGTGATCCGGCGAATCTGCTCCGCCACGCCGTCCTTAAAGAAGACGACGTGAAGCAGCTCCTCCTGCGTACTGACCCTCACCCACTTGTCGTCCTCCCAGCTCTTCGTGTCGTCGGTGAGGGTGTCGCCGCTGAGGGTCGGGGTGCCGCTGCCCTCGGCCGTGCTGGCGTAGACGGCGATGTGCGCCAGGTACACGTCAGACCGGACGGCCACGTGGTTGCTCAGCCAACTGGCGTACACGTGGCGCTTGACGAGGTCGTCGCTGACCGTGTCGCCGTCTGCGGCGCTGAGCCCGTCGTCGGTGCGAGTCGTGCCGTCCTGGGCCAGCGAGAGGGCGTAGTTGTATGGACTTTCGTTGTAGGGAGCCGCCGCAAGATCGTAGGTGTCCCTCGGCAGCTTGTTCTCCGCGGTGATGTCGTCCTTGCTCGCGCGGGCCAGCAGGGGCAGGACGATCTCGCCGGGCGAGGCGAAGCCGGGCTCGTTTCGCAGGTCGGCGATGCCCAGGACATACTTGTGCCCCCGCCCGTACGTCCCGTACGGCAAGCCGCCGCCCGAGCCGGGCAGCGTGGCGACGATGTCCTCATTGTCATCCAGGTCGCGGTAGCAGAGGATCTCCCGGACGATCTTGTCGCGATCGTCCTGGGTCATGCTCGCAAAGCTGGGCAGGCACTGGAGCACCTCGTGCGGCGCGGTGTTGATGTTCACCCGGCCATAGACCAGGTCCTCCCCGCCGTCGGTGTCGGCCGAGTCTGCCTGCCCGTCGTCGTCGTTGTCCACGCCATCGGCCATCGGGCTGTGGACCATCAGGAAGTCCCAGGGCATGCAGCCCAGGGGGATGATCGGTATTCCCATGTCCCCCCAGGAGGGCTTCTCTGGAAGGCCGCCCATGTCCAGCCGCCCGTTGTAGAAGCTGGTGGTCTGGGTCAGGCCCTCGCTCAGGCTGACGTCCTCGCCGGGCCCGATGTAGAAGATCCTGCACACCTCGGCGACGTTGATGAAGTTGCCGTTGCGGACGTACACCGGGCAGGGCTTGGTGTCCTTGGGCAGCTGCACGCCGTCGTTCTCCTTGCCGAGGCTCGCGGCGCCGGCGGGCGTGGTGATGTCGTCGGTGATTCTGGTCGTGTTGTAGAGCCGCAGGGCGTAGAAGGCGTGGGCCAGGACGTCGTCCCTGCGGAGGCATTCCGTCTCGGGCAGATCGGCCGCCGGATCGGTCTGGGGATTCTTCCTGAAATCGGCCGGGCTGATGCTGTCCACGACGATGTAGTGGGTGGTGCCGTCCACGTCGCTGGGGCGGAGGATGAGAACGTCCTTCGTCAGGTCGAGGTCGCCGAGCTCTTCCTCTCTGACGCCGCCGGGGACGGGGATGCTGCTGGCGTCGTTGACGATGACCATCCTTCCGCCGGCGGGGAGGGTGTTGCCGCCGTTGACGGGCATGGGGTACGCGTCCCCGCCCACCTTGACCTTCCAGTCGCTGATGTCGATCGCGGTTTCGAATGGGTTGAACAGCTCTATGGCGTAGTAGTTCTCTATGCCCCCGCCGACCCCGCCGACCTTCTCGCGCTTGTAGGCGGCCTCGACCAGGAACGGCTGGCGCTTCACGCCGTAAACGCGTGCGACCGCGCCCGGCACGTCGGCCACCCCCGGCACCTTCTTTCCGATCGGGTCGCTGTCGGTGTCGCGGAAGTTGATGACGTTGACCGCCATTTGGGCCGCCTTCGTACTGCGCTCGGGGCCCTCCAGGTGCGCCAGCAGGTTGTAGAAGGCGTTGAACAGGTCGGGGAACTCGGCCTCGTTAAGGTCC
>CBFCZU010000267.1:0-5619 GCA_965602635.1 uncultured Planctomycetales bacterium | reverse complement strand
CTCCCTTCGGGCCCGTGACCTGCTACAATCGCGCCGTGGCTATCGCGGGCGAGTTCGACATCGTGGTTATCGGCGGGGGCCACGCCGGCGCCGAGGCCGCCCGGGCGGCGGCCGCGCTTGGCGCGCGTACGGCGCTGGTGACGCTCTCGGCCGGGACGATCGCCCATATGTCGTGCAACCCGGCCATCGGGGGGCTGGCGAAGGGGCAGATCGTCCGCGAGATTGACGCCCTGGGCGGCCTGATGGGCCAAGCCGCCGACGCCACGGGCATCCAGTTCCGCGTGCTGAACCGCTCCCGCGGGCCGGCGGTGTGGGGGCCGCGCTGCCAGAGCGACCGCCACGCCTACTCGGCCTACGTGCGTGATGCCCTGGCCGCACTTGACGGCCTGAGCATCATCGAAGGCGAGGCGACGGAGATCGTCACCGACGGCGGGCGGGTGGCCGGAGTGAAGGTCGTAGCGGGCGACGGAACGGCCGTCGAGCTGCCCTGCCGCGCCGCGGTGGTCACGGCCGGGACTTTCCTCCGCGGCCTGATGCACCGGGGAGAGCGGATGTGGCCGGGCGGGCGGCACGACGAACCCGCAGCCGGGCATCTCTCGGCCAGCCTCGAGCGGCTCGGCATCCGGCTGGCGAGGCTCAAGACCGGCACCTGCCCGCGGATCGACGGGCGGAGCATCGACCACGCCCGCTGCGCCCGCCAGGACGGCGACCGCCGGCCAGCGCCGTTCTCGTTCATGAACGACTCGCTCGACGTCGAGCAGGTGCCCTGCTGGATCACGGCCACGAACGAGGCGATACACGAGCTGATCCGGGCGAACTTCCACCGGGCGCCGCTGTTCACCGGGCAGATCGCCGCCACCGGCCCGCGGTACTGCCCGTCGCTGGAGCTGAAGGTGCAGCGCTTCGCCGACAAGCCCAGCCACCAGGTGTTCATCGAGCCGGAGGGGCTGAGCACCGACTGGGTGTACCTCAACGGCGTGGCGACGTCGCTGCCGGTGGACGTTCAGGAGCGGATCGTGCGGCTCCTGCCGGGGCTGGAGCGTGCGAAGGTGCTGCGCTGGGGCTACGCGATCGAGTACGACTACGCCGACCCGACGCAGTTGACCGCCAGCCTGGAGGCCAAGGCCGTCGGGGGCCTGTTCCTGGCCGGTCAGGTCAACGGGACGACCGGCTACGAGGAGGCGGCCGGGCAGGGGCTCGTCGCCGGCGTCAACGCCGCGGCCACTCTGCGTGGGGCCGAGCCGATGGTGCTGCGGCGCGACCAGGCGTACATCGGCGTGATGATCGACGATCTGGTAATCAAAGGTGTGATCGAGCCTTACCGCATGTTCACCAGCCGGGCGGAGTATCGGCTGCTGCTGCGGGCCGACAACGCCGACCGCCGGCTGACGCCCGTCGGGCGGGAGATCGGGCTCGTCGGCGAGCAGCGGTGGGAGAGGTTCCTCGCCAAGCGGAGTGCCGTCGAGCAGGCCGGGCGGATGCTCCAGGCCGCCCGGTCGGTCGCCGAGGAGCTGACGGCCGACGGGGCAGACGTCGAAGCGCTGCTGGAGAGCCGCTCCGACACCCGGCAGGTGGCCGGTCTGCTGTCGCTCTGGCGTGAGCACCCCCAGGCCGTGGAGACCGCCGCCATCGACTGCCGCTACGCCGGCTACGTCGCCCGCCAGCAGGCAGCGGCCGAGGGGCTCGCCCAGCTCGAAGCCAGGCGGATACCCGACTCGCTCGACTACGGGGCGGTCGCGCACCTTCGGGCGGAGGCCCGTGAGCGTCTCGTGGCCGTCCGCCCGCGGACCCTCGGCCAGGCGCTTCGCCTCAGCGGCGTGACCCCCGCCGACGTGACGGTGCTGATGGTCCACCTGGGCGCCGCGGGCAGGGGCTGAGCGGGAGCGGTGAGGTCACTTTTCCGGGCGGATTGGCCCGTTTTGGCTTGCAATAAACGGCGCGGCGCGGGATCATGACGCGGGCCCTGAAGGGGCTTGCGGAGGCCTGAAAATGGCGGCGACGCAGGAGCAGAGGGTCGGTCATTTCGACAACGCGGCTAAGCTGGAGGCGGCCTTTCTCTCGCACGTCAGCGCCGCCAGCAACGAACTCCAGCGAGTCGAATGCCTCGACGAAGAGCAGCGGGCGGAAATTCACGCCATCCTCGATGCCCTCAGGCACGACGGCGAGTCGCATACGAACATCGTGCAGCAGCTCAGCGGGGTGTATCGAAATGACTGAGCGGGACCTCCTTCGCGATCGGTTCTCTGGGATGCTGGAGACGGCCCAGACAGCGGCCGACGAATACCACCGACTGGCCGGGTCGGCACCCGACCCCGCCACCAGGAGCGAGCTGCAGCGGCTCGCGCGCGACCAGTACCGGCACATGGACCTGGCTCAGCGGCTGCTGGAAATCGTCGAAGAGTAGCCGCCGACAGCACCGGCCGCAGAGAACGCAAAGAGCGCGGAGCACATCAACCACAAGGGCGGTTCCGCGTCCGTCTCAGCGCTCTCGGCGTGCCC
The DNA here is from genome assembly GCA_965602635.1 of uncultured Planctomycetales bacterium. Classification (GTDB taxonomy): domain Bacteria; phylum Planctomycetota; class Phycisphaerae; order SM23-33; family SM23-33; genus CBFCZU01. Next base: position 3,120 of record CBFCZU010000267.1, on the reverse strand, counting down.
TGCGGCGGTCCTGTTTTTCCGAGGAGACCCGAGACAGATGCCGACCATTGGCTTGGGCGTGATCGGCGCGGGCAACATGGCCGAGGCGCTGCTGCGCGGCGCCATCGCCGCGAACGTGGTCGACTGCAACGCGGTGATCGTCTCGGACCCGGACTTCTCGCGCCGCCAGTTTTTTACGCGCGAGCTTGGGGTGACGACCTCCGAGGACAACTCGGCCGCCGCCGCCGCCCCGCGCGTGCTGCTGGCGGTCAAGCCGCAGGTCATCGGCCGGGCGCTCGAGGGGATCGCCCAGGCGGTCAGGCCCGACGCGACGGTCATCAGCATCGCCGCCGGAATCACGACCGACTTCATCGCCGAGAAACTCGCGGGGCGGGGGCGGATCGTACGCGTCATGCCCAACACGCCCATGCTGGTCGGCGCCGGCGTCAGCGCCCTGTGCAAGGGCGCCGGGGCCACCGACGCCGACCTGGCCTGGGCGGAGCGGCTCTTCGCCGCCTGCGGAAAGACCGTCCGCGTGGACGAGCCGATGATCGACGTCGTCACCGCCGTCAGCGGCTCCGGGCCGGCGTACTTCTTCTACCTCATCGAGGCGATGGTCGCCGCCGGCGTCGCCGAAGGACTCGACCCGGACGTCGCCCTGCAACTTGCCGTCCAGACCTGCCGCGGGGCGGGCGAGCTGCTCACTCGGTCCGACGACGGGCCGGAGGTCCTGCGGGCGAGGGTCACCAGCCCCGGCGGCACGACCCAGGCGGCCGTCGAGGCCCTCGAGGCCGCCGGCGTCAAGGGCGCCCTCGTCGCCGCCGTTCGCCGGGCCGCCGAGCGCTCCCGAGAGCTGGGCGGCTGAGCCTACCCGCCCGGGCGGAGGCATCGCCTTGTTCGGCTTCAAGCGCAGAAGACGCCGGCGGCTCAAGGATCAGCCGTTCCCCTTCGAGTGGGCGGCCATCCTTGAACGCAACGTCCCCTGCTATCGCGCCCTGTCGCCGTCCGAGCAAAGCCAACTCCAAGGGCACATCCAGGTCTTCCTGCACGAGAAACGCTTCGAGGGGTGCGCGGGGGTGGAGATCACCGACGAGATGCGCGTGACCATCGCCGCCCAGGCGTGCATGCTGCTGCTGCACAGGCAGAGCGACTACTACCCGAGGATGAAGACGATATTCGTGTACCCGCACGGCTACCCCGCCAGGTCGGTCGGGATGGACACCAGCGGCATCGTAACCGAGGCTAACGGCCCGCGGCTGGGGGAGTCGTGGTATCGCGGGCCGGTGGTGCTCTCCTGGGACGACGCGCGGAAGGGCGCCGCCGACGCCCGCGACGGGCACAACATCGTCTTCCACGAGTTTGCCCACCAGCTCGACAGCGAGACGGGCGAGCACGACGGCGCGCCCGTCCTGCCGCGGCGGTCCATGTACATCGCCTGGGCCAGGGCGCTGGGGCACGATTACAGGCGGCTGATCGACGACATCGCGCGCGATCGCAAGACGGTCCTGGACGCCTACGGGGCAACGGACCCGGCAGAGTTCTTCGCGGTGGCGACCGAGGCGTTCTTCGAGAGGCCCGACGCGCTGCGGCGGCGTCACCCGGCCCTGTACGAGCAGTTGCAGGGCTTCTACCGGCAGGACCCGGCCGCTCGCGCCGGCGGGTAGTACCGACCCCGCGCCGGTCAGTCCTCGAAGAAGTCGATGTAATCGAAGAAGACCCCCTCGGACGAGCGCTGCTTCTCGGGCACGATCAGCTCGATCGTGACCTCCAGGTCCTTGCCGGCGAATCCTTCGAGCGGGATCTTCAGGTCGCGCCACGCCGTCGGCACGGTCAGCGAGAAGAGCTTCTTCTTCTCCACCACCACGTTGACCAGCAGGGAGAAGCCATACCCCCGCACCCCCATCCTCAGGAGCTTGCACTTGCCCACGTTGCGAGTGACGATCTTGGCGTCGCCTTTGCTCTTCCTCTGCGGGATCGTGTAGAGGATGCCCTTCCGCCCGTGGACGTCGTCGATGTACTTCGCGCCGCTGCGGTGCATCACGCCCTGGCGGTTGTGTATCCAGTCCTCGCTCGCGTCCTTCCTGCCGCCGACCAGCTTCCAGGCGTACAGGTGCCAGAGCGGGTGCAGGTCAGCCCGGACCTGCGTCATCCACAGGTCATCGACCTTCTCCGGCGAGGTGAAGCGCTTGCCCTTGGCTGAAGCGAGGTACTTCGCCTCGTCCTTGCGGAAGTCGGCGTCCAGGACCTTGAGCTTGGTGGTGCACCACTGCTTCTGCTGCTTGCCCTTCTTGTCCTTGGCGAACTGCGGCTCGTCCAGCACGCGATCGAAGAACTTGATGTAAGCGGCCGCCTCGTCGGGGCGCTTCTGCTTCTCCAGCGCCACGGCCAGGTAGTAGAGCGCCTCGGGCTGGCGGATGTCGGTCCAGAGGGCGATGTACGCCGCCTTCTCCGCCTTCTTGTACTGGCCGCGCTTATACAGGAACTTGACCGCCTCCATGGTGGTGATGCGAACCGTGGTCTTGGACGCGGGCCGCTGTGCGGGCAGCCAGGCCGCGGACAGGCAGACCGCCAGGCTGGCCGCGGCTGCTGCGATCTTCAATGACCTCGTCCTCATGCCGCTTGCTCCTCGGTCACTTGGCCAGGAATTCGGCGAAGGAGCCGCCGAAGATCGCCCGCACGTCGCGGACGATTTCCGCCTCCGTCGGCCGCCAGCCCGCCTCGAACAGCGCGGCGTACTTCTCGGCCAGCACGTCCGCGACGATCTTCCGCGTGTGAGGCCACTTATAGATGAGCTGGTCGAGCACGCGGGCGTCGGAGTGCTGGCAGGTGAAGGCCGTGCCCAGCAGCTCCAGCCGCTGGCGGGTCATCTCGGCGATGATGCTCGGGTTGTTGCAGAACCACCAGCAGCCGAAGACGTGCAGGTTGCCGAACTTCCGCGCCAGCACGCACAGCTCGTGCTGGTTGACGCGCGAGAGCATCGTCACCAGGAACTTGGCCTGGGGGTAGTTCCGGCAGAGGCCCATCACGGCCGCCGGGTCGGCGACGCCCACGCCGTCGCCACCGTCGCCCAGGGGCGGGTTGACCTGCTTGCGGACGCCGATCATCATCGCGAACGGCACGCCGACCTCCATGGCCGCCGGC
>CBFCZU010000266.1:0-5638 GCA_965602635.1 uncultured Planctomycetales bacterium | reverse complement strand
GCGGGGATTGGGCACGAGGATGAAGTCGTCGGCCACGACAGGTGTGAGCTCCTTGCCAGCAACAATCTCGACACCGTTGACGCGATGGGGCAGGAACTGGACGACGGGCCGCCAGCCGCGCTGCGAGCCGTTGGTGTTGACGGGCTTGAAAGAATCTTTGCCGCGATTGGGGGTGATCGTCAGCGTGTAAACGCCGTCCTTGATCTCCAACTTCTGATCGTAGTACTTCGGCCGGTCGGCCATTTTCGCCGACCACTTCGGATCGCCATAGAAGGCGACGACATCGCGGTCAAACCGCAGCCCTCGCAGCTCGCGCTTGGGCGTTGCGGGAGCGGCAAGCCGATGGACCAGCGCGTGGTTGTTGGCGAAGAATGCCTCGGTGAGCGTGTAGCGGCCGGGCTGTTCGACAAAGTAGTCGAGGACGCCCCAGCCCATGTACCCGAACCAGGTGCCCACTGTGTAGCCGAGCATCTGCTTGACGCCCACGTCGTTCATCCAGGCCAGGGCCATGGCGTCTGGGCCGTTGATGTTGCCCATGAGGCAGTTGCCGATGGGCAGATAGACCTTGGGATTGGGCGAGTCGATCTCGATACGCTGTTTCCCGGTGTCTCGGCCGACCATCTGGCCGGCTTTGGATCTGAACTGTCCGTTCCGATAGCGGTAGCCGATCTGCCAATCGGCCTGGGTGGCGTGGCCGGAGGTGATGAACAGGTCCGCGCGGTACTTGTTGAGCGTGTCGACGAGGGCCTGGGTGGTGTCGTCGGGCCCCTTGAGTTGCTTGGCGTGTCCGCCCGGCCCTTTCCTGACCATCTTGTTCTTGACCAGCTCGTCGTACCAGACGCCCTCGGTGACCATCTCCATGGCGAACTCGGTGCCTGAGGCGACCTTGCGGATGACCAGGGGCTCTTCGCAGGACGCGATGGCCAGCGCGTTGGCGGCGTCGTAGCCGGTGAGGATGCCCCAGAAGGTGTCGGTGTAGGGATCGTCGTCCAGTGTACGCGTCATCTGATGGACCTGGGCGACGAACTTGCGCCCGGCGTCCTCCGGTTTGGTGACAAAGCAGGTGTAGCGGGGGAACTTCCGCTTCAGCGCGTCGAGCGACTCGTCGACGGACACGTGGTACGTGATGATCGACGCGTCGTGCTTGGCCTTCAACGCAGCCACCACCTTCTGCCACTGGGCATCCTCGGCGGTCGACTTCTTCACAACCACGACGTAGGAAGCTCCAGGCGGCGTGGTCGCGCAAACGGCGGCGGACGGCCACCATGCGGCAGCGACCACAGTACCAAGCAAGATCGCCACACAGGAACGAGAGAGGCAAGTCATGCACGGGTCTCCACACAGGAATGAGAAGGGGGGGCAGTTGCCTGGTCCACCAGTCACACAGGCTTCTCCTCGGCTGAGAACGCCTTGCGCAACAGCGCCAGGCTCTTCGGGATGGCCGTCTGGGCGTTCTCGCGCCCCTCATATTCGAGCGAGACATAGCCGCCATAGCGGTGCTTGCGCAAGATCTTGGCAATACGCTCGTAATCGAGATCGAGCGTATACCAGGTGCCGCCGCCGTAGTACGTTTTCGCCTGAACGAAGACCGTCTTCGGCGCGATCATCTCCAGTCTTGCGTACGGGTCTTCCAGGAAGTTGCCCGTGTCCATGGTGACCTGAAGCCACGGGGAGTCGATGGCGTCGACGATCCGCATCACGCCTTGCGGTGTGAGGCCGAGCCCCCAGTGGTTCTCCAGTCCGAGGACCACGCCGCAGCGCTCGGCAGCGGGCAGGCACTTCTTCAGCCCGTCAATCACCCAGGGAAAGGCGTCCTCGTCGGTGTAGCCGGGCAGGGGTGGCTCGATGCCGCGGTTCTTCATCAGCGCGCTGAAGCCTCTGCTGGTTCCCCATCGACCCGTGTTGACGCGGATCGTTGGGATCCCCAACTTGTAGGCCAGCTCGATGCTGGCGATGGTCATCTTCACGTTCGCCTGGCGATCCTCGGCCTTGGGCGAGACGAAGTCCTGATGCGTGGACATGCCGCACAGGCTCAGCCCGGCGACGAACGCCTGACGCTTCAGCGACTGGAGATAGGGATTATCTCTCCTGTGCATCTGTCTCTCGAGGATTTCCACGGCGTCGAAGCCCATCTTGCCGGCCAAGGCAATGCAATCCTCGATCTTCAGTCTCGCTCCGGCACGGTAACGCCAGAAGGAGTAGGTCGAGACGGCGATGGGGTTGCTGCGCCGGGCGCCGGAACCAAGTGCGGAGGCCGTTGTCTCCGCCCGTGCGGTCACGCCGGAACAGGCCCACAAGCCGGCAGCGGATGCGGCGGAGCCGATCAGGAATGTACGGCGGTCGTTGGTCATGGCGCACTCTCCTCTGTGGACGGCACCGCATACCCGTCATTCGACCGGTATCTCCCTTCTTGTTCTGGCCGGCCCTGTTGGCCAGGCTTTCCGGCGCCGATCGTAACGCCTCCTGGCCCGCAGAGTCAAGTGGCTCCGGGTGAGTTCCTGAAATGCGGTCATCGGGTGACGTTCCGGGAGCGACGCCAAGTGCTCGTGAAACCGTCCTGAAGCCAAGAAAGCCATGGTCTCGAGATCGGGGCCGCCTTGCTACGGGCAGGAAGGTGGTGTCCGTTGCGGCCCAGGGCTCACCGTCTGGGGCCGGCCGCCCCCGCGCATGGCGGCGGCCGGATTGTCCTCGAGACTGAAGTGGTCGTGAGAGCCTGCCGACTCCCGCTCAACCCAACCCTTCCACGGGCCTGACGTTCTCCGCAGCCCAATCGGCCAGTTTCAGAAGGGCTCGGACAGTGTCGGGATGCTCCTTCGCGGCGTTCTTCTTCTCTCCGATGTCGCTCTCCAGGTCGTAGAGTTGGAGGCGGCTGCTGTCCAACGGCACGTCGGAGAAGGACTGCCCCTTCTTCTTTGCCCCGCCAAGGAACAGCTTCCATCGTCCCTGACGAACGGCCCCTAGTTTGCCGTTGTGGTAGTAGAAGTGCTTCTCCCGTGCGCTCTGGGTCGCCGCTCCGGTGAACAGAGCGCTCTGGTCGACCCCGTCGATGTCGTACTTCGGCAGCCGCCCGCCTCCGAGCTTCGCGAAGGTGGGCAGGAGATCGATGGTGGCGGCCATGCCGGAGCTCTCGCGTCCGCCCGGGATGTGGCCCGGCCCCCACACCACACACGGCACGCGCACCCCGCCTTCCCAGTTGCTGCCCTTGTGGCCGCGCAGCGGGCCGGGCGAGCCCGTGGCCAGGTGGCCCCCGTGCGTCTTGCGGTAATGCGCCTCGCGTTGGCACCACGGCCCGTTGTCCGACGTGAACACGACGATCGTGTTCTTCTCCAGCCCCAGTTGCGTCAACGTGTCGACGATTCGGCCGACGTTCCAGTCGATCTCCTCGATGACGTCGCCATAGAGGTCGCCCTTCGACTTGCCCTTGAACTGCTTCGAGGCATCGACCACCACGTGTGCCATGGTGTGGGCCACGTACAGGAAGAATGGCCCGTCCTTGTGCTTCCGGAGGAACTGGATCGCCTCGTCCGTATAGCGCCCGGTGAGGCTGGCCATGTCCTTCGTGCCCTCGAGCGGCTTGCGGTCCCGGACGAGCCGCACGTGTCCGCCATCGTTCGCGCCCCAGGTCCCGAAATAGGAGTCGAAGCCCTGATCGTTCGGCATCATCCCAGGCCTGTTGCGGCGGCCGGACACGTCCCACTTCCCGATGCAGCCGGTTGCATACCCTGCCTCCTTGAGAATCTCCGCGATGGTCACCGCCTTGCCCCTCAACTGCCAGCCGCGCCCGTCCGCTGCCACCCGTGGCGGATAGCAGCCCGTCAGGAGCGCCGAACGCGACGGGCCACACACAGGCTGGGCGTAGAAGCTGGTCAGTTTCAGCCCGTCCTTTGCGAGGGCATCGATGCGCGGCGTCCGGATTGTCTTCGAGCCGAAACACCCCAGGTCGCCATAGCCCTGATCGTCTGTGAAGACGACCACGAAGTTGGGCTTCTTCCCGTCGGCTTCGGCCGACGCACCCCAGGACTTCCCGGCAAGGACCGCTGCGGCCGACAGGCCCACGCTCCTGCAAAAGGCACGTCTGTCCATCTCGCGTCTCCGTTCCTTTGGACCGGGGGCTCCAGTCCAGCTCCTTGCTGAACAGTTGATCAGCCCTCCTGTGGACAACTGTAGTCCCGTCTCCCTCCGGAAGCAAGCGTGCGGATAGTCGGATCCATGGACGCCGCTGCTTCATGTTGGCCAGGGGCGCCATCACGGATCGCCCACCCGATACAGAACAGGGCGCTGCTGCGAGGGCACGACGAGGCGGCCCCGTTCCCAGGTGTCCATCAGCGGCACGTAGGCTCGGATGTTGCGGTGAATGCGATGGCCGCCGGAGTAGGGGCGATCGGCGCCGGTGTTGACCTGGTCGGCGAGGTTCGCGATCAGGAAATCGCGGCAGCCCTTGAAGACGTAGAGAGCGCCCCCCGCACCGGCATTGCCGATGCCCCCGTGCCCGAACACCGAGATGTGCGCGGAATCCGCCACGCGGAGGAACGTCGTGTCACACTCGGTCTTGCAGCCGAAGAACGAGACGCCGCGCGCCTCGCGGACCTCCGCCACGGCGTCTTCCCGCCCACACTGTGGCTCGAAGTTGTAGAACCGCAGCGGCCCCGAGATCCCCTCGATGAGGATCGCCCGCGCCTGCGGCGCGTTCGGGAACCATAGATGCGAGGTGTGGTAGTTGTACCACAGCCCGCCCCCGTTCCCCGTGATCCGCACCCCAGGACCCGCCAGCGTCCCCGCTCGATGCTTCCTGCTTCCCCGGAAGCCGAACACCCGCAGGGGATGAACGTCGACCGTGCGAAAGATGGACCGCCCTCCGCAACGCCAGTCGAGGGCGTGGAACGGGAGGGTGCCGACGGCCGACCCCTGCGGGATCTCGAGCGGGAACCGGATCCCGACGAAGGCGATCACGGTGCTCGCCTGGGCGGCGTCCGCCGTCCTCACCAATGGCTCCGACTGCGCTCGGCCAGGCGCGTCGCGAGCCATGATGACCGACAGATGTTGGCCGACCCCGATCAGCTTCGTCTCCGGCCGCAGCTCCAGCGGGCGGCTGATCCGGTAGTACCCCTTCGGCAGGAACACGATCTCATTCTCGTCGATGGCACGCTGTAGGATCTGCGTGTCGTCGTGGAAGCTGTCGCCGCGGGCAGCGTACGGGGCCTTGCGAACGTTGACCGCGCGGGGGTGCTCCCACCACGGGAACGTCTCGTCCCACAGATGCGCGGACTGGAGATCGTCAGGCGGCGCGGCCCCGCGCTCGACGCGGGCCAACACCCCTGGCTTCCTGACGCGGTCCACGTACACCGGGACCTGGGGCACGAACCCCTTGCGGGTCACGCCCCTGCCGCGTGCGAGCTCCACGACGCGCAGCCAGCCGCTCGGAGCGCCGGCCAGACTCCCTTCGACCACGTCGTCGGCGCCGCGGACGTAGACGTTTCGCAGGTACACACTCCGCTTGGCACGGATGGCCACAGTTCGCCGCGACGCATCTCCTGCCCGTCCGAGCTCGATGCGGCTGTCGATGAGCGTGAGGCCGCCGTCGAAGGGCCCCCAGGCTCCGTCGCTCTGGATCGCCGGGCCAGGCCCGTCCATGCGGACG
>CBFCZU010000265.1:0-5652 GCA_965602635.1 uncultured Planctomycetales bacterium | reverse complement strand
GCGCCGCCGTCCGAGGTGCCGCCGATCGGCGTATAATGGTCTGTCGTTCGAGGACTCGCGATATGTCCAGCAAGGTTGCCGTTGTCAGGACCAGGCCCGAGACCGCCCTCTCCGACGTCGCCCGGGCCATGCAGCTTGCCGGGGTGGCCGATGCGCTCGACCCGGCGGCTGGGACGATCCTCAAGAACAACCTCTCCTGGCACCTGATGTACCCCGGCGCCAACACCACGCCCTGGCAATTGGAGGGGACGATCCTGGCCCTGAGGGAGGCGGGCTTCTCCGACCTGGTGTGCGTCGAGAACGAGACCGTCGTTACCAACGCCGACAAGGGCGAGCGCCTCAACAAGCACCGCTCCGTGCTGGAGCATCACGGCGTGCCGGTCAAGTGCAACTTCCGCCCCTCCGACATGACCTGGCAGCCGTACGAGCCGCGGGCCGAGATGCTCGTGCTCGACCGGATCTTCCCCGGCGGGATCCGGATACCCGACTTCTTCCGCGGCAGAAACGTGGTGCACCTGCCCACGATGAAGTGTCACATCTACACGAACACCAGCGGGGCGATGAAGAACGCCTTCGGCGGGCTGACCGACAACCGGCGCCACTACTGCCACTCCCGGATTCACGAGACGCTGGTGGACCTGCTGGCGATCCAGAAGGAGATCCACCCGGGCATCTTCGCGGTCATGGACGGCACCACGGCCGGCAACGGGCCCGGCCCCCGGACGATGATACCGGAGACCAAGAACGTGCTGCTGGCATCGAGCGACTGCGTGGCCATCGACGCGGTGGCGGCCAAGATGATGGGCTTTGAGCCGATGGACTACGCCTTCATCCGCCTTGCCCACGAGCGCGGTCTGGGCGTCGGGCGGGTCGAGGAGATCGAGATAGTCGGCGACGTCGACGCCGCGGCCGAGGATTGGGGCTTCCGCACCGGCGACAACGCCGCCTCCAGCGTGGGCAAGCTGTTTTGGTTCGGGCCGATGCGCTGGCTGCAACGGCTGATGTTCCACACCCCGATCGTGTACGCCTTCATCCTCGCCTCGGCGATGTATCACGACCGGCTGTGGTATCCGCTCCGCGGCAAAAAGGTCGTCCGCGACTGGCTCGCCAACAGCCCCTGGGGCCGGCTGTTCGCCGACTACCAGCCGGGCCGGGGAGGCTGACCCGTCAGCCGCCGCAGAACTGCTTGATCTTCTCGGCCACGTAGGAGATCTGCTCGTCGGTCAGCTCGGGGAAGATCGGCAGGGCCAGCGAATCGGCGGCCGCCTTTTCCGACTCGGGGAAGTCGCCCGCCTTGTGGCCTAGCTCGGCGAAGCACTCCTGCTGGTGGAGGCTCAGCGGGTAGTAGATGGCCGTGCCCACCCCGGCTTCCTTCAGCGCCGCCTGAAGCTCGTCTCGCCGCGGCGCCCGGATGACGTACTGGTTGAAGATGCTCACGTTGTAGTCACGGACCGTCGGCGTGACGACCGCCTCGCAGTCGGCGAGCAGCTCGTTGTAGCGGGCGGCGTTGGCGCGGCGCTTGGCCGACCAGTCTTCGAGGTGGCGCAGCTTGACGATGAGCCCGGCCGCCTGAAGCGTGTCCAGCCGGAAATTGCCGCCCACCCACTTGTGATAGTACTTGGGCTTGGAGCCGTGGTTGCGGCACTGGCTGAGACGGTCGGCGAGCTGCTCGTCCTGAGTGACGACCATCCCGCCGTCGCCCATGCCGCCGAGGTTCTTCGATGGGAAGAAGCTGAAGCAGCCCACCGTGCCGATCGACCCCGCCTTTCTGCCCCGGTACCCGGCCCCGATCGCCTGGGCGGCGTCCTCGATCACGTGCAGGCCGTGCTTGCCCGCCACCTCCATGATCGGGTCCATCTCGGCCACCTGCCCGAAGAGGTGGACAGGCATTATCGCCTTGGTCTTCTTGGTGACGGCGGCGGCGATCCTGGCCGGGTCGATGTTGAACGTGTCCGGCTCGATGTCCACGAAGACGCACCTGGCACCGGTCCGCCAGATGCTCCCGGCCGTGGCGAAGAAGGTGTACGGCGTGGTTATCACCTCATCGCCGGCGCCGATGCCCAGCACCATCAGGGCCGCAAGCAGGGCGTCGGTCCCGCTGGAGACGCCGACGGCGGCCTTGCAGTCGCTGTAGGCTGCCACCATGCCCTCCAGCTCCTTGACCTCCGGGCCGTTGATGAAGTACTGGCTGGTCATCACCGTCTCGACGGCGGGAAGCATCTCGTCCTTGATCGTCGCGTACTGGGCCTTCAGGTCCAACAGCGGAACTTGCATTTCGACCTCTCCATCAATACGGGCGGCCTTGGCGGCGGTCCGGCCTCACGGCGAGCCGGACGTTCTCTTGAATTCGTCGTACCTGATCTTTCCCTCGGCCAGTTCCGGCGGCAGCGGCGCCTCCTCGTCGAGGTCCAGGCAGCGCATCACGCCCGGCTCGACCTCCCTGTAGCGGAACTTGCTCTCGGGGCAGATCATGATGCCCTCGTCGTCGCCGTTCGCCAGCCGGTGGCCGTGGCGGCTCATCCACCCGGCCTGGGCGGCGGGAACGCCCATCATCAGGGCGTAGTCGGGCACGTCCCTGGCGACCACCGCGCCGGCGGCGATGAAGGCGTAGCGGCCGATCTCGATGCCGCAGACGATGGTGGCGTTGGCGCCGACCGTCGCCCCGCGCCGCAGGATCGTCTTCTCGTAGAGGCTGTGGCGGACGACCTGGCTGCGCGGGTTCGTCACGTTCGTCAGCACGCAGCTCGGGCCCAGGAACACGTCGTCCTCCACGACCGTCCCGGCGTAGATGGCCACGTTGTTCTGGACCTTGACGTTGTCGCCGATCACCACGCCGCCGCCCACCATGACGTTCTGCCCGAAGTTGCAGCGGCGGCCGATCTTCGCCCCGCCCATGATATGGGCAAAGTGCCATATCTTCGTGCCCTCGCCGATCTGGGCGCCCTCATCTACGAAGGCCGACGGGTGTGCGAAATAGCTCTTCTCGTCGCTCATGCGCGATACCTCTATTGCTTCGAGCCCCTCAGACCAGCGCCACCGGCTCGCCGCCCGCCGCCAGCGACGCGCTGCCGGCCTCCAGGGCCTTGACCACCCTCACCCCGTCGGCCCCGTCGGAACGAGGCGCCGTGTCACCGGCGATGCAGTCGATGAAATGCTGGCACTCGAGTCTCAGCGGCTCGCCGCCGGGGATCTTGGGTATCAGCACGTCGCCGGTCCGAAGCGTGATCGCCTCCACGTAGCTGTTGACGCTCTTGACCACCGCGCCCTTGTCGTAAACGCGGATCTTCTCGGACGCGTCCATGTCGTCGAAGACCACCATCTTCTCCGAGCCCACCAGCGTCACCTTGCGGATCTTGTGCGGGTCCAGCCAGGAGACGTGTACGTGCGCCATCCGACCGTCGGCGAACTTCAGGTTGGCGAAGACCACGTCCTCGACCCCCTGCTGAAGGTACGCGTGCCCGGAGGCAGAGACCGTCACCGGCTTGGCGCCGAACAGGTAGCACGCCACCGAGATGTCGTGCGGGGCGAGCGACCACCAGGCGTTCTCGGCCTTGCGGACGATGCCCAGGTTGATCCGCTGGAAGTAAAGATACAGCGGGTCGCCGACGGCGCCGGTGTCGATCATCTTCTTCATATACTCCACGGCCGGGTGATACTCCAACAGGTGCCCGACCATCAGCTTGACGCCCTTCTTCTTGGCCAGCTCGAGCAACTCGACGGCCTCGACGGTGGAGAGGGTGAGGGGCTTCTCGACGTAGGTGTGCTTGCCGGCCTGGAGTGCGGCCCTGGCGAGCTTGTAATGGGCGGGGGCGTCCACCGCCACCACGACCGCGCCGACCTCCGAGTCGCCCAGCGCCGCGTCCAGCTCCTCGGCCACCGCGACGCCCGGGTAAAGGGCCGCCATAGCCGAACGGGCCTTCTCGCTGCGGTCGCAGACGTACTTCAGCTCCGCTCCATCCAGTGAGGCGAAGTTCCGCACCAGGTTCTTGCCCCAGTTCCCGGCGCCCACCACGGCGATTCCGATCATCTCTGCGCTCCCGTCTGCACACGGCTCAAGGTGCTGTGACCAAAGGCCTCGGATTGAAGGCGGCATTATACGGATGGGCCGCGCCCGCGGCCAGCCGAATACATTCTCCGCTAGCGCCGCCCGGCGAATTGGCCGATAGCTCTATGTGTCGGGGCCGGCGGGCCCCGGCCCTGCTCAACGATGACCTCCAAGCAGTGGGAAGCCGAAAATGATTCAGCAGCTCCTTAAGAAGATCCGATCCGGCCGGGCGGTCGTGGGGGTAGTCGGGCTGGGCTACGTCGGGCTGCCCCTGGCGCTCGAGTTCACCCGGGCGGGGATGAAGGTGCTCGGCTTCGACGTTGACCCCGCCAAGGTCAAGAAGCTCATGGCCGGGCGGAGCTACATCGAGCACGTCTCCGCCGGCGCCATCAGGCAGGTGGTCAAGGCCGGCATCTTCGAGGCCACCGACGATTTCGCCCGTCTGGCCGAGGCCGACTGCATCCTCATCTGCGTGCCCACGCCGCTGACGAAGATGCGCGAGCCGGACATGACCTACGTCGAGGCCACCGCCCGCGCCGTCGCCGGCGCCCTGCGCAAGGGCCAGCTCGTCGTCCTCGAATCGACCACCTATCCGGGCACGACCGAGGAGGTCATGCTGCCGATCCTCGAGACCTCCGGGCTGAAGGTCGGGCGGGACTTCCTCCTGGCATTCTCGCCCGAGCGGGAAGACCCGGGCCGGACGACCCACACTACCCGGACGATCCCCAAGGTCGTCGGCGGTCACGACCGCGATTCCCTGGCGGCCGCCGTCGCCTGCTACGAGCGCGCCATCGACACCGTCGTGCCCGTCTCGAGCTGCGCCGCCGCGGAGGCCTGCAAGATCCTCGAGAACACCTACCGCTGCGTCAACATCGCACTCGTCAACGAGCTGAAGATGCTCTTCGACCGAATGGGCATCGACGTCTGGGAGGTCATCGCCGCCGCCTCGACCAAGCCCTTCGGCTTCCAGGCCTTCTACCCCGGCCCGGGCCTGGGCGGACACTGCATTCCCATCGACCCGTTCTACCTCGCCTGGAAGGCACGCGAGTTCGACATGCCCACCCGCTTCATCGAGTTGGCCGGCGAGGTCAACGTCTCCATGCCCCACTACGTCATCGCCCGCGTGATGGACGCACTCAACGAGCGCGGCAAGGCCCTGCGCGCCTCGAAGGTGCTCGTGCTGGGGCTGGCCTACAAGAAGGACGTGGACGACGTGCGCGAGAGCCCCTCGCTGGAGCTGATAGAGCTGCTCCAGGCCAAGGGCGCCAAGGTCGATTATAACGACCCGCACATACCCAAGGCCCCGCGGACGCGCGAGCACGACCTGAGGATGACCAGCGTGCCGCTGACGCCCGCGCGGCTCAAGCGCTACGACGCGGTGCTGATCTCCACGGACCACTCGGCCTACGACTACGCCTCCATCGTCGCCAGCGCCCAACTGGTGGTGGACACACGCAACGCCACGGCCGGCGTCAAGCGGGGCCGGCGAAAGATCGTCCGCGCCTGACCGAACCCGCTCCGCAACCGCTCGGAACAGAACGGAACGAAACGGAACGAAACGGAAAGTTTCGGAAAGTTCCGGAACGAAACGGAACGTTTCGCGACCG
>CBFCZU010000264.1:0-5698 GCA_965602635.1 uncultured Planctomycetales bacterium | reverse complement strand
TCGCTCCAACTCGTGGCCGCCTCGGCTGCGGCGCAACTGCCGGAGTCCGAACCTGTGGGCGAAGCAGGCGGGGGCGCAATCCCGCGATCTTTCACGCTTCCCGCGTCAGTGGCGCCGCTCAGGCCCGGCGTGTCCGCCGGTCTGGGAAGCTGGGCCAGCCATGCAGCAGGGGCGCAATCGGAGCCCGACATGGCGGGCGGCAAAGAGGCTGGGCGCGATGTGCCCGCATGGCCTGTGAATGGGCTCCGCGCGGCTGCCCCGGCCGGAGTTCCTGACGAAGTGGCGCAGGTTCTCCTGACGGATACTGGCGCCACAGGGATGCGCACGCCCTCCCACGGCCTTGCCGCCCTCGAAGACGACCTGGTGGACATCCTCGGCCTGGTGCAGCTGAAGGCCCCACTCCACGCCTGACCGGACGGCTTGCGCCGCTCCTGGCGGACGAAGACAGCCCTGCCGGCTATTCCTTCACCGCTCCCACGGTCAGTCCGGCGACGATCCGCTCCTGGAGGATGACGAAGATCAGGAACGTCGGCAGGCAGAGGATGGTCACCCCCGCGAACAGGGCCGACCAGTTGGCGGCGTACTGCTGGCTGACGGAGAGGTTGTACAGGCCCACCGGCAGCGTCTTGAGCTTGTCGTTGGTCAGGAAGACCAGGGCGAACTGATACTCGTTCCACACCCCCAGGAACTGGAAGATGGCGGCGGTGGCCAGCCCCGGGGCCGCGAGGGGGAAGAAGACGTCGGTGAAGGTTCGCCACTCGCTGCAGCCGTCGATGGCGGCGGCCTCGTGCAGGGCGCCCGGCAGCGTCCGGTAGAACCCGGTCAGCAGGAAGATGGCGAAAGGCAGCCCCGACGCGGCGTAGATCAGGCTCAGCCCCAGGCGGGAGTCCATGAAGTTGAAGTCGAGCGGGCCGACGGAGAAGCTCCAGTCGCGGATGATCAGGAACAGCGGGACGATGTAAAGCTGCGCGGGGATGACCATCGCCCCGATGAACCCGAACAGGACGGCGTTCCTGCCGACGAACTGAAACCGTGTGAGGGCGTAGGCCGCCATCGACGCGCAGAGGCTGGTGACGCCGACGGTCAACACCGAGACCATGAGGCTGTTGAGCATGTACTTGCCCATGCGCGCGGTCTTCCAGGCGAAGACGTAGTTCTGCACGCCGTAGGTGTATCGCCCCCAGTTGAAGGTCCGCAGGCTCATCAGCAGTGGCGCCGCGGCGAGCAGGCCAAGCGCGATCAGACCCGCCCAGCTCCATCGTCGGCGCCACGCCAGCGGCAGCAGCGCCCACAGGCCGCAGATGGCCAGGAGTATCACCGTTCCCGTGACGGCCGTGTGGTCGGCTGGGGAGCTGCCGACACCCCGGCCGAGAGTCTTCAGGATGCGCCACCACGCCTGGCTGAAGCCTCCGTCGGCCAGTAAGATGAGCGCGGCCGCGATGGCGATGCTGAGCCCCATGAACCCGCGGCGGACTTCCCGGCGCGTGGGGCTGTCCTCCTGGGCCTGAGGATGGCCGATGAGCCCGCGCCACACCAGCAGCAGGCCGAAGAGCCCCGCAAGCCACCACGGCGAGGAAGCGTAAATTGCCCGGGTCTGGTCCGCTATGGTGCCCAGGGCCTTGAAGGGCCCGGCCGGATTCTTCATGAACTCCGACGCCACGCCGCCGTGCCTGGGGCCGGGGTCGGCCAGGGACATCGCGATCAGCCAGAAGAACCCTACGAACGTGAACGACACCCACAGGATCTTGATGATGTACAGGGGATACAGCCGCGTCCGCGCATACGCCCAGAACAGCACGATCGTCAGCAGGCAGTAGCCGACCAGGCCGATGCCGACCAGCCGCATCATGCCTTCGGGCAAAAGGCTGCTCTGGGCGAGTGTGCTCAGCATGTATTGCTCCGACTGTCACCCGCGGCGGGTGTCAATACTCCACCGACTTCTTCTCGCGGAAGAGCCGGACGATCCCCACGAGGCCGAGGACCAGGACGACCTGGACGACGGCCATGGCGGTGGCCCGGCCCATCATGAATATGCAGCTTCGGTTGCTGAAGGCGTATTCGTACTGAAGCGTCGAGATCACCTGGTTGTTGGCGTTGATGCTCGGTCCGAGCATCGTCTGCACGCCGCCGAACGTCTTCATGGACCCGATCATCCACAGGCTCAGGGCGATGAGGATGATCTCGCGCATCATGGGCATGGTGACGTGGAAGAACTGCTGGGTGGACGAAGCCCCGTCGATCTCAGCGGCCTCGTAGTAGTCCTTGGGGATTCGCCGCATGCCCGCGAGCAACAGGATCATCGTCCCGCCGACGCCGGCCCAGACCATCATGATGATGATGGACTTGATGGCGTTGTCGGGGCTCATCCACTTGGGCCCCTTTACGCCCATGGCGCCGAGTATCATGTTTATCAGCCCGCTGGTGGGGTCGTACATCAGTTTCCAGAACGTGGCCGTGCCCACGACGGAGATGAACGCGGGGAAGAAGATCATCGTCTGGAAGAACTTCCGCCCGCGCAGATACTTGCTGTTCAGGGCCCCGGCGAAGAGGAAGGCGAAGGTGAAGAACGCCACGCCTCCGATGAGCATGATCCAGACCATGTTGTTCCTGACCGCGTGCCAGAACTTCGTGTCCTCGAAGAAGAGCTTGTAGAAGTTGCGTAGCCCTCGGAACTCCATCTGCGGGGTGAAGCCCGTCCACTTGCACAGGGACACGTACAAGGAACTGGCGGCCGGGATCGCGAACAGCAGCAGGAAGAGGATCAGCGCCGGCGCCAGGAACAGCACCGGCGGCCCCAGCCAGCCCCCCAGCGGGCTTCGCTTGCCTACGATCATTCGTAGTACCTCTCCCCGCCCTTGGTCAGATACTTGCGGGTCTCGTCCGCCAGCTCAGCGAGGAATTCATCGACGGTCATGTACGCGGCCTTGCCCGGATCGACGGTCATGAAGAGGTCGCGGTAGCGGTCGGTGAGCACCTGGCTAGCGAAGCGGCGGGCGTAGATGTTGGGCGCCCGGCTGAAGATGGCCGTGGCGCTCTTGAAGTCCTTCTCGATGGACTTCAGCGCCGGCGGGAAGTCCGCGTCACGCATGCAGGAGATCAGCCCGTTCCAGTGGACCAGGTAGGGGTGGTCCCTGGCGGTGAGGTACTTCACCAGCTCGACGGCGTGCTCTGTGGCCTGGCCCTGGCGGCAGACCATCCACCCGGAAATGCCCGCCCAGTAGCCGCTCTGGAGCTTCTCGTGCTCGGCCCTGGCTTGGGGCGTCATGTCCGCGCTCGCCGGCCAGCGCGGGAAGGTGAAACAGTTCAACTTGAACACGTCGGCGCTGGCGATGTCGCGATACCCGCCCAGCTCCTGGTACAGCCACGAGCCGCAGATCATCATCGCCGCCGCGCCCTGGGCGAAGCTGCGCTGCGCCGCCGGCCACTTGTATCCGGCGAAGTCCTGGTGGAAGTAGCCCTTCTCGCGGAGCTGGCGGATGGCCGTGTACACCGCCTTGTGGCGCGGGTCGGTCCAGGGCGGGTCGGAGCGGCGCTTCTCGACCGCGACGTTCGCGGGCGCGCCGCTGATGGTCCTCTCCCAGTTCTTCGGCCCGACGATTCGGAACGTCAGCCACGTCTGCCAGAAGTCGCAGTACACATCGGCGTCGGCGGTGAGCGGGACGATATTTGCGGCCTTGAGCTTCTCGCAGACGTCCAGGAACTCAGGCCAGGTCCGCGGCGTGGACTTGATGCCGGCCTTCTTGAAGAGCACCTCGTTGTAGAAGATGGGAAACGTGGTGCATCGCACGGGGACCATGTACAGCTTGTCGGCGCGGCTCTTGTCCTCGAGGAAGGTGTAAACGCCCTCGCTGAGCATGTTGGCTATGAAGGCCTCGCGCCACGTCCGCTTGGGGTCGCCCTTGGGGTCGCCCCAGTAGTCGGGCGAGTCCAGCGGCGCGACCGTTTCGCCCGGCAGGGGGTCGTTCATCGCCACCGCGTAGTCGTCCTGCACCAGGGCGAACAGCTCCATCTTCGAGCCGACGATGATGTCGGGCACCTCGCGCCCGGTGAGGAACCTGGGCCGGTTGGCCGTGAGCACCCAACGCCCCTGCCATCGGCGCTCGACCTCGACCAGCCTGGGGGACACCTCAACCTTGCTGGCGGGGTCGTCCTCGTCCAGCAGGACCTCCAGGGCCGCCACCATCTTCTCCAGGGCCTCGAGCTGGGCGTCGGCCCCCAGCCGCGCTTCCATCGGCATCAGCAGGATGTGCCGACCCGCCAGCCAGGAGGCCAGCTCCTTGACGGCCTGCTCCTTCTGGGCGGCCCTGGCGATGCCCTCGATTCGGATCAGCGTCCGGCGAGCGTTCCTGACGGCCGATGCCGCCTTGCGAAGCGTCCGGTCCACGAAACGCTTCCTCTCCGCCTTGGGGATCGTCACCCCCTGCTCCCGCGCAAGGCGCTGCGAATACTCCTCCTCGAACCGGCTCAGCCATAGGTCGCGGACGCGCATCACCGGCTCGCCCGGGCCGAACATCGACGCGTACACGATCCGAACCCGAATGTCGGGCTTGTGGAAGGTGAACCTGCCGGTCGCCTGATCGAAGCGTATGCGAGGGCTGCCCTGGCCACGCTCCAGCCGAGCCTGCAGCATGTCGTAGGCAAGTACCGCCGCGGCGATCATCAGCACCACCAGGGCGTACCTGTAGAACAGTCCCAGCTTACGGGTGATGACCGCCACTGCGACAATCACTGCGGCCAAGGCGAGTATGTAGAACGGACTCACTTCACGCAGACCTCACTGCGGACAGGCGGCGTCGAGTCGGGATACTAGCATCATGCCGGACGTACTGCAATGCCTCAGGATGCCTTTGGCCGCCGGGCCTACTGCCTCTTGGCCTCGTCGATCATGGCGATGATGTTCTCAACGGGCACGTCGGACTGGACGGCGTGGGAGGGGCCCAGGATGTAGCCGCCGTCCCGGCCTACCTCGTCGATCATCTTCCGCGTGTGGGCGCGGACTTCTTCGGCCGTCGCGTTGGGCAGGAGCTGCTGGATGTCGATCCCGCCGTCGAAGGTGAGGCGGTCGCCGAACTCGGCCTTCAGCTCGAACGGGTCCATTCCCGCCGCCAGCGGCTGGACGGGGTTGAGGATGTCCACGCCGATCTCGATCAGGTCGGGGATGATCTCGCGGCAGGAGCCGCAGCAGTGGTATCGCAGCCTCGCCCCGAACTCTCGCGCGAGGCGGCAGAACATGGCGACCCGGCCCTTGAGGTGCTGCCGCCACATCCGGGGCGACATGAACAGGCTCCGCTGGCAGGCCACGTCGTCGTTGTACTCGAAGACGGTGAACTGCCCGGCCCCGGCCTCGAGCAGCCGCCGCGACCGCGCCAGCAGGTACTCGATGATGTGGTCCATCAGGCGGCAGGCGAACTCCGGCCGAAGGGCCAGGTCCGCCAGGAAATTGTCCATGCCGCGCATGAAATGGGCGATCTCGAAGAACCCGCGCGAATGCCCGCGGGTGGCCTTGTCGGCGTTGGCGGCGAGGGCGGCGGGGATGGCCGAGTAGTCCCACGCGTCCGGGTCGGGCCAGCAGAAGCCGTCCAACTCCTCGGGCGTCTCGCAGCCGGCCAGCGGCGGCTCGCCGGTCAGCTCCATGTACGTCTGGGCGCCAGCCTGCACCGGCCGGAAGGGCACACGGAAGATGTCCAGGTACTTCCCG
>CBFCZU010000263.1:0-5740 GCA_965602635.1 uncultured Planctomycetales bacterium | reverse complement strand
ACCTTCAGGGAGATAGCGCCATGGCTAATCGAATTGCGAAGGCAGGGTGGATTCCCTGCGCGCTGGCTTTGTGTCTGGTCTGCCTGCCGGCGGCCGCTCAGGAGGCGAAGACCGACCCGGCCAAGGTGTACGTGCCCTACGAGAAGCTCAAGGGCGTGTTCGAGTCGGAGAAACAGGGCGTCTTCCTGCCGTATGCCGAGTTCCGCAGGCTGTGGGCGGCTGCCCGGGGCGCCCCGGCCGGCGTGAAGGGCGTGCCGGTGCCCTACCTGGTATCCACCGCCCGCTTCACCGGGCAGGTCGGGACGAAGCTGGCCTCGATACAGCTCGAGCTGACGGTGGACATCCTGGCCGAGGGTTGGGTGGAGGTGCCCGTCGCCCTGGGCGAGGTGGGCGTGGCTAAGGCCGCCTTCGCCGACGCCGACGCGAAGGTCCGCCCGCTGCTCCGCGTGGTCAACGGGCAGTACCGCCTGCTGACCAAGGGCAAGGGGCGGCACGTACTGAAGCTGGACTTCGTCCGCCAGCTCGTCACCAAGCCGGGGCTGAACGTGCTGAGCTTCCGCATCCCCCCCGCCGCCATCAGCACGCTCGAGCTGCTGATACCCGGCGAGAACATGAAGGTGGACGTCAAGCCGATGCTGGCCGCCACGACCACACAGGTGGACGACAAGGGCAAGAAGGCCACCCGCCTCCAGGCCTTCCTCGGCGCGGCCAAGCAGGTGGAGCTGAGCTGGAAGCCCAAGACCCAGGCAGCCGCCGAGCTGGCGCCGGTGATCATCGCCGAGCAGCTCCAGCACATCCACGTGGCGGAGGCCCTGGTGAGCCACTCGGTCAAGTTCACCTACGACGTCCGCCGGCGCGGCGTGGACAGCTTCACCATTCAGCTTCCTGGCGACTTCCGCGTCATCGCGGTCGAGGGGGCGAACATCAGCAAGTGGGACATCCCCGCCCGCCCGGGCAACAAGGGCCCGCAGAACCTCCAGGTGAATCTCTTCTCGCCGGCCAAGGGCGCCTGCGAGCTGACCGTGAAGATGGAGCGCTTCCTGAAGGAGCCTTCCGCCGAGATCGCGCTGACGCCCATCCTCACGCAGCAGGCGCTGCGCCGTACGGGCCTGATCGCCATAACGCATTCGCCGCGGCGGTCGGTTGAGGTGCAGGACGCCAGGAACCTGGCGCGGGTCGATACGGGGCGGCTGCCGAAGGCCCTGCGGGCGCGCGCTGGCGCCACGGCCTGGCGGTTCATCACCGCCGACTACGCCGGCAAGCTGGTCATCGCCGCCGTTGACCCGCGGATCACCGTCAGCCAGCTCTGGGCCCTGGGCGTGCACACCGACCGGCTCGAGCTGCGCGGCAGGCTGAACTACACCGTCGAGCGGGCCGGCGTCTTCGAGCTGAGCATGAACCTGCCCGAGCCCTGGGAGGTCGTCTCCGTGGGCCCGGCGAGCATCGTTGACGACCACCGGCTGGCGGGCAAGGGCCCGACGCGGTCGCTGAACGTCCTGCTCAAGGCCGAGCGGGCCGGGGCGTTCCGCCTCGACCTTCTCGCCCGCGCGCCCCAGGCCAGGCCCGACGCGCCCGTGAGCTTCGCCCTGCCGCTGGCCGACGCCAAGAACCTCAAGCTCTATTCCGGCTTGCTGGTCCTGTTCCTGCCCGAGAAGCTCCGCGCCGAGGTCGAGAAGCTCG
Source organism: uncultured Planctomycetales bacterium (assembly GCA_965602635.1). Classification (GTDB taxonomy): domain Bacteria; phylum Planctomycetota; class Phycisphaerae; order SM23-33; family SM23-33; genus CBFCZU01. The sequence goes on along the minus strand of CBFCZU010000263.1, from coordinate 4,060 downwards.
ACCAGTTTCAGGCCATGCCCCTGAAGGCGGCGAGGTGGACATCGCTTGCGGGGCTCTCGCCGGCGATGGCCTTCGAGTTTCGCTCCGTGGACCGGACCAAGCCGGCGGGGGCGAGATTCAAGGTCACCCTCAAGCCCACCCAGGTCTCGGCCGTGGTTCACCGGCTGGTCAACATCCAGCCCGGGCGGGTGGAGCAGGAGGCGATCGTCCGCTACCAGGTCCGGTACGCTCCGGTGGACACGTTCTACCTGAAGATGCCGGCGGCCGTCGCCGACGAGGTGCAGATCACCGGCGACCCGAACTCCTCCCGCCCGAGGATCAAGGAGAAGCCGCGGATCGATTCGCTGCCGGCCGATCAGCTCCCCAAGGCGGCGGCGGCGACCCAGCCGGCGGGTGAGACGAAGTGGGCCTACTTCAAGGTCGTCCTCCAGTCGCCGGTGACCGGGCAGTACGACGTGAAGGTGACCAGCCGCCAGTCGTTCCAGGCGGCCGAGGGCGGCAAGCCGACGGCCGTCGTGGTCCACCCCATCCTCGCGGCCGGGCGGCTCGCCGACCAGAGCGGGCACATCGCCGTGGCCAAGGCCGACACGCTGGCGATCCTCGATCCGGCGGTGAAGGACCTCACCCCCGCCGACCCCTCCAGCCCGACCGACCTGCCCTACGGGCCGCACCGCAGGCGGGCGGCGCTGGCGTTCAAGTACACCGCCCCGCCGTTCGAGCTGTCGCTGCCGGTGGTGGTCCAGAAGGAGGCGGTCGTCTTCGCCACGATGGTCTCCGCGGCGGTGATAGAGCAGGTCCTCGCGCCCGACCGGATGCTGAACACGCGGGCGATCTACCTGCTGGCCACCAGCCGGGGCGACCGGCTGGCGATCACCCTCCCGGCCGGGGCCGATGCCTACCAGTTCCTGCTCAACGGGAAGGAGCAGGCGGTTGAGGCGGGGGCGACGCCGGAGCAGCGGATCGTCCGCCTGCCACCCTCGGCGGGGCAGGTCAGCCGGTTCGTGCTGGAGATCTCATACGGCCTCCCCAAGGCCAACCCCGGCGCCCTGGCCGCGCCCGCCCTGATCGAAGGCGTGCCCTTCCAGCAGACGCTGTGGCGTATCTGGCTGCCGGACGACGACTACGTCCTGGGCTACGACAGGGACTTCTCCCAGGTGACGGCCCGCGAGGCGCAACGGACGCTCCAGGCCATGGCCGGCGACGCGCCGGCGGAGGTCGCCTTCGGGCCTTCGCGCGAGGGGCGGCTGTGGAACTTCGTCCGCCAGGGCCCGCCCGGAAAGCTGTCGATCGTCCTCATGAACAAGAAGTGGTTCAGCATCCTCGTCTGGGCGGTCGTCCTCGCCGGCGGGGCGGCGATGCTAAAGCTGTGCTGGTTCCGCCGCCTGCTGCTGGACCTGGGCGCGGCGGCCTTGCTGCTGGTGGTACACCTGTTCGCCCCGCTGCTGGTGGTTCGGCTGTGCCTGACGGCCATTCCGGCGGCGGTGATCGTCGCCGTTCTGTGGGTCGTTCACTGGCTGTTCCTGGCGGCGCCCGGGTACATCGCGGCCCGCCAGCGAGCGGCGCCGGCCCCAGCGGCCCCGCGCCCGAAGGCCCCGCGGCCCCCGAAGGGCAAGCAGCACCCCGCCAACGACGATCAGGCCGAGAAAGGACAGTGACGCCATGAGACACCACACTAAATGGCCGATCATCCTTGGCGTGCTGCTCGCCGCCGCCGCGGCGGGGGCCCAGCCGGCCGAGGAAAAGCCGCGAATCTACGTCCCCTACCGCGACCTGGCGGCTGTGGTTGACCCGGCCGCCAAGGCCGTGCTCATGGACCGAAAGGCCTTCGGCAAGCTGCTGGCCGCCGCCGAGGCCAACGCCCGCGCCGCCGCACACATCGAGCTGGGACAGATCACCGCCGCGAGCTACACGGTCACGGCCAGGGCCGAGTCAGTCGAGCTGGACGGCGAGCTGACGGCCGTGTCCATGAGCGACAAGCCCGTGGCCGTGGCGATGGGCTTCGCCCGCGTCGCCCTGACGGGCATCACCCTCGACGGGAAGCCCGCGCCGCTGGGCTACGACGCCCGGGGCAGGCTGGTGCTGATCGTCACGGGCAAGGGCCCCCACAAGGTCAAGCTGTCGGGCTCGGCCCCGTTGAAGGAGCTGCGCGGCGGGGGCATGCAGTTCGGCATCACGCTCCCGACGGCGGTGGCCGGGACGATGAAGCTCGAGGCCCCCGGCGACCTGGAGGTGCACGCGACGGTTCCGCTCTCGGCGCCGCGATACGACAGGAAGACGGACACCACCACGGTCGATCTGACCCTCGGCGGGCACGGCCCGCTGACGGTGGTGCTCGCGGGCAACGGGCGGCAGGAGGATCGCAGCGCGATCCTGCTGGGCGAGTCGGCCACCTCGGTGCGGCTGACAAAGAGCCACCAGCTCATCGACTGCGTGTACACGGCGCAGGTGCTGCGGCGCGGTGTGCGCGAGCTGCGCTTCGCCGTGCCGGCGGACTGGACTATCACCGACGTGTCCGCGCCGAACCTGGTGAAGTGGTCGGTCGCCCCGGGGGCGGACAAGCACCCGCAGGAGCTGCTGGTGCGTCTCCGCTCGGCCAGCCGGGGAACGCGGGCGCTGCACGTGCAGGCGACGGCCCCCCGCCGGGCGGCGAAACTGTGGCGCAGCGGCGGCGTGAAACTCACCGGCGCCGCCTACGAGCGCGGCTTCCTGCTGGTTGACCCGGGGGCCGAGCTGCGCGTCCGCGGCGAGAAGCTCGCCGGCGCCCGCCGCCGCGACGCCTCCGCCACCCGCGCACTGGTCGGCATGCTGGCCGCGCCGGGGGCCAGGCTCTACCACCACTGGGGCGACCGATGGTCGGTCCAGCTCGAGCTTGCGACCGTCGCCCTGCGGACCAGCAGCGACGAGCGCCAGTCGCTGACCGTCGCCCCGGAGCAGCTGACGCTCCGGGGGCAGTTCCAGATCGCCGCCATCGGGCGGGAGCTGTTCGACATCAGCTTCGAGCTGCCCGCCGCCACGACCGGCTGGAAGCTCGACGCGGTGACCGTCAACCGCCGTCGCACGGGCTTCGAGTACCGCCTGACGGAGGTCGCCGGCAAGCGGACGCTGCGGCTCGAGCTTGCCCGGGCGGTCCGGCCGGAGGGCGTCGCCAGCGTCTTCATTTCGATGCGGAAGGTGCCCGCCGGCTGGGACTGGCACGGCGACGCCGCCGCCCGGACGGCCGACTTCGAGCTGATCCGCTCCACGGCCGAGACCGTCTCGGGCCTCGTCGCGGTCACCTCGCGCGGCGACCTGGAGGCCGCGCCGCTCGCGGTACCCGCCGAACTCAAGAGCGTCACCGTCGGGAAGATGGCCTCGCTGGGCCTGGGGCGCGACGTCAAGGCCGCCTACACCTACAAGGCCCCCGTCGCCGCCGCGGTCAGCCTGAAGGTCGCCCGCCGCAAGGAGCGCGTCTCCGCGGCGAGCGTCGCTCTGGTCACCGTCGGGCCCACCGTCCTGGAGGGCGACTGGCGGATCACCTACGCGATCTCCCGCGCCAGCGCCCGGACGCTTTATCTCCTGGCCGCGGACACCCTCGGTCGGAATCTCAAGATCGATTCCCCCGGGCGTCTGCTGGCGAGCAAGGCGATCGTCGCCAAGGGCCCGGCGCCCGTGCCCAAGGGCTACAACCTCTGGCAGCTCACGCTCGATGCCCGGGCGACCGGGCAGGTGGTGATCCGCGTTCATTACTCCCAGCCGCTGGCGGGCGCGAGCGTCTCTGTGCCGCTGGTTCGGCCGTTCGGGACCGACCAGAGCGAGGAGTTCCTCGCGGTGCAGGCATCCGAGGAGCTGGCGGTGACAGCCTCGCCCGTCGGCACCAGGGAGATCGACTCGGTCGAGCTGCCTGCCCTGCCGGTCCCCGCCAGCCGGCTGCTGGCGGCCTACCGGCTCGAGGGGGCGGACGCCGCAGTGCAGCTCAAGACCACCCGCCACGCCCGCTACGCCATACCCCCCGCACTGGTGACGTCGGCCAGGCTGACGACGCACCTGGGCGCCGCCGGGCGGCAGCGGACAGAGGCCGACC
>CBFCZU010000262.1:0-5760 GCA_965602635.1 uncultured Planctomycetales bacterium | reverse complement strand
TTCCGTTTCGTTCCGGAACTTTCCGTCCCGATCCATCGGGATTCCGTTTCGTTCCGGAGCTTTCCGAGAATTGGCGTTTTGCTCCGGGTGTGGGCCGCTGGCGTCGTCAAGCGGGTCGCCCGCGGCGACCAACGCCTCGACGTTCCCGGCAGCCTGTTCCTTCAGCAGGCCCAGGCCCACCAGCTTGGTGAGTCTGGCCTTCATGACTTCGGTAGTGTCAGCCTTGCGTGTGATGCGGCGAGCCGCCACCGGGCAGGCCGGTCCGGTCGCCCGGCGGCGGACCGCTCAGTACGATCAGTCGAGTACACCCGTCAGGACCAACTGGGCCTCCTGCCGCACGGTAACGACCTCTTGCAGCTTCTTCCGGGCGGCGTCCAGTTCCTTCTGGGTCTTCTCCCGCGCCTTGCGGAGTGCGCCGAGTGCCGCCTTGATGGCCGCCGCGCCGGAGGCCTCGTCGTCCAGCAGATTCCTCAGCGCCGCGGTCTTCTTCTCGACGTCAGACTGCTCGGGTCGGGCAGCGCCCTCGGCAGCGCCCTCAGCCCGCCGGGGCCGGCGGCCGCGGAAGCCGCCACGCATCTGCCGCTGAAGCGTCTGGACCTTGTCGATCCGCGGCTTGAGCACCTTCGTCCACTCAGCTTCGGTGGCGCCAAGCTGCTCGCGCATCCGCTCGTCTCGTCGCCGCTGGGCTTCGGCCGTGCGCTGGCGGCCGCGGGGCTGCCGGGCTTCGGCGCCGGGACGCGCCCGCTCACGGGGCCCTTGCTGTGAAAGGCCCTGGGCGAGCCACAGTCCGCCGATGACCCCCGCACAGGCCAACATCAACACCATTCCTCGTCGCAGCATGTCCCTTCTCCTTTGACTTTGCCCGTAGCAGCGGGCAGTTCCGGTGGTCCTAATGCCCACCGTCGAGATCGCCAGGTTCAGCAGTCGTCGGCCGTCCCGTCCCCTCGCCCGGTCGCGAATGGCACGTTGAGCGCCTCAGCGGCACAGCCGCCCTGCTGCAGGATTAACTCCCGGCCGGGGGGTGTATTGCATGGCGAAGCACAAAGATGATGCCGGGGAAACCGAGAGATCAGGGTCCTCCGCGCCGGCGGCCATGACGGCCCGGTATTGGGCTTGCCGCCCCGCGCAAGCGACACGGCCTTAGCGCGCGCTCGGGCAGACTTGTGCACGGTCTTCCCGTCCGTTACCGTCGGGCGACAATCGTGGCGCGAAGGGCATCTTAAGGAACGACCGAACATGAACGTTATGGAAACGATCGAGGGCGACTGGGAGCTTCTGCTGCTGGACCCGAATCCGCCGATGGACAGCAGCGGCTGCCTGATCGCCGGCGACATCGACGGCGACGGCAAGGTCGAGGTGCTCGTCGGCGGGTCGGGCAAGCTGGTGTGGTATCGGCCGGAGACCTTCGAGCGCGGCGTCGCGGCCGAGGGACGGTTCCATTGCGGGCTGGCGCTGGCCGACATCGACGGCGACGGTCTGCCGGAGGTCTTCGCCGGTCACGCCGTCGACCCCACCACGAACGACGAGCAGTGGATGGTCAGTTGGTACAAGCCGACGCCCGATCTGGCCGGGCCTTGGCCGCGGCACACGGTTGACCCCCTCACCACCGGCGGGCCGCATGACGTGATCGCCTGCGACGTTGACGGCGACGGCGCCGTCGAGCTGATCGTCCCGGCCGTCTACTGCCCCTTGCCTGGGCTGTTCATATACAAGGCCGGAGACGACCCGACGAAGCCCTGGCGGAAGCACCTGGTCCAGGAGGGCCTCTTCGGCGACGGCACGGCGGCGGCGGACGTTGACGGCGACGGCGTAGCCGAGATCCTCGGCGGGCCGTATCTGTGGCACTGCCCGCCCGGGGGGCCCTTCGCCGGGCCATGGGTTCGGACCGACCTGGCCGCGGGGTTCCGCGAGATGTGCCGGGCCGGCTTCGTTGACATTACCGGCAACGGCCGGCCCGACGCCGTCGTGGCCGAGGCCGAGTTCCTCGACGGCCGGCTGAGCTGGTTCGAGAACCGCCTCCTCGAAGACCCCGACAACCCCTGGGTCGAGCATCCCCTCGACGGCGGGCTGTACTACGCCCACTCCATGCGCCTCTGGCGTCAGGCCGCCGGGCCCGCACACGTCTTCGTCGCCGAGATGGCCGAGGGTGGCTGGAAGGCGCCCCGCAACCGCGGCGCCAGGCTGATCCGGTATTTCACCTCCGACGGCGCCGCCTGGCGGAAGGAGGTGATCTCGCGCGGCAGCGGCACCCACGAGGCGACGATGATCGACGTGGACGGCGACGGCGAGGTCGAGGTCGTCGGCAAGCAGTGGCAGCACACCAAGGTGCAGATCTGGAAGAGGCCATCGCGGCCCTCGCCGCTGAGGCGGTTCCGCCACCGCTTCCTCGACCGGGACAAGCCCGACACGGCCATCGACATCCTGGCGACCGACGTGGACGGCGACGGCGTGGACGACGTGGTCTGCGGGAGCTGGTGGTACCACAGCGGCGACTGGCAGCGACGGGACCTGCCGGAGGGCTTCGAGGCGATCGCCGCGATCGACCTCGACGCCGACGGCCGCCGGGAGATCATCGCCATCAAACGCACCGAGCGCGGCTACGGGGGGCTCACCAGCGACCTGCACTGGCTCAAGCCCATCGACCCGCTGGCGGGCAAGTGGGAGACGCACCCCATCGGAACCGGCGCCGGCGACTGGCCGCACGGGTCGCTCGTCGCCCCGCTGCTGGCCGGCGGCGGGCTGGCCCTGGTGACCGGCTATCACAGCGCCGGCAAAGGCGACTTCCCCGAGATCTTCGAGGTCCCCGAGGACCCGACGGTCACGCCCTGGCCAAAGCGGACGCTGGCGGAGATCTGCTACGGCGAGGAGTTCGCGGCCGCGGACATCACGGGCGACGGCCGGCTCGACATCGTCGCCGGGCCCTGGTGGCTGGCCAACGATGGCAGCGGCAACTTCCGCACGCACGCGATAGCCGAGCCGTACGACATCGCGCGGATCGGCGTCGCCGACATCAACGGCAACGGCCGGCCGGACGTGATCGCCGGCGAGGAGGCGCTCGACTTCGAGAACCAGCTCGCCCCCATCTGCCGGCTGGTGTGGTACGAATGCCCCGAGGACCCCGCCGCCGGGCCGTGGGTGCCGCACGTGATCGACAAGATCCGCTGCCCGCACTCGCTGGGCGTGGCCGACCTCGACGGAGACGGGCAAGTGGAAATCGTCTGCGGCGAGCACGATCCGTTCTACCCCTACCGCAGCCGCTGCCGTCTGCTGGTGTACAAACAGGCCAACGCCGCGGGCACATCGTGGAAGCGGTTCGTTCTCGACGACCGATTCGAGCACCATGATGGGGCCAGGATCATCAAGCTGGGGGATGGGCGGTCCGGGATCATCAGCCACGGCTGGAAGGACAGCAAGTACGTCCACCTGTGGGAGCCGCTGTAAAGGAACCCGCGGGACCTGACAGGAGGCGCCGCAGTGAGCATACGGTGGTCGATCCAGTTGGTGTCGCCGGCGGTCATCGCCGACGGGCAGGCGCTGCCTGAGCTGACGGATGGTGAGGGGCGCTCGGCGGCGATCACAATCAGGCGCGACGGTCAGGCCGTCGAGTTCGTCGCCGAGGTTCGCGGCCGGCCGAGCCGGGTCCGACCAGAGCACCCGGAGTGGCACAGACGGGCCCACATGGTTGTGATGCTGGACCCGGGCCACGATCACGCCACACAGCAGTCCTACGGGGTGGACGATTCCGGGACGGTCCACGCCTCCGCCTCGTGGGTGGCGCCCGGGGAGGAGCCGGGCGACCGGACGGCCTACGGGCTGGACGACCCCGCGCCCGGTGAGGGCAGTTTCCAGCAGCTCGGGGAGGATGCCTTCCGGGCTACCCTCCGCCTGCCGGCTGGGCAGGTATGGGCCGATGCCGACCGACCGGCCGGGCTGCGCGTCAAGGCGGGCTTCCACGAGGAATGCATCCCCGCGGCGCTGAAGTGGCCGGCGACGATGGCCTGGGCCGGCGACGCCCCGCTGGCCTTCGGCGACCTGTACCGTTGCGAGCCGCCGCTGCGGGTCGATCGGATCGACATCGCCTCCCCGGCCTGGTCCGAGCCCGTGGAGCTGGTAGTCCGTGGGTCCGTCTCCGGCGGCGCGCCCCGCTCCGGGCTGTGCCGCGCACGCAGCATCCTGCCCGGCGACAGCGAGGAGGCGTCCGAGCCGGTCGCCTGGCGGGCCGAGGCCGGACAGTTCGAGGCCTGCCCCGTCGTGCGTTTCAGCCACCGCGGGAAGTGGGCGACGGACATGGCCTCGGCCGGGGCGCTGGAGCTGGCCTTCACCGACGACGCCGGCGCGGCGCTCTGGACCGGATGTTACCCCTTCGGCTTCGACCTCGGGATCATCGTGCGGGAGCGCTTCGGCCCGAGGGGCACCCAGCCGCCGCCGCGGCCCGAGCCCGGCGACCCGGACTTCGTGGAGAAGTTCCGCCAGTACGTCCTGGCGCGGCTGCCGGACTATCGCCCGGCCACGACGCGCGACGCCGCGCCGTCGGACTTCTACCTGACCGACCCGGACGGCGAGGCCAACCTCGACCTGGCCGCCGACGACTGGCCCGAGCGGCTGGCGGAGTTGCTGGCTGAGCGCTTCGAGCGCTGGGACGACGCACTCGCGGCTGCGGCCATGTGGATCTACCACCCCGCCGTCACGCGCCACAGCGGCGAGTGGTCGCGAATCTCCGGCGTGGTGACGGCGCGGTCGATTCCACGTCTGGGGGGATGTTTCTGCGGCGACACGGCCCGGCTGGGGGCGATGCTCGCCGAGGAGCTGGGGCGGCGGTACGGCGTCGAGCTGCGGGGCTTGTCGATGGGGCTACGCGGGCACCTGGCCACGCTGGTGGAGACGCCCGTGGGCCGGGTGGTGATCGACGGCATGCTGGGGCTGTGGTTCCACGCCCTGGACAACACCCGCCTGGCCACGCTGGAGGAGATGCGCTCCGACCGCCGCGTCGTCGAGCGGATGTGGTACTGGCCCCGACGGCACGGGCACGAGTTCTTCCACGGCTATCACGAGCAGATCATCCGCCGGTGGGACAACGGCGCGCTGGAGTTCCCGCCGGGCGCGCCGAAGTGACGCAGCGCGACGGAGCCGACCCATGGAAACATTCGACCAGCAGCTTGCGGCCTGCTTCGATCAGTCGCGGGACGATTCCACTGGGACTCTGTCCTTCGGCTCAAGCGGTGCGTATTGCGACGTTGGAGTTCTCGGCAGCGCGTGGCTTTCAGGGCCTTCCTCAAGGCTTCGCATCCGAGCCCGGCGGGTAGATTCCCTGGTATGGCGTTTGATACGGCCGGGCTTTTGGCGGAAGACGCCGCGGAACAGAGAGGCTGCCCGTTCCTTCAGCAGGAACCATATCCAGGATGAGAACACCCGCAAGGCCGTGCGCCGCAGCCGATGGAGATTGGTTCGCCGGCTGAAGAGCGAACCCAGGAAATGCCGGCTCAGATAAGCTTTGAGGTAGGCGCGGGAAAGGAGAGCGTCCATGTCCCTCTTGCCCATCTGCCCGGTCATCGTCGGGGAGGTGAAATCGTAATGGTCCCAGTCGCGCACCTCCAGCCGACCCGTTGCTTTGGCCTCTTCGTAGAGGTCGGACCCCGGGATCGGCGTGGCCACCGTGATCTGGACGACGTCCACACCCGCGGTTGGAACAAACGCGGCGGAGGCCCGGGTCTCCTCCCGCGTCTCGCCGGGCAGGCCTAGGACGAAGGTCCCCCAAACGCC
>CBFCZU010000261.1:0-5830 GCA_965602635.1 uncultured Planctomycetales bacterium | reverse complement strand
ATAAGTACTACGGCGGGCGGACACCCGCCCTGGGACGGCGCAGGCAGGCACATGAAGAGGATTCTCAGAAAACCGGGCCATTGCCCACGTCGCGGCATAGGTAACCCAAGGAGGGATACGGTGACGGATAAGCCTCGATCTGAGCGACTCTTGATGCCGGTGGCCGGAGAGCAGGACCGGACTGTAACCGTCGTGAGCCGGGATCAGACAGCGTCAGGCAGCCATCTGGCGCGGCACACATCTCGGATCGACGCAGAAGTAACAGGATGGAAGGACACAGTCATGGCCCAAGCCGTACTGCCACGCCCGGCAGCGTGCTACCGCGAGGATTCGCGCGACAGATGGGCGGCGGGTGCAGATGTAGAGGGTGGCGAGAGACGGGCATCGACGGCCGACGAGCCATCAGGGCCCGGCCTGGCGGTCACGAAGATCGTCCCCGGGCGCAGTTTTCCGACGGATCGCCGCTGAAGCGGGTGGGTAACAGGTAGGTGGCCATGGCATCGAGAGCGGATCACACAGGACGAGCTGGGCATGGTCAGGGCGCTTCCTGCAGCAGAATGGTGGGACACTTTGGGCTCGACTGCAGATGTAGAGGGCGCCGGGAGCTGGAGGCATGAGGGAAGGTCGGCCTGACTGACGTGACCAGATCGGCGAGACACGCGAAAGGAGTCGTATCGTGACGGGACGGCGGACGGCAGCACCGGAATCGGGACATGACCCAATTCGGCGGATTCGACTGGACGAGATCCGTCCCAGCCCGGAGAACGACCGGCTGTATCGTCCGGTGGATGTGTCCGATCCGCAGATCGTCGGCCTGGCCGAGAGCATCCTCCAGCACGGCATCCAGGAGCCGCTGCTGGTGACGCGAGACGGCTGGATCGTCAGCGGTCACCGTCGATACGCCGCGGCCCGGCTGGCCGGCCTCGACACGGTTCCCTGCCGGGTCGCGTCGTTCGCGAGGGCCGGCGAGCCCGACACGCACGTGACGCTGCTGCGGGAGTGCAACCGTCAGCGGGTCAAGAGCTTCGACGAGAAGCTCCGCGAGGAGATCATGTCGACCTCCCGTGAGGAGGCGTACCATTCGCTCCTGGAGCACCGCGAACTGCGGGCCCTGGAGGCCCGGCGGCGTGCCGAGTCGTTCGTGATCGAGGGCACGTCGCGGCGGGCGCGGATCACGCAGGCCAAGGCGCCCATGTTGGATGCGATCCGCCGGGTGCTCGCCGAGCTGAGCGCGTTCCACCCGCTGTCGGCCCGGCAGATCCACTACGCGCTGCTGAACGCCCCGCCGCTGCGCCACGCCAGCAAGCCGCACTCGACGTACCGCAACGACCGCGCATCGTACAAGTCGCTGCTGGACCTGCTAACCCGCGCCCGGCTGGCCGGCCTGGTGCCCATGGAGCAGATCGCCGACGAGACGCGGCCGGTGGAGACGTGGTCCGTCCACCGCGACGTGCAGGACTACATCGGCAGGGAGATCGACTCCTTCTGCCGGACGTACTGGCGCGACCTGCTGGTCAGCCAGCCCAACCACATCGAACTGGTGGCCGAGAAGAACACCGTCGCGCCCATCGTGACCCCGGTAACCCGGGAGTACTGCATCCCGACGACGATCGGCCGAGGGTACTGCTCGCTTCCGCCGCGGGCGGCGATGGCCAGCCGATATCGGCGCAGCGGCAAGGCCGGGTTCGTGCTGCTGGTCGTCAGCGACCTCGATCCCGACGGCGAGGAGATCGCCCACTCGCTGGCGAGGTCGCTGCGCGACGACTTCGGCGTCCGGCCCATCCAGCCGGTCAAGGTGGCCCTGACGGCGGCGCAGGCCGAGCGGTTCGGCCTGCACGGGGACGTCGAGGCCAAGCGGGGCAGCGCCCACTACGACAAGTTCGTCGAGCGCTACGGCAAGGACGTGTATGAACTGGAGGCGCTGTTGCCCGAGCAACTGCAGGACCTGATCCGCCGGGCCGTCCATTCCGTCCTCGACCTGGAGGCCTTTCGGCATGAACAGCAGCAGGAGCGGTCCGATGCCCAGTCGCTGGCAGCGGTCCGGCGCAGGGTCCGGGAGGCCCTGGCTGGGCGGATGGACGGGGGGGACTCGTGAGCCTCCCGTACCGGTGCTATGGCACGATGGACGCCCGGGGCCGATGGCGGAGCTGGCAGTTCGCTCCGGCGGCGGACGAGGCCCGCCTCGTCGCGGAGGCCGCCAAGCCTGGGCACGCGCTGTTTGCCAGCGTGCAGCACTTCGCGGCGCCGCGGGGTGCCGTCGGGTCGATGCGCTGGCGCGAGGTCCGCGAGCAGAACGTCGGCGACGGCGCCCTTCCGCACGTCGCGCCGCTGTACTTCGACGTCGACTGCGAGGGCGACCTGGACCGGTCCCTCTCGTGGGCGCGGTGGCTGGTGGAGCACTTCGTCGAGCAGTTGGGCCTGTCCGAGCCGGCCGTGCGGGTGTGGTTCTCCGGCAGCAAGGGCGCGCACATCCTGGTGGCCTCCGAGGCCCTTGGCATCGAGCCCGATCCCGGGCTGACGGCCGACATGAAGACCGTGGTGGCCGAGCTGATCGCCCACCTGGCCTCTCTGGGCGCGCCTGGCCTGACGGTGGACGCCAGCGTCTACTCGCTGCCGCGACTGCTGCGGATGGCCGGCCAGCGGCATCACCGAAGCGGCCTGTTCAAGGTCGAGCTGAGCCACCGGGAGCTGTTCCAGTGCTCGGCCGACGAGATCATGGACCTGGCCCGCGCCCCGCGCGGCGGCCTGTGGACGCCCGACGAACTGCCGACAGGGCCCGTTCCCAAGGCGGCCGCGTGGTGGGCCGCGGCGCTGGATCGGGCCCGTAGGCCAAGGCAGTTCCGGATCGCCACGGCGCGGATCGCCGGCCTGAAGGTCCGGCCCGACGGGTACGTCGTGGATGAGCTGGTCGACGCGTCGGTCCCCGAATGCATCGCGAGCATCCTGACCGCCGACGTTGAACCAGGCGCCCGCAACCGCTGCGAGCTCCAGATCGCCTGCTGGTCGAAGGCTGCCAGGCGGCCCTTCCATGAAGCCCTGGCCCAACTGACCGCCTGGACCGACCGCAACCGCCCGGAACTCTCGCCGGCCCACGCGCGGGCCAAGGCGGAGTCGATCCTGAGGAGCGTCTATGGAAGCGCCTCATACGGCTTCAGCTGCGCCGCAGCCCGGTCGGCGGCACGAGCGGCCGGTAGGGGGCCTCCATGTGCTTCGTGCCGCGCCGTTCGGCCGCGATCGTACCGGCAGGTGTTCTCATTGCGCCTCCGGCACGATCCGCGGTGGTCCGTTCCCTATCGAACCCCTTTGGAGGTATCCCGTGGTAGCATTGCCCGAGACGTTGACGGCCGCGTGCACGCCGGCCGTCCCGATCGACCTGGTCACGGCCCCGCCGGGAACCGGCAAGACCTATTCCGTCCTGACTGCTCTGGCCGACGACGGACCCCGGGCCGTCTACACCGTCCCGACGCACGAGCTGGCCATCCAGATCCAGGCCGACCTGGAGGCCCTGGGCGTCCGCACGCATCGCTGGCGTCGAGGGCCCGATGACGAGGACGAGTGCCCGCACCGCGATCTGGTCGCGTTCTTCCGCACGATGGGCTACATGATCCGGCGCGGCCCGTGCGCAGACTGCGTCCAACGTCGCTCGTGCGCATACCGGAGCGTCTTCACATGCAGCGCCAACCGCACGGCACAGGTGCTGATCCTCACGAGCTGGCACCTGCGACGCCCAGACCTGTGGTCCCTGAAGGCCCTGGAGGAACGGCCCCTGGTGGTGGTCGATGAGGATGCGCTCTCGGCCCTGGCGGCGCCGGTGGAACTGACCGTCGAGCGGCTGCGCGGCTTCGTTGAGAACGTCCAGGCCCTCCGCGACGCGGGCAGCGGGGGGCACGACCAAGCCGTCCAGGCCTTGGCCGATGTCTTCCACCGCGCCGCCGAGGACGTCCTGCGCTGCTGCGCTACGGCTGGGCACGGGCTCTGGATGCCCTCGTTGGCCGTGCTGGAGCGGATTACCGATGCCGACCGGGCCGTGCTGGCTGACGACGATGCCTTCTTCTCGCTGGTGCGCCTGGCCTACGACGCCGCCCGGCGCAGGACGGCGCTACCCAACGTCCTGGCCGACCTACGCGAGCTCGCCTCCGAGCCGCAGCCGGTGCACGTGTCCGTCGGGGCATGCCGCTGGACACGCAAAGCGGCCATCCCGGCCGACAGGCAGGTGCTCATGCTGGATGCGACGGCCGAGCCGGCCGTCGTCGAGGGCGTCACCGGCCGGGCCGTGTCCGTCATCGCCGCGCCGCTGACCCAGCAGCGGGCCATGGTCTTCCAGGTGATGGACAAGGTCGGCACGCGAGCGGGCAACCGTCAGGACCTTCAACGCGAGCAGAGCTGGACCACGAGGCTGGCCGTCGAAGTCGCCCGCAGGCACAAGGGCCAGTCGCTGCTGTGCATCACGTTCAAGGGCGACGAGGACAGACTTCGCGAGCTCCTGGATCGCGAGCACGGCAACGCCACGGTGGTTCACTACGGGGCCCTGCGCGGCCTGAACGCCTTCGAGGACTTTCAGGCCGGACTGATCCTCGGCAGGCCCATGCCCAACGAGGCCAAGCTCCAGGTCCTGGCCGTCGCCGCCTTCGGCCGCGAGGCCCTGGATGAGAACCTCGCCTCTCCGCCGCTTCAGTGGCGGCTGCACACCGAGACAATCGGCCCCGACACCTGGGAGGTCCGCTGCCAGCAGTACCCCGACGAGCGCTGGCAGGCCGTCTGGCGGCACGTCGTCGTCGGGGAGCTGATGCAGGCCATCGGGCGACTCCGCCCTCTGACCAACGACGCGACGATCTACGTCGTCACCAATGAGCCGCTGCCGGAGACGTTCGAGCTGACGGCCGTCTACGCCGGCGAGCTGTTCCCGTCCATGCTCACCTCGACGCGGCGGACGGACTTCCAGCAGCACGTCGAGAGGTACGCCGAGGCCATGGCGGAACTGGAGGCATCCGGGCAGAGGCCCACCAACCGGGCCGTGTGTGCCAAGCTGGGCATCAGGGAATGCAACGGCTTTCGATACCGGAATTTAGTGAAGGAGATGTCCCGTGTGGCGTGATCATGGGGGGCTGTTCATCCAAGGGCTTTCCAGACTCGTAAAGCCTTACCTAAACAAAGGCTGCGACGGATTTGGCCCTGTTTGGCGAAAAGTGTTTCACTTACCCTATAGATATAGAAGGCTAAGTGAAACACTCGGGCCGTTTTCAAAGTCGGGGCTCGACGCCGATCGCCGCAGCCCGCCGCGACTGCACCCCTTTGAGAGAGGATTCCACGATGAGAGAAGTCCTTCGCGCCCACATTCTGCCCGCGCGTCCGGCTGAAGGGAATCGGCCACCGTGCCTGCTGTGCGACAAGCCCGCCAGCGCCGTCGGTGTGTATCTGCCCGGCCCGGGCAGGGCCCTGAGTCCGGTGCCGGGCTGGGATCGCACGATCGTCTACCCGCTGTGCGCCGGGTGCGCCAAGCGGTTCGGTGAGCTCACCGAGGCGATCGAGGCGAAGATCGAGAACGAGTGCCAGGCGTTCGGCTTGATCCCGAGCAGCAAAGAGGGCCGGACGCCAGCCCCGAGCAACGCGGTGGCGTCGAAGAACCCGGATCGCTACCGGCGTGGTCGACCCGGGCACAGGCGGAAGAAGAGGGCCACATCACGTGCCCGTGCTGTCGGCAGATGATCTTGCCCTTGAAGCGAATCGGGTCATGCCCCAATTCGGTCATCCGGTCGGGTTGGGGCATGGCTGGGGCGAGGACGGGCCCGTTGGCGGACATCCGAGGGAGTACGGGTGCCGTCAGGAGGCC
>CBFCZU010000260.1:0-5870 GCA_965602635.1 uncultured Planctomycetales bacterium | reverse complement strand
AGCAACCACGCTGCCGCCGGCAACTTCAAGCCGTGGAGGTCCTTGGTCCGGTCGGCCCGCAAGGACGAGACCTGGGGTCCGAAGCTGCAGGGAAAGCAGTGCGAACGGCTCGCGTCAGGTCATTCCCGGCCGGTACGGGTGTAGTCGCGCACGGCCATGCCCACAGACTTGAGCATCCCGCATGTCTCATAGAACGGCTGAAGTGCGGGATCGCAGGTCAAGTCAATGCATCGGTAGTCACGGAGTGCCTGGAGCATCCGCATGACCAGTTCCCTGCCAATGCCTTGTCTGCGGTACGCGACCAGCACCTCCAGCAGCGGGATGGAGGCCGAGTGGCATCCGTCGGTGATGGCGGTGATGAATCCGATCACACGCCTGCAACTATCGTCGACCGCCAGGACGACGTGCTGGCTGCCCTTCAGGATACGCATGTGCTCTTCGGGAGAAGGCGGCAGCTGCCAACCTTCGAAGAAGGCGTTGAGCATGCTTGCGTCGATCCGGTCCAAGCTGTCCGTGTAGCAAATTGCCATCGTCTCTGACCCCGTGCACAAGGAGAAACACAAATGCCGCGTTTGAGCGGGCAAGTGTAGAGCTTACTGGACCAGGCCCCGGACGACCAGCGCCAGGCGGTCGTGTGCCGCGCCCGTTACGACCGCCCCTGACGGGGCTGGAAACACTTCGCCCGCCCTACCCCGGGCTTGCCTCCGGCCGCGCCCGGGGCTTATGCCAATACGTGCCCGTTGACAAACGCCCCCGCCCGCCCCACAATCCACCCTCCGGCCACCAGGGGCCGGGGGAAGGAATGCTCCTATGGCGTCCAGCCGACCCCAGAAGCTGCAGGTCGACCTACTTGATTTCGCCCCGTTCTCAGAACCCAGGAAGAACTGCGGTGCTGGGCCCGAAACTCTCGTCGGAGCTACCTTCACCGTTCGCGTGATGAATATCCTGGGTGACACCCCCCTGAGGATTGGAGAGGCCAAGGCCGTCGTTCGAGATGCAGAGATTCTGTGCGATCCGGAACAGGGCAAGGTTCTCTGCCAGGACGTCGCCCTACAACCGGGCGAGGAGCGAACCTACACCGACACCCATAGTGCAAGAGTGCGGGTTGATGAGCGAACGCCGCCCGAGCTTCAGATTATTTTCGCCTGGGGTCCAATTGGAGGACGCGTACGAACGACTTGCGTCCGGAGGCAGTTGCCATTTGGAAAATGAGCTGAAAACCGGCGGGTGGGAGGGCGTTCCCGAGCAACCGTGATGTGGGAGGCGCCGGAAGTTTGGCAGAGGCATGCTAGGGGCCCTCCGTCGATGCCGACCGACTGTCTGCCACTATCGAGGCAGCTCTGCTCTAGTGTGTCCGGTGTCACCCGCGCGGGACCAACGGAGGCCAGATGAGGGGCTTCACTTGATGCAGGGCGTTAGCGATCTGACGCGCCCATCCGTCGAATAGGTCCCTCGGGACCCAAAGCTCATCCAGCAGAATAGGATCCAAGGGACAGTCAACCTTGTCGAACTCCGGGGCTGCGAAGTGCCCATCTTCGTAGACCACTGCTTTGCCTTTGACCCCCATTAGCCCTGCTTGTACAAGGGCCAGCTTCGCGATGCCGAACTTGTTCTGAACGTCCGCAAGAAGGAATATGCCGCTCATGAGCGGCTCATAGATCGACCCGATCGCGATCATTTCGCGGGGCGGGCCCCCCTTTGTCCCATGTGCCGCCTTGTGGGCGAAGATCACGGTGCCATCACGGCGGATTTCAAGCACAGCCCGCTCTCCAAGCTCACGTGACAGGATGATGCCCCGCAACCCCGGTACAAGCGATCTGACATAGCAGGGAGGTACGCAACTGCTGTGGCGCTTCTTGCTTGGAAAGACATGGAAATACGACGAGTCCTGAACGATCTCCTGCATGGCGCCAATGTCGACGGGGATGTGATCTCTGGCACGGGCAATTGGCACACCGGCGAACCACACCATGGGTCGAATCTGGCTTCGCCGCAGTTCCATGCGGATCTTCCTGAGCTCCAGGGAGGCTGAATCTCGCACCTTCGCGAATTCGCTGAACTTGTATTCAATCTCGTCAGTCGTCATCAGTCGGTTGTCCGTCCCTCTCCGAATCCAGAACTGGCCGATGTCGTTGTAGGTCACCATGCTCAAGCAGTAGGTGTTCGCCGGAACCTCGACGACCAGAACGGCCGATCCCTCTTCATGTGGGATCGCGTGGCACACTAAAGGCCCGGGGCGTACGTCCAGGTGCGTATTGACGAGCCCCTCAATTGCTTGCCTGAGGGGCTCTGGTTTCCCAATGCCCGTGACAGTCTCAGCGTAGGGCGGGTGACCCCGCTTGCCGGTCTGCCTCACGCCGATCAATAGAGCCCCACCCGCACCGTTGGCCATTGCGGATACATCGATGAGGATATCACGTCGGCCCTTCTCCCGTTCCTTATTCCCAAAAGATAGCAGCTTGCAGTCAGCCTTAAAATCCAGCCGGACGGACTCGACGGCAGGAGGGTCCTGCACGAGCGCGTTCAACTCGTCTTTCGACCAATCAGCAAATCGCTTCGCAGGGAGTGGCATTGCTTGGGCCCCGCAGTGCGGGTAAATGTCACGCCGTCACCGATGTTTCGTTATGTTGTGTTTCCTTACACAGGCGGCTCGGTTACCACCGGGGGTCGGGAATGTTGTCCCCCGCCCCGCCTTATCGTGGGTGCGATTCTACGCCAGCCGGGGGCGGGCGGCAAGGGGCAGCATGGTGATATGTTTGCGCGCGCAATCTCTACCCCCCCCTGGCGGCGAAATCGCGAGAAAATGAAATTTTCGGACGCCGGCCCGGCCGTGGGTTATGGCAAGAGGCCCCTCTATGGCAACACGTTTGCGCGCGCAAACAGGCGCGCGGGGGGTAAGTACGGGGGGCGTGTGTCGCTGCGCGCGCCCCGAGCGAGGTTAGGAGCAGCGAGTGCGAAGTGCAGAGTGCGAGGTGCGGAGTGCGCCTGCCTGCCGCAGGCAGGGATTTGGGATTTGGGATTTCGGCCGGCGACGGCAAGGCAGGCAATCCAGGCCGACCGGGCCGTTTGCGCTCAACAGAGTCTGCGTTGCTCGCGTCGATTGCGGCTCAAAACAGGAAATGCATTGTGCCACAAGGACTTACGGATTTGGGGGCGGTTCCGAAACGTTCCGATTCGTTCCAGAACTTTCCGAAACTTTCCGTTTCGTTCCGGGGTTCTCCGTCCCGATGCATCGGGATTCCGTTTCGTTCCGTTCTGTTCCGCCTCGGTCCGGGGCTTTCCGGTACACTGGCGGGCGAGCCGCCGGGCGGCGTGGCCGGGCGGGAGACGCCAACTCCTATCGGGGAGAGACCTGAGATGCAGCGGCAAGTGAGCTACTCAGAGGCAGTCGCCAGCAAGTACCCCGAGCAGGTCGTCATCGCCATAGCCAAGGACTCAGCCGGCAAGCACAACCCGATCACGCTCGGCTGGACGATGATCGTCTCGGGCGATCCGCCGATGATGGCCGTGTCGATCGGCAAGACGCGGTGGTCGCTGGAGGCCGTTCGCGGGGCCGGGGAGTTCGTGATCGCCTTCCCCTCCGAGCACCAGCGGGACGAGGCGATGCTCTTCGGCACCAAGAGCGGCCGCGACACCGACAAGCTCGCCGACAGCGGCGCGAAGACCCAGCCGGCGAGCGAGATCGACAGCGTCCTGCTGGCCGACGCGGTGGCCAACTTCGAGTGCCGGCTGGCGGGTGAGATGGAGGCGGGCGACCACGTGGTGCTCGTCGGCGAGGTCGTCGCCGCCCACCTGAGCGAGAAAGGCCTCAACCGCCTCTACACCGTCGGGCCGCGATACAAGATGGGAGGACTGCCTCGGACGACAGACTGACAGCGAGCCGAACGAGGTGAGGCGGCGCCGCGGCGGTCTACATCCGGCCGAAGATGCGCTCGATCTGGGTGTCGTCGAGCTTGGTGCCGTACTCGCAGCCCTCGAATGCCTCGGCGTACTGGACGGCCGAGCCTTTCGCCTTGCCGTAGCGGGCGATCAGGGCGTCGCGGAAGCGGTCAGCGATGGCCCGGTCACTCCGGGACCGCCGCTCGAACAGCCACGCCCGGCGGTCGGCGTCGCCGGCCGGCACCTCGTCGAGCTTGCCGCGGGTCCAGGGGATCCACTCGTACATCTGGCTTGCGTGGCAATGCATGGCGTCATACTTCTTCTCGATCACCGAGTCGATCGCGACGACCACGTCGGGGCTGAAGGCCGTGGGCTTCTGGAAATCGTCGCTGCAATACGCCATCACCGGGTTGTGCCGCAGCGGCGGGGTCTCCGGGACGTTGTTGGGGACCATCACCAGGTAGGCCGAGTCCTGGACGAGCTGCGAGGTGTAGCGGTGGTCGGGGTGGTAGTCGTTGGGCCGATGCGTGACGACCAGGTCCGGCCCGAACTCGCGCATCAGCCGGATGAACGTCCGCCGGTAAATGAGGCTCGGCTCGATCTGCCCGTTGGGGATCGGCAGCACCCGGCTCTCCACGGCGAGCACCTTGGCCGCAGCCCTTGCCTCGGCGATGCGCCGCCGGGCGAGCTGGGCGCCGGCCTGAACCTGGTGGCCCGTCTGACCGTTGGTGGCGCTGACGAGACGGACCTTGTGCCCGGCGGCGGCCCAGAGCGCGGCAGCGCCGCCGATGCTGACCTCGCCGTCGTCGGGATGCGCGCCGATCATGAGGATTCGCAACTTGTCGTCCATCTCTGCTCCTTTTCGAAGGCGTCGGGAAGCGACCGGACACCGACAGGCCGCGGGCCGCCTGCATCTCCTGCCGAGCCGTTCTGGGAACCCATTTGCGCGCGCAAACGCTACCTCCTCCTCCCGGAGAAATCGCGGGAAAATGAAATTTACGGCCGCCAGCCGCGGGCCTGAAGCCCCGTGGCCGGCGGGTAGAATTTGTTTGTGACCGCTGGTGGCGGCGGATAGGTTGACATCAAGATGATCTCGAGGTGGGACAATCGACGGTTTTCACGGATGGTCACGAGGCGCGTCGACTTTTCGCTGATCGACTTCAGGAAAGGCCGGCGCCGGAAACGCCTTGCGGGGATGGCTTTGTTCTGGGGTGGCCTAGCCCTGCTCGTGCTCGACATGACCACCAGCTTTCCGACGCCCATGCGTGGACAGTACGCGGCGTGGTGGCTGGTGGTGGTGGCCACCGGGATGGGTCTGTGGATCTCGGCCAAACGCCTGCCGTTGGAAGAGACCATCGAAGTGGCCAAGTACTGCCGCGGCGAGCTGACGGTTACCGACCTGACCAGCGAGCTGAACGTCACCATAGGAACGGCCGAGCGAATCCTCGAGGCCCTGGCCCGGAAGGGCTACGCCAAGTCCGAGCAGCGCGGCGAGATACGGGTATGGGTGCTGCCGGAGGTCAAGGCCTCGCTGACCGCGCGGTCGGGCGGCAAGCAAGGAACAGCTAACGGGGAAGAAAGGATACAGCGATGAGCACGTTTCGACAGCAACCGAGGCAGTCGGGCGACGAATACGGCGTCCGCCGAGGCGACCTGCTCAAGTACGGCGGGATAGCGGCGGGCGGCCTGGTCGTCGTAGCGGTGATGTTCGTCTGGTTCCTCTGCCGCATCGACGTGGGAAAGGGCCAGTTCGCGCCCCTGCTGAAAAAGACCGGCAAGGAGATCGCCAACGAAGACGTCCTCGCGCCCTCGCTGGATTTCAAGGGGCCGCAGTTTGAAATCCTCAAGGAAGGCCGGCACTTCCGCAACCCCTGGACCTGGTACTGGCCGAGGCCCATGAAAGCCACCGTCATCCCCGAGGGCAAGGTCGGCGTGTTGATCCGCCGCTACGGCGAGCCGCTGGAGCCCGGGCAGGTCGTGGTGGAGAACGA
>CBFCZU010000259.1:0-5906 GCA_965602635.1 uncultured Planctomycetales bacterium | reverse complement strand
GCCAGGCTGACGACGCACCTGGGCGCCGCCGGGCGGCAGCGGACAGAGGCCGACCTGAGAATCGTCAACGCCGCGGTGCAGTTCCTCCCCTTCGAGCTGCCGGTGGGGGCCAAGCTTTGGTCCGTCAGCGTCGCCGGAGCCCAGGCCAAGCCAAACCGCAGCGCCGACGGCGCGTACCTGGTCGCCCTGCCGCGGTCGGCCCGAGGCGTGGCCGTGCGGATCGTCTATGCCTGGTCGCCGCCCGGCACCTCGGTCGCGCGGGTCAAGCTGGGGGCGGTGAAGCTGCCCGGGCTTCAGATCAACCGGACGCAATGGCGCGTGTTCCCGCCGCCGGGCTACCGCATCACGAGCCAGGAGACCCGGATGGCCACCCGCGACCTGGCCCGCCCCACCCCGGCTTGCGCCCGCGCGGGCGATGTCTTGGCGGCGGTGTGTACCCCCAGAGGCATCTTCACGGTCTCCCTGGGCCGATCACGCGAGCTCTCCAAGCGAGCCCTGACGGCGGGCAACCTCAACGGCGTGGGCAAGGGGTTGGCGATGTATACCAGCGAGCACGACGGCGCGTACCCCGACTCCCTGGACAAATTAGTGGACGCCAGGTCCGTTCCGCCGGAGATGCTGCTGGACACCGCCGGCCGGCGGTTCGAGTACATCCGCCCGGCCAAGGGCGCCAGCGGCAAGACGCTCGTCGCCCGCAGTTCCGTGATCAACGGGCGGGTATGCGTGCTTCTCTTCAACGGACAGGCCCGGTGGCAGGATGCGGACACCGCAGGCATCGAAGTCCAGGCGTTTGATGGCTGGTACGCTAGTGCCGATGAGGGGGCACCGCCGGCCAAGAAGCCGCCTGCGGCGGGCGAGCCCAAGCCGGAAGCGCGCCCGGCCAGGCCCGTCACCGGCGTGACGCTGGCCTTCGGGCGGCAGACGCTGCCGGTGGAGCTGGCGGCGGCGCCCGGCGCCGGGCCGGAGGCGAGCTTCACAGGCTTCGGCCCGCCGGAACTGGTCATCGGCATGACGAGCGAATCGAGCATGCTCGCCTGGGGGATACTGGGTCTGTTCCTCGCGGCCGCCGGCGGCGTGCTGCTGATGAAGTACCCGCAGCGGTGCCGGTGGGCGTACGTCCTCGCTGTCCTGGTCTGCTCGACGCTGCTGGCCGTATGGCAGCCGGGCGCCACCTGCTTCGCCAACGGCGCCTTCCTGGCCGCGGCGTGCCTAGTGCCGTTCTACCTGCTTGCGGTCCTGGCGCGGTGGGTGTGGCGGACGCTTCCGCTGACGCGGCCATCGCCCCGGGCAGCGACGGCAGCCATTGTCGCAGGCCTGCTGCTGGCGGGGGCATCGGCCCAGGCGGCCGGGCCCGTAAAGAGCAGGCAGATCGCCCCGCCGAAGTCGGCGCCGCTAATCGTCCCCTACGAGGGCGACCCGACCAAGGCCGATGAGTCGGACAAGGTGCTGGTGCCGTACGCCAAGTACGTTCGCCTGTGGAACCTGGCGCACCCCGACGAGCCGATCGAGCTGCCCGTCCCGGCGGGCGGGGTGTCGCTGGCGGGCGTGCGGTACGCCGCGGCCGTCGAGGGCAAGCGGATCAGCGTCACCCTGACGCCCGACGTCACGACGCTCGGCACGGGGTGGGTCGTCCTGCCCATGCCGATTTCCGGGCTGGCGGTCACCGCCGCGACGTTCGGCGGCAAGCCGGCGCGGCTCCAGGCCGGGCCCAAGGGCATGATCCTGATGCTCCCTGCCGGCTCGGCCGGACAGCTCCGCCTCAAGGCCGTCGGCGCGCCAAAGCTCCTCGGACGCCGCGGCAGCATCGACCTGTCCCTGCCTCCGCTGCCCGGGGCGGTCATGGCCGTCGCTCTGCCGGCGGATGACCTGACACTCGAGGCCGTCGGGGCCGAAGGCGTGGTCACCCGCGGCAAGGGCGCCGAGGCCGGCATGTGGCTGGTCCCGCTGGGCGCCGCCCGGAAGGTGACGCTGCGCTGGTCTCCGAAGGTCGGCGTGGGCGCGGCCGACAAGACGCTCTCGGCCGAGGCGTCGCACGAGGTGCACGCATTCCACTGGGCCGTGGTGGGCGTCAGCAGGGTCCGCTTCAGCTTCTCGGCGGGCAAGAACGACCGCTTCGCCCTGCTGCTGCCCGACCGCGCCACGCTGACGGCGCTTACCGGGGCGAACGTGCGCGATTTCCGCGTCACGGGCGAGGCCGTCCAGGACGGACATCGGTTCAAGGTTCTCGAAGTCCGCCTGCACCGCCCGGCCGAGAGGCAATGCGAGCTGACCCTGCGCTGGCTGACCGACCTGCCGGCGCTGGACGAGGCCGCCGCCCTGGTGCTGCCGCGGGCGGCGAACGTCGGGCGGGAGAGCGGCTCGGTTACGCTGCACTCCGCCGGCGGCATGACGCTGAAGGTCACCGACGTTTCCGGCGGGCGCCGGGCCGGCACCGCAGCCGCAGGCCGGCGCGGGAGCACCGCGGGAACGAACGCCGTCGGGCGATACTACTGGCCGTACCGGCCGTTCGCCATCACCGTGAGGCTGTCCCGCCCGCCGGTGACGCCCGTCGCCCGGCTCGACCAGCTCGTCCGGATCGCGACCGACAGGGCCGAGCTGCTCGTCAACGCCCACCTCACCACCCGCCGCGGGCGCATCTTCTCCGCCAGCTTCGCCCTGCCTGACGGCTACGAGCTGCTCAGCGTCGTCGGGCCGGGTGTGGCCGACTTCTACGAGCAGCCTTCCCCCGCCGGGCGAAGACTGCACGTGAACCTCCGATCGGGCGTCGCCGCAGCCAGGATGGCCATGGTCCTCGTCCGCAAGGACGTGAAGCTCGCCCCCTTCAGCGTGCCGACGGTAACGGCGATCGACCCGGGCGGCGAGCCGCTGGCGCGTCAGACAGGCCGCCTGGCCGTGCAGTTGGAGGCCGCCCTCGAGGCCCAGACCGACGCCGTTGAGAACCTCAAGCCCATCGACCCCCGCCGGACCGCCGACTGGCTCGACCGCCGCCAGGCCGGCTCGGTGCGCTTCGCCTACCGCTACGAGACGCCCGCGGTGGTGCTGGCGCTGAAGGTCCGGCCCCAGCCGACCAAGGTCCGCGTCGAGGTCTTCGGCGCCCTGACGGTCCAGCCGAGCGCGGCAATGTACGTCTATCGGCTCCGCTACAACATCACGGGCTCGCCCATCGACAGGGCGAGCTTCACCCTGCCGAGCGCCTACGCCCCGCACGTGGCCGTGACTTCACCTTCGCTGCGCGGCGTCACCACCGCCGACGCCGGCGCCGGGCGGACACGCTGGGACGTCGCCCTCGTCAACGAGGTGACCGGCGTGCTGGACGTGGCCGTCAACTTCGCCCTGCCGATCGACAAGTCCACCGCCGCCCTGGAGATCCCGCGCCTCAGCCCCGACGCGCCGGGTGGCTATCGCGGCATCGTCGCCGTGCAGAACTTCTCCCGCCACAAGCTCGAGGTCAAGACCGCCGAGGGGCTCACCGCCCTGCCCGTCGGCGAGCAGCGAAAGCTTCTCAGCGGCAAGCTGCTGGGCTCGCTTCAGTGCATGTACCAGTCCTACACCGACGACTGGTCGATGAGCCTGAAGGTCGCGGCCGTTGCCCCGGCCAAGCGGATCCAGGCCGTCGTCGACCTCATGGCGATCACGACCGTCATCGACCGCGAGGGGCGGTGCCGCTACCAAGTGGAGCTCGACCTCCAGAACCGCAGCGAGCAGTTCCTGCGGGTCAACGTGCCGGCGGAGCTGAAGCTGTGGTCGGCGCGGGTGGCGGGGCAGGCGGTCAGGCCCGTCACGGCCTCGGGCGCCAAGGCCGGGGAGGTGCTGATACCCCTGGTCAAGACCTCCCCCGGCGGGCTGCCCTACAAGGTGACGATGTACTTCGCCGGGCAGACGAAGACGAAGCTCGGATCGGCCACCCGCCTCGCACCGCCGCGGATAAGCCTCGCAGGCGTGCCGGTGATGCGCACCACCTGGTCGCTGCGACTGCCGGGAGGCTACCGCTACGTCTGGCGCGGCGGCAACATGTCGCCCGTCGCGGGGACCGCTGAGATGATGACCATCCGTGCCCAGGCCTTGATCGAACAGACCCGCCGCCAGGTGAAGCTGCTGGACGAGACGCGGTCGATGGCCGTCAGGGGGACGGCCCTGGCGAACCTCGAGAGGCAGCAGGACAGGCTCGAGAGGGACACGAAGAGCAACATGGCCTTCATCGCCCAGAACCGTGACCAGCTGAGCCAGGGCCGATACGAGAGGCTCAAGGCCAAGGCCTACGAGCAGTGGGCCTACAACGAGAAGCTCGGCAAGGCCATCAAGGGCTTCAAGGCCGCCGGCGACGCGGACCTGGACACCGACGTCAACAAGTGGTTGAACACGTACGCCAGCAACGCCGGGACGGCCGAGCAGCTCAGAAACGCCACGCTGAACCGGGCGCCGCTCTTCGTGCAGAAGGCCACCGAGGAGCAGCGGAAGGCAATCGCGAGCGAGCTTAAGGACGCTGGCAGGCCCGAGACAGCCTCCCGGCTGGTGGCAGGTGAGGACCAGGCCAACAGACTGCTGCTGCAGCCGAGCGAGGAGCGGTCAAAGGAGCTGGCAGAGGTAGCCAGCCGGCTCGAGAGGGTCCAGACCGGTCAGGTGGCCGAGCAGCGGGTACAGTTGAAGAAGCAGCTCGAGATGTTCAGCGACAGCCGCCTTACGCGGCACTACGCGCAGCGGATGGAGCCGGCCCGGGACGCCAGGGGCCGCCGTGCCCGCCCTACGACACCTCCGCCCGGGCCTGCCAGGGGAGGGCCGTCGGCCGCACGCATGCGACGGCCCGCCGCGGCACGAGTGGGCCGCAGGAAGGGCAAGGAAGTCACGGCGGACGTGAGCGGCTACGTCGCCGCCGGGACGTTCTCACTGCCCGTCGAGCTGCCCGAAGGCGAAGTCCGCCTGGACTTCGCCCGCCCCTCAGGCCAGGCAGAGGTGACCATCTGGGCCATCCAGGTCAGCCTGCTCCACAAGCTCTGCGGCACCGGCATCGTCCTGGCCGCCACGGTCCTGCTGGTCGCGCTCATCAAGCTCGCCCAGCGCTGGGCCAAGCGGGCGACGGCACCCTCCACGCCGCGCCTGATCGGCTACGGCGCGCTGCTCGTCGTGGGTGCGCTGCTGGCACGCGGGGCGGGGCTGGCCGCCGCGGCCATCGTCATCGTGCTGCTCGAGGTTCTCAGGAACGCCAGGGCCTCCCAGGCCGCCTCGTCGCAGTGACCCGCCAGGGCGGCGCACCGGCCGCCGGCCCCAGGGGGCGCGACAATGCTATTGCAGCCTCCCCGCCCGCCGCGCCGATATAGTCGGCAGAGGGCGACAGAGTCGCCGGCCGCCTTGGGAAAGGACGTCAAATGACAGACGAAGCGAACAGCCAGGAAATCCCCACCAGCGTCGAATGCCGCGCCACCAAGGACCCCGCCGTGCGACTGTTCATTCTCGCTGCCATGATGATCGGCATAGGGGTCTGGTGCCTCCTCGACATGCACAAGTACCCCTACAAGAGCATTTCCGAAGACTTGAACGGCTTCTTCACGCACGTGTTCAACCACTACTCCCCCATCGTGCTGCTGCCGCTGGGTCTGCTGGCCGGCCTCAAGGCGGTCATGGGGCTCAGGCGCAGGCTCGTGGCCGATGGGGAGGGGATCGGCTACGTCGGCAGGCAGAAGATAAGCTGGTCGGCCGTCAAGTCCCTGGACAGCGCCAAGCTCGCGTCCAAGGGCATCCTCGACGTCACCTACGACACGGGCGCGGGAGAGCGGACGCTGGTCCTCGACAGTTGGAGGCTGCAGAACTTCCGCGATCTGGTGCGGCTGGTGGAATCGAAGCTGCCTCCGGACGCCCCCGGCCAGTGAGCCGGCCGCCCTAGCCTGCGTATTGCATGAGCCCTGCCGGGT
>CBFCZU010000258.1:0-5948 GCA_965602635.1 uncultured Planctomycetales bacterium | reverse complement strand
GTCGAGGCGGGCGCGGTGATAGTCCAGCCGCTGGGCGGGCGTCATGTGGGCGAAATCGGGCATGCCCGCCGAGGTGGTCGGGTAGGACGCGGCGGCCGGCGGCGGCGGCGACTGCACCGCGGCCGCGGGCGCGACGGTCGGCGGGATGCTGATGGTCGTCCCCGACCCGCCGTATGAGGTGACGTCGCTGGCGAGCTGCATGTCATCGGCCAGGGGCCGGTGCGGCCGGATGCCGAGCCCATTAAGGACGCCGTGGTATGCCCTGACGGCCTCCTCGGGCGAGATTTCGCCGTCGGCGATCAGTCGGAGGAACTGGATGAAGGTGAGCTGGTGCTCGGCGTTGTTGATCTTCCGCCCGAAGAGGGCGGCGCGGGCGCCGTACTTCTGCCCCTCGGCCAGGAGCTTGAAGGCGTCGTAGGTCGTGCCGGCCGAGCCGCCCAGGATGCCCGGCACGAGGTGGCGGTCGTACTTGACCAGCTCGGTCATGTGCTTCGGCCCGTGGTAGACCATCTTGAGGAACAGCGGCCTGCCGGCCTGGGGCACGCCGGCCAGCGTGCGGACGATCATGTCGTTGACGAAGCCGCCGAGCTTGTCGGGGTCGATGGGATTGACCGGCGCGTTGGGGTCGAAGACTTCGAGGAAGTGGCGGAAGCCCTTCCTCTCGGCCTCGATGCGGAACTGGCGGTACGCCTCGACGGCGGCGCGGTCGAGCTCGACGTCATTGTTGAAGGTGATGCTGTAGAGGCCGAGGTTGGCGCCCAAGTGGCGGTCGGACTCGTCGCACTCGATCTCGCCGCACTGGGCGTGCTCGATGGCCGCCGTGCGGAATGGCCGCGAGGGCTGCTTGGGGTAGGACGCGCCGCGGGCGACGTGGATGTCCGTCGTGTCGTTGGCGCGGACGGCGGGCGTCACCGGCGAGCCGTCGAAGATCCGCTGGCGGATCGTCAGGACCTCGTTGGTCGAGACCGACATGAGCATGATGTCGAGCAGCGCCTGGTCGGTGTTGGCGCGGATGTGGTCGCGGTACTCGGCGAGCGAGCGGAACTCGCCGTCGGCGTGCTCGGGGCTGCGCCCGGGCGCGGCGATCCCGAAGGCCATGTCCGCGTCCTTGGCGTCGGCCAGGATGAACGCCCTGGAGTTCGCCTCGGCGTGAATCTCGGCCAGCTTCTTGTCCAGCGACTTGATCATCGGCATTTTCTGACGCGCCGCGTCGGCGACGCCGCCTTCATCCGCTGGCGAACATTTCGACTATGCGGTCGGTTATCACCTGGGTCAGCCTCTCGACCTCGTCGTCGAGGGCGCGCTTCCGGGCGGTGCTGCTGGACGACCCCAGCGGCGCGGGCGCCGGGGCGGGCGCCGGCGGCGCTTGGGATGCGCGAGGTGCCGGCTGGGGCTCACCGGCCTGGCTGGCGGCGCCGGCGATGCCGTAGCCGCGCCCGTGACCGTCGGCGTCGGCCGTGTGCTGAGGGATCGCAAGTTCCGAGAAGCCGCGCAGGAACTCGTCCGACCCACCCAGCACGCACGCCTCGCCCTCGCAGCCGACGCGCGGGTCCTCGAGGCCCAGGCCCTCCTTCAGCCGCATCAGGTCCGCCATCTTGCCGGCGGGGAGCTGCTGAACCTTCCCTATCTCCTTGGCCAGCAAGAGGATGCGGCAGTACTGGTCGAGCGTCTCGAGGTGGAAGTACGCCTGCTCGAGCGTCTTGTCGCACGCCACCGCGCCGTGGTTGGCCAGCAGGATGGTGTTGGCCTTGTTGCGCAGGTGGGGCAGGATCGTCTGGGCGAAGTCCTTGCTGCCGGGCGTGTCGTATGCAGCTATCGGCACCTGTCCGATGAAGATTTCGACCTCCGGCAGAACGCGGCTGGGCAGCTCCATCCCGGCGACGGCGAAGGCGGTCGCGTGCGGCGGGTGGGCGTGCACCACGGCGTTGATGTCCGGCAGCTCGTGGTAGATCTCGAGGTGGAGCATGACCTCGGATGTCCGGGGCTTCTCGCCGCCGAGCTGGGTGCCCTTCTCGTCCACCAGGGCGATGTCCGCCGGCTTCATGAAGCCCTTGGAGACCAGCGTGGGCGTGCAGAGGTACCGCCCGGGCGCGATGCGGACGGAGATGTTGCCGTCGTTCGCGGCGACGTAGCCCTTCTCATAGAGCCGCCGCCCGATCTGGCATATCTCCTCTCGAATCTTCCACTCGTTGACCATTGTCTTGACTCCGCCGCCCCGGCTCACAGCACCGGGTCGAAGTCCACCTCGTCGAGGATGGCCGCGTTGTACGAGTCGCAGGGCACTTTCCTGGGCCAGAAGGGCGCGGTCGCCTCGCGCCCCTCGACGAGCCCGACAAGGTCGCCTTCGCCGGCGCCCAGCTCGTCGAAGAGGACGACGGACTCTTCGTTGCCTCGATCGGCTCCGGTGAGGCTCCGGCGGCTGTACGTGCGAACGATCAGGAGCCTGCCCGGCGCCAGGTCCGGCAGGCGTTGGTTGAGTGTGACCTTTCCGATGACCCTTGCGATACGCACGTGTCTGGTCGCCTCCAACTTTCGCGCCTAAGTTTCGGCTTCGACCCTCTCGACCTCGTCGAGCAGGATGGTCCGGTCCCGCCCCATCCGCCTGCCCGCGGAGAAGCGGTCGATCATGGAACGTATTTCGTAAACGCTATGTGTCGCGTGGCCGATGACAAGCAGGTTTGCGTTGAATTGCCTCAGGGCGGCCTCCACCGCCGCCGCCGAGACGCCCTGCACGGGGCGAATGCCCTTGATCTTGGCGGCGAGGACAATTCCCGCGGCGGCGTAGCGGTCGATGAGCACGCCCCCGGCCAGGGCCCCGCGGCCGATCTCGGCGCACATCGCGCGGGTGTTGGCCATCCAGCAGTCCGCTTCGGCGAAGCCGCGGGTGACGACCCCCGCGCGGGTCAGCGCCGCCAGTGCGGCCTCGACTTTCGAATCGGGGCGGTTGACCACGAGGGCGAGCGTCCTGGTCAGCGCCGCGGGCGTGACCTGCCCGCTGGCGAGGTGTGTCACCGGGCGTTGGGCCGGTGCCGCGCCGCGGACGACCTCCAGCCCGCGCGAGGCGGCGTAGTCGCGTGCGGCGGGCGTGAGGCGCTCGTTGTGTGCGAGGGCGACCGCCCCGGCGCCGTCGGCCCGGGCGGCGAGCATTTCGACCGTCAGCCAGACGCGACCGGGCGCGCCCGGCGGGGCGGGCGCCGGCGCTGGCTGCGGGTCCGCCGCAGACCCCGCACCGTCGGCCTTGGCCAGCTCGGCCATCACACGCTGGAAAACCGTGTTGACCAGTTCCTCGTTCACGGCCTGTGCCATGTCTCCTGGTCGGCCAGCCCGATTACCGCCCAGCGGACGGGCGAGTTGTTGTCGCCGACCATCTCGCGGGCGCCTTTGCCGTCGTTGCTGATGACGACCCTCGTGCCATGCCCCGCGCCGATCATGTCGATCGCCAGCAGCGGGTCGCCGTCGGGCCGGCCGGCCATGTCCAGCGGCTGGACGACCAGCAGCTTCCAGCCGGTCAGCGACCGGTGCTTGATCGTGCTGATCGCGTTGCCTTCAACCACGCCGAAGAACATATCCACGTACCTAAATGATGCGCAGGTTGTCCACCATGATGCACCGCCGCACTCGGGTGTAGGTCAGCGGGGTGCAGATCCCCTCGCCGGTGCTGCACGCGATGGAGTAGCTGCAATAGCCCTCGCCGCCGATGCCGTCGCCGGCAAGGGAAGGCCCGTTCTTGACGAACAGAGCGGTGTCCATCGCCTTGCCCATGTGTGTCATGTGGTCCACCAGGCGGGAGTGGATGATGGACGTGTGCTTGAATCCGTGCTCTGCGGCGACGGCCATTTCGACGGCCTTCTCGAAGCTCTCGGCCTTGACGACGGGCAGGCAGGACATCATCTGCTCTGCCACGACGAAGGGGTGGTCGGGCCCGGTCGGCCCGATGAGCAGCTCGGTTCCGGGCGGGACGCTGACGCCCACCGCCGCCGCCAGGTCGGCGGCGCCCATGCCGACGAACTCGCGCCGGGCGCGCGGGTGGCCTTCGGCCGGCACCTCGATCGCCTTGTCGGCCAGGGCGTCGATCTGGCGCGACGTCAGCTCGAATGCGCACGCCGACTTCATCGCCGCCAGGAACTTGTCCCACACGGCCGAGACCACGAAGATCTCCTTCTCCGACAGGCACAGCAGGTTGTTGTCGTAGGCGGCGCCCTCGACGATGCAGCGGGCGGCGTTGGTCATGTCGGCCGACTCGTCCACCACCACCGGCGGGTTGCCGGGTCCGGCGCAGATAGCCCGCTTGCCCGACCGCAGGGCCGTCGCCACAACGCCCGGGCCGCCCGTGATCGCCAGCAGGCCGACGTCGGCGTGGGCGAACATCGCCTTGGCCGAGTCGATCGTCGGGGCGGTGATGATGCTGATGAGGTTGTCGATGCCCAGCTTCTCGTAGATCGCCTGGTTGAACAGCCGCGCCCCGTGGCAGGCAATTTTCGCCCCGGCGGGGTGGGGGTTGCAGACGATGGCGTTGCCCGCGGCGATGATGCTGATAGCGTTGTTGGCCAGAGTCGGCAGCGAGTGCGTCACCGGCGTTATCACCGCGACAACGCCAAAGGGGGCGAACTCCTGGACGGTCAGCCCGTGGTCGCCGCTGAAGACGTCGCTGCGGAGGAACTCGACCCCAAGCGACCGCTCGCCGGCGAGGACGAGCTTGTCGGGCTTGTGCTCGGCCCGGCCGATCTTCGTCTCCTCGTACTCCATCCTCCCGAGCGTGTCGGCCTGGTCTATGCAGATGCGGCGGATGAGGTCGCAGGCGATCTTCCGCTGGGCGAGCGAGCGGGTCATGAGTTGCTTCTGCGCGGCCTTTGCGGCGGCGACGGCCTCGTCAACGTCGGCGAACTGTCCGAAGCGGTTCACCCCCGTCCCCGCCGGTCGCGCCGCCAGGGCGGCCGCCACTCCGTTACTGGTTATCGGCGGCGCCGCGGTCGCACCCGGCGTCGGAGGCACGCGTCCGCCCCAGCCGGTCTGGACCTGCTCCAGCACCTGCTCGACCATCTCTCGCACCATCTGGTCGTTCGTTCCGATCATGACTTGCTCCCGCGGCCGCGGGCGGCGGGCCCGCGACCTGGCTCAGACACCCGTCCGGTCCGGCGGCGCTCAGGCGCCCTTGTTGTACACCACGGCCTCGCCGACCGAGACGGTGTCGATGATCCCGATCACCACGCAGTCAACCGGCGCGTCGGAGGTCGTGTCGGTCATCCGGGCGCTGGAGCCCTGAGTGACCAGCACGATCTCGCCTGTCCCGGCGTCGATGCTGTCCACGGCCACGAAGCATCTGCCGGTGGGGCGGAAGTCCCCGCCCTCGTCGGTTACCTGCAAGGGCTCGATGATGAGCAGCTTCCGCCCGCTCATCTTCGGGACCTTGTGTGTGGTGACCACGTTGCCTTTGACCTTCGCGATGAACATGGCTGTTTCCTTGGCCGGGTGGCTCTCGCCCGCGGCGGCGGGTCGGCCTCGCGCGACGAGGCGCCCGCTGCCCGGGCCACTGTCGCCCGGGCGGTAGTCCCTGGTCGGTGCCGATTACGGCAGGATCTTCGGCACTTCGTTGTGGGGGCGCGGTATCACGTGGACGGAGACGACCTCGCCGACCCGCCCGGCCGCGGCGGCCCCGGCGTCGGTCGCCGCCTTGCACGCCGCCACGTCGCCCTCAACGAACACCGCAGCGAAGCCGCCGCCGGTCTTCTGGATCCCGCGGTAGCTCACGCGAGCCGCCTTCAGCATCGCGTCCAGAGACTCGATCAGCGCCACCAGGCCTCGCGTCTCGATCATTCCCAATGCGTCTTCTGCCATTGCCTTTCTCCGATGCTGGCCGACTTGCGGCCTGACCTATCTTCCGGTTGTCTGCAACAGCTCCGCCGCCTGTCTGGCGACGATGAGTTCCTCGTTGG
This sequence comes from uncultured Planctomycetales bacterium, assembly GCA_965602635.1. Lineage (GTDB taxonomy): Bacteria > Planctomycetota > Phycisphaerae > SM23-33 > SM23-33 > CBFCZU01. The sequence continues at coordinate 15 of CBFCZU010000258.1, read as the reverse complement.
TCGGCATCACCCAGA
>CBFCZU010000257.1:0-5961 GCA_965602635.1 uncultured Planctomycetales bacterium | reverse complement strand
CAACTCGGCGCCGGCGAAGACGGCCGGGATTGCAAGGCTGTCGGCGTGGACGGGATAGATTCCCGGCATCGTCTCGGCGGGGAATTCGTGGGCGTCCAGCGACCACTGGGCCTGTGCCAGGTGCCAGTCCGAGTCCAGGTCGCGCTGGGCCCGGGATCGCTCGTCGGTCGGCCGGGGCGGAGCGTCGCCCTTGGCGATCCGGCATATCACGGCCGGGCGGCCCAGCGACGAGCCGGCCCACCATGCCTCCACGCGATCCTTGGCCTGGAGAAAGTCACTCTTTGCGGAAACTTCGGGCATTGGTCGTTCCTCACATATCGCGGCCGCTTGCCCCCCCCACCGCCGCCATGGCGGCCTGGGCGGCAGCGTAGCCTGTCGGCGTGCCGACGTCGAGGGTCTGCCCCTCAACGGCGCACAGGAAGTACTCGCCGCCGCGGCGCGCCAGCAGCGCCTGCTGGGCCTCGGTCAGTCCCACCTCGGCGCCCTCGGCGCGGGCGGCGACCAGCGGCGCGAGGCAGTCGAATATCTCCGCGGCGAAGACGTAGATCCCCGCGTGGGCTAGGTACCTGCCGTCCGGCAGCCCGGGCGTCGTCAGCCGCGCGGCGGCCGTGGCGGCGTCGGGCTTCTCGACCAGGTCCATGCATCTATAGACGCACCCGTCGGGCTCGGCGCCGCGGCAAACTCCGACAAGGTGCAGCTCGCCCGCATCGACCGCCTGCACGCCCACCATCGCGGCCGGTTGCGCGGCGGCGAACGCTTCGGCCACCTGCGCCGCCGGCGCGGGCCCACCGGGCGCGGGCAGGTGAATGTGATCGCCCAGCATCACCATGACCGCCCCACCGGCGGCGACGTCCCTCGCCGCCCAGACCGCGTAGCCCAAGCCCAGCGGCTCGACGCCGGTGACGTACTCGACCCGCCCGGATAGCTCCGCCTCGGCGGCGAAGTACTTCCGCATCAGCTCGTCCTGCCCGACGGAGGTGACGAAGCAGATTCGCTCGCATCCTGCGGCCGCCGCCTCGCGGGCGATCCAGTCGGCCACCGGGCGGACCGACCCGTCCGAGCCGACCAGCGGCAGCATCGCCTTGGGCACCGCGCGGGTGATCGGCGCCAGGCGCGTCCCCAGCCCGGCGACAGGAATGATCGCGGCGGCAATCTCGTCAGCCATCTCGACGCTCCGTTGCTCGCGGCGGGCGGGTCCCGCTCACGAGTGACATTTTGCGCCGGAAAGAGTTGTCCGGCAAGTCGCGCCCGATATGATTGACCCGGCGGCGGGCGCGGAGGTCGGCCCGCCGGCCGAGAAAGGGCCTGCCATGGGCCGCCAGCGGCGCCTCATCCATTTCTCCGGAACCGTCCAGGGCGTGGGCTTTCGATACACCGCCCTGCGACTGGCCCGCAGGTTCAACGTCACCGGGTACGTGCGCAACCTGCCCGACGGGCGAGTGGAAATGCTCGTCGAGGGTCCGACCGATCAGATCAACGAGCTGCTGGCGGCCGTGGTCGATCGCATGGGCCACTACATCCGCGAGACGACCCAGCAGACCTCCGAGCCCACCGGCCAGTTCGCCGAGTTCGATATCAGCTTCTAGATCGCCGGCCAATTCGTTATCCTCTACCAACAGCCATCGCCTGTATCCGCTCATGAACGCCGAGACCGACAACCCGACGGCCGGGCTGAGCACCGCGGGCGTCACCGTCCTGGGCCTGGGGGCCAACGTGCTGCTGGCCATGACCAAGCTGGCTGCCGGTCTGACGTGCGGCAGTCAGACGATCTTCGCCGACGGGCTGCACTCGCTCAGCGACCTGGCGACCGACTTTGCGGTGCTGGCGGGCATCCGCATCAGCGGCCGGCCCGCCGACGAGAGCCACCCCTACGGCCACCGGCGGGTGATGACCCTGGTGACGGCCCTGGTGGGCGCGGCCCTCATGGCGGCGGGTGCATTCGTCGTCTGGCGGGCGATCGGCCCCGTCCACCACGGTCAGCTTCGCCCCGAGGTTCGCGCCGCCCTGCCGCTGGCGCTGGCGTGCGCGTCGGTCGTCATCAAGGAGCTGCTGTATCGTCTGACGGTGCGCGTCGGCCGGCGGGCAGGCGACACCAGCGTGCTGGCCAATGCATGGCACCATCGCAGCGACGCCCTGAGTTCGGTGGCGGCCGCCGCCGGGCTCTCGGCGGTGCTGCTGGGCGGGGCGAAGTGGCAGGTGCTCGACCAGGTCACGGCCATGATCCTCGCCTGCTTCCTTGCGGTGGTCGCCTGGCGGATCATCCGCGGCGCCGGCGACGAGCTGATGGACCGCGCGCCCTCGCGGCGGGTGCTCGAGCAGATCGAGCAGGCGGTCAGTCAGACCGGCGGCGTCCACAGCTTCCACGCCTTCCGCGCCCGCAAGCTCGGCGGGATGGTCGAGATGGACATCCACGTCCAGGTCGACCCGGACCTCACGGTCGCCCGCGGGCACGACATCGCGACGGAGGTCGGCCAGCGGGTGAAGGACAGCTGCCCCACCGTCATCAGCGTCATCGTCCACGTCGAGCCGGTCGAGTAGCGGCGCCTCCCGTCAGGGGCCCCGCTCGTTCATCAGCGCCGCGACCACCTCGCCGGGCGTGCCGATCTCGCCCAGCAGCCGGGCCATCCGCCGCCTCATCCGCGCCGCGATCTGCGGGAACTTCCGCGCGACGTTGCGCTTCTGCTGCCGGTCGGCGGCCATGTCGAACAGCACTCCGCCGGGGCCCATCCGCTCGGTCCGCGGGCAGTAGGCCCACCGGCCGGCGTAGAGCATCGTCAGCCCCGACGGCGTGGCCCCGAGGCCGCCCATGTGGGCCGAGGAGATCGCCCAGTCGCGCCGCCACCGGCGTCCGCGCCCGCCGACCAGCCCCATCAGGCTCGTGCCGTGGGCCGAGCGGTCGCGCTTCGCGCCGGCCATCTCTAGGATCGTCGCCGTCGTGTCCACCGGCTGGACGTACTGGCGGACCTTCCGCGGGCGCATGCCCGGCAGGTAGATGACCAGCGGGATGTGCGCCAGCTCCTCGAACATCAGCCACGCCCGCGAGTCGCCGGGGTGTATGTTGCTCTTGCCCGTGCGGTTGTGCTCGCCCAGGGCGATTCCGTGGTCGGTGGTGAAGACGATTGCCGTGTCGTCGGCGATGCCGCAGTCGTCGATCTGGCGGAGTATCTGACCTATGCACTTATCTACTAGCGTTACTTCCCCGGCGTAGTGGGCGGCCAGGTTGCGCAGCTCGGGCGGCGTGTAGGCGCCGGCCGGGCCGTAGTTGGGGTGGCGCATCTCCGCGCCGCGGTAGTCCGGGTCGTAGCGCCGCCACATGTACTCCGGCACGTCCCACGGCTCGTGCACGTCGAAGAACTCCAGCCACAGCGTCCACTTCTTCGCCTTGTAGTTTTCCTGGAGCCAGCGGCAGGCGAGGTCGGCCGTGCGGCAGCAGAAGCGGTCCGCCTCGTATCGCGGCTCGTTGAGCCACTCGTGCAGGTTCACCAGCGTCATGCCGAACAGCTCCGGGCGGTGGCGCGTCTTGGCCTTGGTCTGGATCCGCGGATGCGGCTTGTTGAGCCGGGTGAAGTACACGTCGCCCTCCTGCCCGCGGACCTGCACCGCCGCGCTGAAGCCGCGATGGTAGAAGGCGTTGTTCTTGAGCAGGTGCGGGTTGTCGCCGATCCACTGGGTGACGTGGCCGGCCTTACCGAGGCGCTGGGCGAGTGTCGTCTCGTCGGTCGGCAGGGGCGCCCACTCGCTGCGGGGGAACCAGTACTTGCCGAGGTACACGTCGGCGCGGTTCGGCCCGGTGGGAAAGCTCCCCGTGTAGCAGCGGAGGAAGTCGGCCCCGCGCCGGGCCAGCGCGTCGAGGTTCGGCGTGTGGACCTTCACCAGCCCGTGGGCGGCCAGGTGATCGAAACGGAACGTGTCGGAAACTATCACCACGATTCGCATTTACATCTCCTTCGACAGTCGGGGCGTCGCCAAGACTCTACGACCAATGGCGCCGCCTGTCGATGCACAGCCCGCCCCGCCGCACTGCCCGCCCACGGGCGGAATCCCGACGGAACCGGGAGAACCAGAGCGGAACGAAACGGAACGAAACGGAAAGTTTCGGAAAGTTTCGGAACCAAACGGAACGTTTCGCGACGGGCTCGAAATCCGTAACTCCTTGCAACACCAGGCATTGCCTGTTTCGCGCCGCGAATCCGGCTTCGCCGTCCGGCTTCGCCGAGGCTTCGCAGGAACCGGCTACGCCGGACAAACCACGCGAACAAAGCGAACAGAGAGGGCAAAGCATTGACTTGAAGCGGCGCCGCGAAGCCGAATCGCGACTCCGAAGGCGACCGGATCGCGCCGGACAGGGGCGGAACAGAACGGAACGAAACGGAAAGTTTCGGAAAGTTCCGGAACGAAACGGAACGTTTCGCGACGGGCCCGAAATCCGTAAGTCCCTGTCCCACAATGGCTTTCCTGTTTTCGCCGCGAACTTCGCGAACATCGCGGACGCTGTTGAGTGCAAACGGCCCAGCTTGCTCGCCTTGCCGCAGCCAACCGAAATCCGAATTCCCAAATCCGCAGTTGCCACCTCTCTCACCTCTCACCTCTATCCTCTAACCTCGCGCGGGGGGCGCGCAGCGACACACGCTCCCCGTACTCACCCTCCGCGCGCCTGTTTGCGCGCGCAAACGTGTTGCCATAATGACCCCTGTGGCCATAAGTCCCGGCCGGGGCGGGCGGAATAAAATCTCACTTTCCTCCGATTTCGCCGGGGGGGAGGGGTAGCGTTTGCGCGCGCAAACGTGTTGCCAAGACAGCCCGGCCGGCACACATCGTTTGCCCCGGGCGGCGCTGGTCGCCTATAAGCAATGTAGCTGCCTGATGTAAACACGTCGCCGTCGGGCCGTGCCGCCGCCGGGGCCCGCTCCGGCCCGGCCGGCGGCGACTGGCCCAACCTGAAGGCGTATCGCCAACCGTCTGGGATTACAGGATTTGGGGGCCGGGGAGCTTTTGCGCTTGACGGCATCTAGAGATGCCTATATACTTACGGTGCGCTCGAGTCGTGCAGGCGAGGACCTAAAGCCTCTGGCCTTCGCCCGCCGATCGCTCAGTAGCACGTTCTGAGGCTCAACAAGCAGCGGTACAGGAGGAGAGCATGGCTCGGAAGCCCCGCCGGATTCGCTCGTCCCTGCCCGCGCCCGAGGCGGCACTACTGCAGCCGTCATTGACTTCGGTGCGGCAGCGGCGAATGCGAGGCGTCAGCTCGCGTCCGGGCGGCTCTCATATCGGCTCAGACACCTTCAGCTCCGCTTGTAAGGAGGAGAAACCGTGACTCGATTCAGATATCTCTCAGTCGGCTTGGCTTCGCTGGGCGTGGCGTTGCTGGCCTGCCCGGCGTCCGCGGCAATCATCGAGCTCGAGCCCAATAACACGCTGGCGACCGCCACGCCGATCGTCCGCGGGGCAGTGCCGTGGATGGACATGGGGCTGGGGGACCTAGCGATCATCGGCGGGGACGTTGACTTCTTCGAGATCTCGCTCAACCTGGGCGAGCTCATGGTCGTCGGCACGCTGCCCCTCCATGTCCCATACTTGGCGCCCGACACGGTCCTGGGGGTATTTAGCTCCGGCGGCACGCTGTTGACCGTCAACGACGACGCGGACGCGACCACCAAGGGTTCGAAGGTGAGTTGGGGCGCCGCCTACAGCGGGTTCCACTACATTGCGGTCTCGGGCTTCGATGACATGAACTTCGACGGCCTCTCGGACAGCGGAGGGACGCCCCACGTCGAGGACGGCCTGTACGCCCTGAGCGTCACGATCGTTCCCGAGCCGGGGCCGCTCGTCCTGCTCGGGGCCGGCGTTGTCGTCGGGGTCCTGCGTCGACGGCGCTTCCGCTCACAGCGCGCGAAGTGAGATAGCACCCATCCGGCCGCGGGGTGGGTAGCGCCACCCACCTCGCCGGCGCTCCTCGCCCGC
>CBFCZU010000256.1:0-5976 GCA_965602635.1 uncultured Planctomycetales bacterium | reverse complement strand
TGGGAATCTGCAAGCAGGGCACGCCGTTCGGCAAGAGCTTCCGGTCCGGCGAGCAAATCCTCAAGTACCTCGGGCCGAAGGCGGGGCGCCACCCGGGCAACTGGGCCGGGGCGATCGTCGCCGACGGGAAGGTCTTCGCCGCCTCCTTCCGGCCGACGGGTCCGTTCTTCGAGTGCGACTTCCCCGACGGCGTCCCGGCCAAGGTGCGCGTGGACGCCGAGGATATCGTCGTGTGTATGAACTTCCACACGGGGCACACCCGCTGGCTGGCGGCCGAGAAGGGAGGAGTCCTCACCGGCGGGGGCAAGCGCGCGGGCTTCCAGGTCGCGCCGGTCTACAGCGACGGGAGGGTCTTCGCGATGGGCTCGACGGGCCGGCTGTTTGCCTACGACGCCGAGACGGGCAGGAAGCTCTGGCAGTCCGACATCGGCGAGGCCCACAAGAGGCTCGTTCAACAACGGGAGGATGTCCTGGCTAGCCTGGCCCAGCGCAAGTTCGCCTATCCGCGCAGCCCGGCCTGGCACACATCGTTGACGGTCGCCGGGGACACGCTGGTCGCGGCGACGTTCAGCAGGGGCACGCTCCGCGGGCTGGACGTGCGGACCGGCAAGGTGCGCTGGGAGGCCGAAGGCGTCGGCTCGCACCTCGCCACGCCGAGCATCTGGCGCCACGGCGACCGGGAGTACGTCCTGACGGCCAACACGACAGGGCAGATGCGCCTGCTGGACCCGCAAGACGGCAAGGAACTGTGGAAGGTCGACGGCCTGGGCGGCAGCTTCTTCACGCTATCGCCGTCGCCCACGCACGTGCTGGTGAACGTGAACCTCAACTCCGGCAAGGCCCGCAGCGGCGAGCGCGTCCCGGGCTACTTCGGCGCGGTCCGCATCACGCCGCAGAAGGCCGAGCTTGCCTGGAAGATGCCGTTCGAGCTGCCTAACGGCATCGCCTGCTGGATGGACTCCGAAGCCCGGTATCGCTACACGATGCGCGACGGCTTGGCGTACCTGTACACCGACGGCCACGGTCGCGACGTCCCAGGCCGTTTCCTTGCCCTCCGGCAGGATAACGGGAAGATCCTCGCCGAGCACGTCAACGAGGGCGGCGAGGCCGACAAGATCGGCGGGCTCTGGTACCTGATCGGCGACAAGATCATCACCCGCTGGAACTGCAATCACGGGCCCCGGCACGGCGGACGGCACCCGTGGAAGCTCTGGCGGGCCTCCGGCGGCGAGATCCGAAGACTCCCCGGCTCGCTGGACAAGAACGAGTTCACCAACGCCTACGAGGTGACCATGGAGTACCCCGTGGTGGCCGGCTACCTCCTGGAACGCAGCGAAGACGGCCGTCTCCTGTGCTACGATCTGCGGGCGAAGTGATCGGAACAGCGACCCGGCGAAGATGCATATCTGCCTGCCCGAGGCCGTCGTGGGGCCGGCCGCTGTGCTATGGGCGGTGGTGTCGGTGGATGTCACCAGCACGGACTGATCGCGCGGCCGATCCTGGCGAAAGGACACGATCATGCGCGTAATGAACACTCCCTTGGCGATGCTCGGGCTTCTGATCGTGGTTCTGGCGGCGGCAGACGTCTCGAAGACCGAGCATCCGTTCGTCCTGTGGACGAAGAAGGACCTCGCCGAGATGCAGCGCAAGGTGGCCGTCGAGCCTTGGGCGGAGAAGGCCTACGAGCAGATGACCACCCAGCGGGGGCGCTGCACGGACGCACAGGAGCTGTTCCGCTACGCCGTCATGGGCGACGCGGAGGCCGGCGCCGCCCAGACGGAGAAGCTCTTGCGAGTGATCTCCTCGCCGCACCCTCTCGACGCGGCGATGGAGTTCCACGTGTTGGCGTATGACATCCTCTACGACGAGTTGTCCGACCAGCAGCGGGCCGCAGTCGAGACAGAGTTTCGCGAGTACATCCGTTACGCCATCAAGCCCGGCGGGACGTACGACACGAGCGTCTACAACAACGAGCGCGATTACGCCCGCTATGATGGCTAGAACGGCAGATACACGCGCACGAACTGGCTACCGAACATCATCTTCCCCTGGAAGCTCAGCGCCAACCTGATGGCCGTCGCTCTGCGGGACGAGGAACTGATCCGCAAGACTTGGGCTACGCACGGCAGCATCCAGTGGTACTTTGACAAGTACCTCTGCGACCTGGGATTCTACAGGGAGGAGTTCAGCAAGATGACCTCGACCCCGGGCGCTTTGTTGATGTACTGCACCGGTGTGCGTAACCTGGGGCTGGACGAGTTGGGCTTCGCCTACCGGGGCAAGAGCGGCGCGAGCATGCGAGGGCACATCGAGAGTGTGCTCCACTTCACCTTCCCTGGCGTGGACACCGGCACGAATCGGTGGCGGTTTGAGCGGGTGAGCGCGGGCGACGGACATGAGAGAACTGATCGCGCGGGTGGAGGAGGACAGCACGCCGTTGGTCGCGCAGACATCGCTTCCCAGGGGCACGGTCGGGAAGCTCTACACGCACCCGCTTCGAGCATCCGGCGGCAACGCGCCCCTGTACTGGCGGATCCAGCGCGGCTCGAAGCTGCCTCGGGGCCTGGAACTGCGGCTCGACGGTCTGCTGACCGGGTCCCCCGCCCAAGAGTTCGACGGTTCGTTCATCGCCGAGGTCGTCGATTCCGACGCCAATGCCCCGGAGACGGCTGAACGAGCCTTCCGACTTCGCATCGCCCCTCCCGGGCCAGAAGTCCTGCGCGTCAGGAGAATTCGCGAGAAGGTCAAGGTCGACGGCGTGCTCGACGAGGCGTTCTGGAAGCCGGGCAACAGTATCGAGAAGGCCACCGGAGGCGACTTCGACAACCAAGCCGCATTCGACGCGGTGTGGGACGGGCACAACCTCTACGTGGCCTTCCGGGTCATGGACGACGACGTGAGGGCGGAATCGGAGAAGCCTTGTGAGAACGACTCCGTCGAGCTGTTCCTCGACTACCGCAACGACCGCGAGACGGCATACAATGCTGACGATCGGCGGATCGTCGTCGACGCGGCCGGCAGAATCTACGTCATCGGGCTGAAGCGGCACATCCAGAAGGCCGTCAAGAAGTTCGAGGGAGGCTACGCCGTCGAGATCGCCCTGTCCGGCTGGAATATGGGCGGGTACGACAGCTTCAAGGGCAAGACGATCGGCTTCGACGTGGCGTGCAACGACCTCGACGCGCCCGGCAAGCAGGCGGGCTGCGCTGTATGGCGCGGAACCGCCAAGAACAGAACCGACCCCAGCCGGCTCGGGACAGCCTTGTTCCCCGAGAAGTAGCCCTTGGTACCATGATGGAGAATGCGTCATCAGAGCCGACGACGACATGAGCCGCGACAGCCCCGAAAGCATGCCGGATCCAGAGGAAGGAACGTGAAATGCCAGACGGAGCGAAGCAACCGGCGACGATCTGCCACGTGGAGATTCCCGCGCCCGATCTGCAGAAAGCCCGGGCCTTCTATGGTTCTGTCTTCCGGTGGACATTCGAGCCCTCGGGCGACTACTTGATGTTCAGTGCCGGTGAGGGCAAGCTCGGGGGCGGTTTCAGTCCCACGGAGCAGCCACAAGAGGGCGGCGTTCTGCTCTACCTCCGCGTGGAGGACATTCCGGCAGCCCTTGAGGCAATCAAGGCCGCCGGCGGTTCTGTTGTGCGAGACAAGACAGGGATCGGTGAATGGGGCTTCTATGCGCTGTTCAAGGACACGAACGGCAATCGCCTCGGGCTTTGGTCCCCAACGTAGAAATCAGGTCCGGCCATGTCGCCTGAAAGCCAAAAGGAAGAGCACGGCATGTATGGTATCCGAGCACACACCGTCTGCGCGGGGCTGGTTCTGGCTGCAGCCGTTACAGGCCGCGCCGAGGATGCGGTCAAGCCCGGCGAGTTGATCGCGGAACCGGCGACACTGATCTGCCTGGGATTCGAGTGGCGAATCTCCGGGGATCACAACCGCAATGCTTCGGTGAGCGTCAAGTACCGCAGGAAGGACACGCAAGTTTGGCGCGAAAGCCTGCCGCTGTACCGCGTCGGCAAGGGTCGGCGGCTGGAAAGCCGCAAGCTGAGCGACGGCACGCGTCACGGGGGCTGGCCGGTGCCCGAGGCGTTCGTCGGCTCGGCCCTCGACCTGGAGCCCGGCACGGAATATGAGGTGCGTCTGGAGATGACCGACCCCGACGGCGTGCAGGGCCCGGCCGTGCGGGAGCTGACGTGCAGCACGCGAGCCGTGCCGAAGCCCACGCTTGGCGGGCGGATGCGGCACGTCTACCCGCCGGACTGGCAGGGCGGCAAGAAGAAGCCGGCTTTCAGGACGATCATGGGGGCGGTGAATGGCTACGACCCGTGGTGCGACAACTACAACGTCTCCTACGACCACGCCCGCCCCGGCGACACGATCCTCGTGCACGGCGGCACCCATCGGGGCGACCGGTTCAACTACCGCGACCCGACGCCCTTCTGGATGTTCGGCACGCAGGTACTGAGCTTCGGCGGCGAGGAGGTCAAGCCCATCGCCATCGTGGCCGCCGGCGACGGCGAGGCGATCATCGACGGCGGTAACCCCAAAGGCGACGCGCCGGCGTTCTGCCTCCTGAACGTGATGGCGGCCGACCATCTGTACTTCGAGGGCTTGACGTTCCGTAACGCGTTCATCGCCATCCGGGCCGGACTCTGGCGCGTCGGCGGCTGCCGCGGGCTGACGGTGAGGAACTGCATCTTCGAGAACGTCGGCAACGGCATCCTGGGCTTGGATGGCCGCTGCCGTGACTTCACCATCCTGGACAACGTGTTCATCGGCACCAACGACGGCGATCAGTTCCACCGCGAGGCCGGCGCCGCCTGGGGACGCAGCCGGGCCGGCTACGCCGTGAACGTGCTGGGCAGCGGACACGCGATCGGCTTCAACCGCGCCGACCGCTTCTGGGACGCCATCAACGTCAACACCAGCGCCCACCCGGACCCGCAATTCCACCTGCAGGCCTACGCGATCGACATCTACAACAACGACCTGTTCAACATCTGCGACAACTTCATCGAGTCCGACGGCGGGCTGTACAACATCCGCGTGCTGCGGAACCGCTGCTTCAACAGCCTGGGCGCCCCGTTGTCGGTCCAGCCTGTTTTCGCCGGACCCGTCTACTTCATCCGCAACATCGTCTACAACGCTCTTCGCGGCCACACGGCCCTGAAGGCCACGCACGGCGACAACGTGATCTTCCTGCACAACACGCTGACCTGCCATTGGACCATGGCACTGAGCCTGGACTACGTGAACGTCCGGAACAACCTTTTCATGGGCCCGGGCGAGCCACTGACACCCAGGGACGCCAAGCTGCCGGTGCTCAACATCCGCTTCGAGGACGCCAACAGCCTTCTCGACTACAACGGCTACCGCGTGGGCAAGTCCGTCGCCAAGCCCTTCGTGGTCACGCGGAGGCGCGGCAAGCTCGCGTGCGCGTCGCTGAAGGAGTTGGTCGGAAAGACGGGCCTGGAAACGCACGGGCTGGCGATCGCGGACTACGGCGTCTTCGTCCGGGCCGACGAACCGGACCACGCGCAGGACAAGACGAAGCTGTACCTGCCCGAGACCGTCGACCTGCGTCCCGCGCCGGGGTCCGCCATCGTGGACGCCGGCTGCCGCATCCCCGGCGTCAACGACGACTTCGCGGGCAAAGCGCCGGACATCGGCGCGTTTGAGGCGGGCAGACGCACGCTCCACTACGGCCCGCGCGGGCTGAAGCTACCCGAGCGATTCCGAGACCGCCTGGCCCCGGCGGCCAAGATCACCACCCCCGCCGCCGGTCGCGGCGGATCGGGAGCCGAGAGAGGCAAGGGCAGACCCATAGGCGCCGTGGATGTCCGCCCGGGCACGGGCGCGCTGCTGAGCCTGAGCGTCGGCGCCTGGACCATCAAGGCCGACCAACTCGCTGTCGGCAAGACGCGCTCGCCGCAGATGGGGGACATGAGCAAGGTGGACGACTTC
>CBFCZU010000255.1:0-5999 GCA_965602635.1 uncultured Planctomycetales bacterium | reverse complement strand
AAGCTGACCGCTGACAGCTTCTTCGCTACTCGGCCACCTCGCCGGTGGCGGCCCATTCGCAGCCGCGGAGGAGGGCCTTCTGGAAGTGGGGGTTCTCGAAGGTCATCATCGAGCAGGTGGGGTTGCCCTCGGGGTCGCCGGGCCACACGTGGCCGAGCACGTGGTGGTAGACGCGCCCGTCGCCGTACTGCTGGACGGTCATCATGGGCTCGTGGTTGCCGGTGCCGCCGGTCTCGGGGTCGGAGTAGGCCGTGGCGAGGACGTGGCAGGGCGCGTCGTGCATGTGGACGAGGCGGTGGTAGAGCTCGTCCCAGAGGCGGAAGTCGGCGAGGCCGCGGGTCACGGGGTGGTCGTGGTCGACGATGGTGACCTCGAACTCGTGGTAGGAGCCGTGGCCCGTGCCCTCGCGCCAGAGGAGCGCGACCATGGTCTCGTACTCGACCCAGCCCTCAAACGCGTTGTCGGCGGCGTGCAGGATCACCAGGCCGGTGCCGCCGGCCACCGCGGCCACGAAGCGGGCCTGGGCCGCGTCGCTCCACGCCGGGCCGTTGTAGTCCGAGAAGATCAGGTCGCAGCCCCGGAGGCCCTCGGCGTCCTCGAGCGTGGCCGAGGGGTCCTCGGTGACCGTCACGTCGAACGTGCCCGAGCCGTTCAGCAGGTCGCGGACGAAGGGGGTGGACCGGGTCCAGTCGTGGGTGTTGGCTCCGGAGAGCAGCAGGGTCCTGATCTTTGCCATGGAGTTGTCCTCGTGCTCCTCCCGTCACTGGGGGCGGGCGTAGAGTCTGCGATCTTTGCCTCCGCCGCGCAAGCGGACCCGCGGCAGCCGCGGGACCCGCGGCCCGGGCGCTCTCCCGCGCGCTCACCGTCGGGGCTTCACTCCGTACTGGACGATGGTCATGGCCAGATCGGCGCGGCCCCCCTTGCCGCGTCGGTAGGCGCGCCCGTCGTCGTAGGCGTTGGACGGCTCCTGGAAGTAGGGGGTGAAGCCCTTGGGGTTGGTGGCCTCGATGACGTACGTCTTGCCCGGGGTCAGCGGCACCTCGCCCGGGCCGTAGCTGACGCCGACGAGGCTGGTGGTGGGCGCGAAGTAGGCGCCGCGGGTGATCTTGGTGGGGCCGACCTGCTCTCCCGAGGGGCCGCCCTGGCGGACGCGCCAGTGCAGGGCGAAGTCCTCCTCACGGCTCGCCGCGAACAGGTCGGCCGCGGCCAGCCCGTCGCCCGTCGCCACGAAGCTCTGGCCCCACCGCGTGTCGTGCAGCCTGGCCACGAGCCTGCCCGGCCCAGGGGCAAGGCGCGTGTGGGTGACCGCCTGGCCCCCGCGGTCGACGAAGACGGTGACGTTCAGGTCGAAGTCGCAGGCCTGGCCGTCCGGCCCGTGTGCCGAGCCGCCGCGGTAGCTCTGGTCGTCCTTCTTCCGCCGGTAGACGGCCAGGCCGCCGTCGGCCTCGAGCTTCACGGCGTAGCGCTTGCCCGGCCGCAGCGGCACCTTGCCCGACGGCCACCGCACCCACTCGTCGGAGTCCGACACGATCGTGCCGTCCCGCGCCCGCCCGACGGGCTCCCACTCGCGCACGTCCGGGTTTCTCGTGTCCCTGAGCACGGTGACCGTGGCCCGTCGGCCCTTGTAGCGCCCCCAGCCGGCCAGGACGAAGGACACGCCGCGGGCCGCCGTGCCGCGCGCCGTGAAGGTCTGGTACCAGCAGGGCTTCCAGTCGGTCCACTCGTCCTTCTCCCTGAAGTAGGTCGAGTAGTCGATGTCCGGCTCGACGTTCACCCTCGTCTCGCCGCCGTCGGCCACCGTCACGTTGGGCACGACCTTCGGCGAGGCGAAGAAGTCGGGCTGGCTCACGTAGAGCGAGTAGACGCCGGCCGGCAGGCCGTCGATGCGGAAATAGCCGTCGCCGCGCGCCCGCCGCCCCGGCGGCGCGCCCAGGCGGCGCGACGGGCCGACGGGCGACTCGCCGCCGGGCGACACGAAGAGGTCCCACTCGTACAGGTGCTTGTGGCCCATGGCCGGGTTGCCGGCGATGCGCTCGAAGCGCCCCTGGCCCACGAGCGAGCCGGCGCCCCTCGCGTGGGGGCACGGACAGAGGAACGCCAGGGCCGCGGCGACCGGCGCAAGTGCTCTCGGGGTCATGGGCATCTCCTGCCCGCCTCGCGGCGGAGCGGCCGACGCTCCAGGTGAGCTGGTCGGTGAGGATGGGGCTGTGGACCAGCTCCGTCGGCACCCACGCCGGATTGACGAACCAGTCTCCTCGCGTTCGCACAGCCCGTCGTCCGGCCGCGCGCGGCGACCGCCGCCAATCATACCCGATCGCGCGACGCCCGTCACGCGCGACCCACCCGACGACGCCACGCCCACTCCCGCCGTTGAGCCCTCTCCGCCCGCGGTCGTGCCGCCCCCGAGCCGCAAGCGTGCCGCCCCCGCACTGGGGGGCACCATCTGCCCGCCGCTTAACAGGTCCGGCCGGCGCCGTGGGCAGCCCGCGCCCCCGGACGTCGTTCCCACCAACACGCGCCACCGCCACGGATGATGGCACACATGCGTATGTGTGCCATCATCGCTCCCGCCCACCCTGAGACTGCCACAAACGCCTCTGGACGATGCTGAGGCGTGTGCGCGAAGCACCGCGAACGCCGGTCTCGCACGCGGCACGCCTGGGGACCCTCAAGCGCGCCGTCTCGGCGCGCGCAGGCCCAGCGTCGGGGTGCATGGCGTACCTGGGCCGGGAGCGCCACGCTTCCGCGGAAACGTGCCGACCCCGCGATGGAGGGCCGTGGCGACGAGCTGATCCACTGGCATCGCGAGAAGTGCGGCACCGTCGAGCACGGCCAGGACTGGATCAAGCATGATGTAGGCGGAAGGTACTTCCCGTCGTCGGCGTTCGGGGCCAACGCCGCGTGGTATCGGCTGTCGATCCTGGCCCTCAACCTCTACCAGGCCCTGGCCACCGTGGCCTTGCCGAGGGCCTGGCGCGGGGAGCGGCTGGCGATAGCTCGATTCCGGTGGCTGAATCGGGCAGGCCGAGTGATCCGCCACGCCCGACGCTACGTGGTGGTGCTTTCCCACCTGGCGGCCGGCCTGCTGACGGTTTGCCTGGAGGCCCGCGCGGCCCTGGCGCGGCTGGCGACGGGCTAGCCCTCCGCGCGCGGTGTGACACCGCCCTCTGTTCATCCCCTCCTCTTGCGGACAAGCGCGGCGGCTCGCCCCCGGTTTGGCCGCGCCACGCGCTTCGGCCCCACGGACCAGCCCGACCGCCGTCGTGCAGGCCGAGGCCCCCCGTCGCTCCTCCCGCTTCTGCCCGCAGTGCATTGCCGCCCTCGTCATGGGCGCCGGGCCGGGGCCTGCGGAGCCTGGCCCGCCGGCCTCCAGCCGGCGCTCCGGGGCCCCCGCCCCGGCCGCCCGTGCTCTTAGCTTCGGATTCAGGGGACAAGAAACCGTTTGCAGAGCGTTCCTCATCCGAGTAAGATAGTGGCATGAGCCCGACGGTCTTCCGATGGAAGGGCTACCGCTTCCTCTTCTTTTCGAGGGAGGAGGAGCGCATGCACGTGCATGTGTGCTGCCCGGATGGCGAAGCCAAGTTCTGGCTGGAACCGGAAGTATCCCTGGCGGTCAACCACCGGCTTCAGCCAAGGCAGCTCACCGACGTCAGGCGCGTCGTGGAGGAACGCAAGGATGAGATCATCGCAGCTTGGCGCGAGCACTTCCGACGCTGAAGTGACGCACATCAATGCTCACGGGTTCTGGCTCCTCGCGAACGGCAAGGAGTACTTCCTGCCGTATGAGGACTATCCGTGGTTCAAGGAGGCAAGGGTCGGCGAGATTTTGAACGTCCAACTGCACCACCGGTCGCACCTGCACTGGCCGGCACTCGATGTTGACCTCTGCCTGGAATCCCTGGAGGACCCCGACAAGTTCCCCCTCATCTACAGGTGACGCCGCCAGAGCCGTCAAGACAAGTGGCTGTCCCTGTTTTCCACCTGACCCCCCTGTCGCGGGGGGCCTCGGTCGCTCCCCCCTTCCGCCGCCAGTGGATTGCCGCCATCTTCATGGCCGCCGGGCCGGGGCCTGCGCGCGCCGGCCCGCCGGCCTGGAACGGGCGCTGCGGGACCCCCACCCGGCCGACCGGGCTCTTAGCTTGGGATCCAGGCAGGCCATGGGCTCTTGAAAGCCCCCGGCGAACCCGGTAAACTGGGAGTTGGCATCTCGCCACGGAGGGTGGATCTGATGAAGTATCTGCCTGTTGTTGTGTTGGCCTCTGTGTCGCTGATCTGTGTGTCCATGGCGGGGGAGGATCCCGGCGGCGTGGGCGCGGGCACGCAAGAGCTCTATGAGAAATGGACGGGTTCCGTCGCGGGCATCGCAGTGGATCCGAAGAATCCGTATTACCTGAAGCTCCTCGAACGTCCCGACGCGGACCTCGCATTCCTCAGAGGCCTCCACCACACCAAAGACCCCGTTCGGCGTCTATCGCGATCGGGGCTGGCGACACTGAAGACTGGCAGGAGCTTTGATGTTCTCGTCAGGGCTCTCGAGGACCGCAACATGTTCGTTCGCGAGCGGAGCCTTTATGCGCTCGCCGCCTTCGCCCAGCCGCGGTGCGTTCCCGTCCTGCTCAAGGTTCTCAAGGGTGATCCTGAGCCGCAACTCAGGCGGGACGCCGCCTACGTGTTGCAGGATTACGGGGGCAAGGAGGTTGTGCAGGCCCTTCTCAGCGCCCTTCAGGATCAAGAGCGGGTCGCCACGACCGCCGCGTATTCTCTTGGGAAACAGAAGGCCGAGCAAGCAGTCAAACCGACGTTCGATCTGATCCTCAAGGCGCAGAATCGCAGAATGCGCCATACGGCGCTCGATGGCTTGCGACAGCAGAAGCATAAGAGCACGATTCCGCTTCTGCTCGAACTGATGGTGCGGCTCCCAGAGATCGACCGCGTCTGGGGAAAGATGATGGCCAACAAGATCGATGGGGACCTGGTCGTGTACGCAAAGCGGACGGAGAAAACCCTTGGCCCCCCTCCCGACACCGTCGAGCAGTGGAGGGCCTGGTGGAAGAAGGCGGAACCCCTGTTCGGAGAGAACATGGAATTGCAGCAGAAGCCCGAGACGGCCCGCGACTACAAGCCGGAGGACTTCGGCACTCGCCCGGAGGAGCTGGGCCTGTCCATCTCGCTGGACGCGAAGTCCTACCGCATAGGTGACCCCATCCGAATGGACATCTCCCTCAGAAACGGGTCGAAACAGCCTTACCGCGTCATCCTCCCCCACGTTCCCAGTCCCTGGTGGTCTACTATGGCGTACGGAGTCCGCATCGAACGGGTCACCGAGCAGCCGAAGGTCGTCCTCGACGTGGCGCCATCGGGCTTCTACCTGGGCTCTTACAGCGGCGCGCCTCCCTTCAAGACCTTGCCGCCCGGCCAGACGTTCCGCGACTCTATCTGCGTCCAGCACTGGCTCCGAGGCAAGAAGGTATGGCCGCTCCCCGAGGGGGAGTATGCTCTGGCGATCTCATTCGACTCCTCGAAGTTCCCCCACGTCAACCCGAAGGGCATCGAGGTGGTCCACTGTTGGTCCGCGCCGGCGGCGAAGTTCACGGTTGCTGGCGCGGCCCGAAGGGACCCCAAAGAGCTGCTCCGCATCATCGGTGAGAAGAATTCGATGCCCTGGATCTCGACGGATCTGACCAGCAGCCGGCGAAGCCGGAAAGCGGCGGCCTGGAGGGCGGTGCGGGAATACGCTGACTCAAGGCTCACGCCGCTCCTCCGCACGCTTACCGGCAAGCAGGATCTATCCAGGGATCTGCGTTGGGGCCCGCTGCGGACGTTCAAGCCGGCCAACCAGCAGCCGAAGGGCGCTCAGCCATAACGAAGGGGAGCCGCCACAAGCCGCCAAGGGAACGCAGGGCAGAGTCGCGCCGCCAGCCGCTCCCCGCGGCCACCTGACACGCGGATGCCGCGACGGGCAACGACAGGAACCCGAGTTCGGGGTCACACCTACTAAC
>CBFCZU010000254.1:0-6088 GCA_965602635.1 uncultured Planctomycetales bacterium | reverse complement strand
GCGTTATCCTGATCCCATGCGAGTTCTGATCACAGCCGGTCCGACGCGGGAATACATCGACGACGTGCGGTTCATCACCAACGCCTCGAGCGGGAAGATGGGCTACGCATGTGCGGCCGGTGCCGTCGCCGCCGGACACGAGGTGACGCTGCTGACCGGCCCGGTCGCCCTGCCCGCCCCCGACGGCTGCCAGGTCGCGGGCTTCGTCACCATCGCCGAGCTGGCCGATGCCGTCGAGGAGCGCTTCGACGCCTGCGACGCGCTTATCATGGCCGCGGGCGTGGGCGACTTCACCGTGGCGGCGCGGCCCGGCAAAATCCCCCGCTCCGGCGGGCCGGTGCAAGTTACCCTCACCCCCAGCCGGGACATCCTCGCCTCCGTCGGCGCCCGGAGGCGTGACGACCAGGTCCTCGTCGCCTTCGCCGTCGAGACCGGGCGCGACGAGCAGAAGGCCCGCCGCGAGCTGGAGGCCAAGAACTGCGACTACGTCGTGCTCAACCCCCCCGCCGCCATGGCCGGCGACGCCAGCGAAGCCTGCATCCTGTCGCGCGACGGCGTCGTCCTGCCCTGGGCCGCCCGCCCCAAGACCGAGCTGGCCAGCGAGGTAATCGCCCTGCTGGGCCGCCCGCGCGGATAGGGCGCCCCGCTACAGCCCGCCGAGGTTCGTCCGGTTGTACGCCATCGCCCACAGCCGCTGCGAGGCGGCGTAGTAGGGATGATCGTACCGGGCCCGTGCCGCCGGCGTGTCCTCGGCCGACGGGCAGGCGTAAATGCGAATCGTCCCGTCAACGTCCCAGGTGACGATCTGCTCGCCCGGCGCGTCGATGATCTTGCCCCCATAGGCCGGACTGCCGGCAAGCTGCCACAGCTCCCTGCCCGTGCGGTCCACGACGAGCCCGCGCCGCTGCCCGCCCGTGTAGGTCAGCTCGTGGAGCCCGTCGCCGTTGAAGTCAACCGGCAGGGACATGTACAGCGGGAAGCTCACGGGCAGCTCGTTGCCGCCCATGTCGAAGAGGTGCTCGGTGACGTCGCCTCGCTCGAACCCGCCCGGCCCGGCGGACTTCTGCCCGATCTCCAGGGCGTAGCAGAGGTGCTCGCCCGCATCCCCCAGCCGCGCGGTCCAGCCCATGTCCATGTGCCCCATGCCGCGCCGCCCCCACAGCTCGGCGCCCTTGTCGTCGTACATCACCACCGCCCCGCGGGGAGGCGGCTGCTCCCGGCAGGTGTAAACCGACCACCCGCCGGTGGCCAGGTCCAGCGTCGGCTGGATGACGTCGGAGTGCCCCTTCCAGTCGCGGACGTCGCCGATCCAGATGTCCTGGCCGGTGTCGATGTCGATGCATCGCTCGCCCCAGAGCAGCTCGTCCCGCCCGTCGGCGTCGATGTCGAGGACGGGGAACATGTGCGAGCCGCGGGCGCCCGGCTCGGCGGCGTCGACGTGCCGCGACCAGAGCAACTGCATCGCCGAGTCGTAGCACTGAAGCTGCATCGGCCCGTAAGTGCCCTGGGCGGTGATGAGCCTCCGCCGCCCGGCCGAGAAGCCCGCGTTGATGAAATTGCGGAACGAATGGCTCATGTCCTGGCGGGACTCGATCGTCGGCCAGGGGAACGCCTGCATCGTCTCCCCGTCGGCGGCGGAGATCCGCTCCAGCACGTACGACTCCCAATCCAGGGCGTGGTCGCTGTCGCTGTTGCCGACCAGGAAGATCTCGTCGGCGCCCTCGCGGTCCAGGTCGAATGGCATCACCGGGCAGAACCACACGCCGGGCACGACCCCGCCGCCCAGGTCGCGCCGCCAGAGCCGCTCGCCGCCCGTGGAAAAGGCCGTCAGCTTCAGCGTGTCCGTCGGCAGGAAGAACATCCGGTGATACGGGTCCACCTCGGCGCAGTCGCTGTGCACCGCCAGCAAGGCCCGCTGCCCCTCAGCCGCGAACGGGACCAGCCGCAGTTGCCGCATCGGCTCGCCGACTTCCAGCTCCACCGCCGGTTTCAGTTGCTCAACCACTTTAGCCTGCCTCCGCCGTCGGGCCGGATCACAGCCCCACGCCCACGGAAATGTCAACCGGAACCGCGACCGACTCCATCTTGGTGTAGTAGGTGATCTTGACCGTGAGGGGGTCAGCCTTCTCGACCAGCCCGTAGGTGGTCTCGTAGGTCGTCTTTCCCATGAAGCTGCTCCGCCCGCTGGCGAGCTGGCGGTGCTTGATCTCCTTGCCGTCCGGGCCGAGGAGGGCGACCTTCTTGATCGACTCGGTGGACTTGTCGGAGGTAACGGTAAAGGTCATCTTCATGCCGCCCCAGTCCCCATCCCTGACCAAGCCGACCTTCATCGGCGCCGGGGGGAACTTGATCAGCGTGCCGGCCTTCATCGCCACCTTCTCGGTGTGAGTCTTCTCGCCCGACCCGCACTTCAGGGCAAGCTTGGCCTTGAGTATGATCTTGCCCGCGCCCTTCGCCGGCGCGGCGTCCGAGCGCAGCTCCATGATGCAGGCCTGCCCGTCCTTGCTGATGGGCGGGCTGGACGACTCCAGCCAGCCAGGCCGGGAGCCCCAGCCTCGCGTCTTCGACAGGTCCGTGCCCTTATCGTCGGCGAAGGTCGTCAGCTTGCAGCCGGCCGTGTCCGTGGCGATGATGTTCTTGCCCGGAAGCACTATCAGCAGCTTCAGCGAGGTGCCCTTCTGGCCAAACAGGGAGAGCCCGTGATCTTTCACCGCCTTGGGCCTGGCGACCTGAATCTCGACAGGCTCGACCTGTATCTTCGCCGCGGCCGGAGGCGTATCCTGTGCGACCAGCAGCCCCGCCGAGACGAGCCCGAGCACCGCAACGCAAGCAAGTTTCCTTTTCATGATTCCACCCTTTCCGTTTCTGGCGTCGCTTACCTGAACTGACCGGCCAATCAGCATACCCGCCGCCTCGGAAGCATGAAAGGCTGGACCGAACCGGGGCCGAGCCTACACTGTCGGGGGGCGCGAGGACGGCGATGAAGGTGTACCTGGAGACGATGGGCTGCCAGATGAACCGGCTGGACAGCGAGCTGGTGGAGGCATCGCTGCGTGCGGCCGGGATGGAGATGACCGGCGACGCCCGCGCCGCCGACGTGCTGCTGTACAACACCTGCTCGGTCCGCGAGCACGCCGAGGACAAGGTCCACTCGCGCCTGGGCTGGGCCTGCCAGCGCAAGGCCGCCGGCAGGCGGATCGTCATCGGCGTCCTGGGCTGCATGGCCCAGCGGCTGGGGGAGGGGCTCCTGCGCAGGCACCGCGGCGTGGACGTCGTCTGCGGCCCGGGTCAGCTCGCCCGCCTGCCGGAGCTGATATCCTCGGCCGGCGGCGCGGCTCAACTGGCCCTCGACCCGCCGCGCAAACAGCCCCGCGACGACGAGCCCATCGACCGCCTCGACAACGCCCGCGACGCGGCGCGGACGCACCTGCCCGCCCAGGCGTACGTCAGAATCATGCGCGGCTGCGACAAGTTCTGCACCTACTGCGTCGTGCCGTTCGTCCGGGGCGCCGAGCTCTCCCGCGAACCCGACGCGATCGTCGAGGAGGTCCGCCGCCTGGCCGGCGCGGGCGTCACCCAGGTGACGCTGCTGGGACAGACGGTCAACTCGTACCGCCACGCCGCGCCCGGCGGGCCGGTCGGCCTGGCCGATCTGCTGGAGCGGATCGACGCGGTCGAGGGCCTACGGCGCGTCCGCTTCGTCACCAACTACCCCGGCGACTTCGACCGGGCGATCCTCCAGGCGATGCGCGACCTGCCGACCGTCTGCGAGCACCTACACCTGCCTGCCCAGTCCGGCTCCGACCGCGTCCTGCGGGCGATGGGGCGGCGCTACACCAGGAGCCAGTACGACGAGCTGATCGACGCGGCCAGGGAGGCCGTCCCCGGCGTGGGCATCGCCGGCGATTTCATCGTGGGCTTCCCCGGCGAGGGCGAGGAGGACCACCGCGCCTCAGCCGATCTGATCCGCCGCAGCCGGTACAAGAACTCGTTCATCTTCAAGTACTCCCCACGCCCGGGGACGAGGGCGGCCGAGGGGGACGACGACGTCGGCGACCCGGTAAAGCGCCGCCGCAACGCCGAGCTGCTGGCGGTGCAGGAGGAGGTCTCGCTGGCGGGCAACCGCGAGCTGATCGCCCAGACGGTGGAAGTGCTGGTCGAGGGCCCCTCGCCGCGAGCCAAGCGCCCGGACGGGGCCAGGCAACTGCTCGGCAGGACGCGGACCGATCACATAGTCGTCTTCGACGGGCCCGGCGAGCTGGCAGGGCGGCACGTCAACGTCGAGGTCGCCGACGCAAGCGCGCTGACGCTGTTCGGGAAGATTTCGCGGGGCTGACCGGCTGGCCTGCTTATTGCATGAGCCCTGCCGGGTCTATGCAATAAGCACCTTTGCGAGAAAGGGTTCTCTCGCAAAGGTTTCGACTCGGCGCTTCGCGCCTCGCTCAAGGCTAGCCCTGAGCAAGAGCGACGTAAGTCGCTCGCGTCGAAGCCCCCGCGGCGGATGTTGCACGCCCGTCGTGCAACATCCGGGCTGGGGAAGTGAGGCGGCGGCGCAACTAATTGGCCCCGCCGGCGGCGCCGCACCGGCGGGGCGCTGGTCGATTTCGGTTGCACACCAACGCGGCAGCGCCCGCGTTATAGTCCGTTCTTATCGGACCGCCATCCGCTGCTCCTGCTCTTCTACTTAGAGCATACGATTCAGGTTCGCCCATCGCGCGGGGCGTCACCCGATTCGCCGCAGCAGGTCGGCCGGCTGAAAGCGGGCGAATATCAGCCAGGCAATGTTCAGCAGGGTCACCGCGTCATAGGGCGGCGTCGCCCGGGGCCAGCGCCACAGCCGGACCTTCAGCCAGAAGCCGCCCTCACGCACATCGACGACGGGGCTCCTGCCGGCGGTGGCCGCGCGCGTGTAGGCGATGCGGCGGAGCACGGTCAGCAGCGGCAGCGCCGCCTGCTGGACGAGCAGCGCCGGGATGTTGTGGGCGAAGGTGGCGATGAGGATGGCCGCCGACCGCTCGCCGCGCTGCCAGTAGCCCACCGTGCAGAACTGGATGATGTCCTCGGCCCGGGCGCGGGTGTATGAGATCATGAACGCGTTGACGAACGCCGCCAGGGCGAGCAGCATGAAGGTGACGTTGGCGGGGCTGTTCCAGGAGTAGAAGACGACGATCCCCGCGTACACGGCGAAGTCGCTGTAGCGGTCGAGCGTGCTGTCGAGGAATGCGCCGAAGGGCGTCTTCTTGCCGCCCAGCCTGGCGACGGCGCCGTCGAGCATGTCGCAGGCGTTGGCCAGGACCATCAGCACCCCGGCGGCCAGCAGGTAGCAGTTGGCCTCGGCGAAGGGCGCCAGCGACCAGGCGAACCGGCTGCCCGCCCCGAAGGCGTAGCAGACGCCGGCGGCGGCCATCAGCACCATGCCCGTGAGGCTGAGGGCGTTGGGGGTGACCCCCAACCTGACGAGCCCGCGCCCCAGCCAGTCGCGGACGGTGGCGAATGCGTTGCCAACGGCCCTGCCGATCATGAAGTGAGACTGTAAGAGAAGGCCCCGCTGCCCGCAAGCAGCCAGCGGACGCGACGGGCGGCTACTTCGCGGGGGTGGGAGTGACCGCGGGCTTTTCCGGCTGGTACTTGCCCGGCGCCGGCTGCGAAGCGTCGGCGATGAAGCGATCCATCAGCTCCAGCGCCTTGTAGTCGGCATACTGCACCGGCGGGTGCTTCATCGTGAAGGCCGACACCTCCGTCAGCGGCCCGCCCAGGCCCCGGTCACGGGCAAGCTGGCAGCAGCGGATGGCGTCCACCGTCTCGCCGGCTGAGTTCGGCGAATCCTCCACGCTCAGCCGAAGCTCCAGGTTCAGCGGCACGCCGCCGAAGCCGCGGCCCTCGATCCGGCAGAAGCATATCTTGTTGTCCTTCTGCCAGGCGACGTAGTCGCTCGGGCCGATGTGGATCTGGTCGTCGGGCAGGGGCTCGGCGAGCTGCGACTGCACCGCCTCGGTCTTGGAGACCCGCTTGGAGTCCAGCCGCGCCTGGTTGAGCATGTTCAGGAAGTCGGTGTTCCCGCCGGTGTTGAGCTGGTAGGTGGCGTCGA
>CBFCZU010000253.1:0-6160 GCA_965602635.1 uncultured Planctomycetales bacterium | reverse complement strand
GGAAGGGGCGTTCTACCAGACCTGGGAATCGAACCGGTCCGTGCGGATGGAAAACGTGGGCGAGACGGACGTCATCGACCCTTGGATCTCCAACGGCCGGAACAGTTTCAGGACCGTGGAGGAGATCGCGAACTCCGCGCTCGCGCCGGGGATGACGGATGCGGAGAAGGCGTTCGCGATCTGGCTCCAGGAAATCCAGTATCGCCACCACGCGCCCGGGGACAACAACGAACTGGGCGACCCGGTGAAGGTGTTCAACATCTACGGCTACAACACGTGCGGGAACGACTCGATCTGCATGGCGACGCTGTGGAAGGCGGTGGGGCTGAAGGCGGCGCCGGTGCGGGCGCTGGGGCACTGTGTCTCGCAGGTGTTCTACGACAACGCCTGGCATTTCTACGACGGTGATCTGCACAGCGTCTATCTGCTGAGGGACAACCAGACGGTGGCGAGCGAGCAGGACATCGTGCGGGACCACGACCTGGTCAAGCGCACCCACTCGCAGGGAATCCTCTTCCCGGACACCTGGTGGCAGGGACAGGGAATGCCCGCGATGTACTTCTACGTCGGAGAGGTGACGGGACAGCGGTCGGGGAAGGCCGATACGACGATGAACATGGTCCTGCGCCCCGGCGAGGCGCTCGTGTGGCGGTGGGGGCAACTGACCCCCCTGAAGTACCACGGGATGCTCCGGACGATGCCCACCTATGTGGGGGTACCTTACACCATATGCAACGGACTGTGGGAGTACCGGCCGGACCTCACGAAGGAGACGTGGCGCAAGGGGGCGACGGTGGAGAACGTCACATCGGGCCGGCAGGGCCTGACAGCGGAGGAAGGCAAGACGGGGACGATTGTGTGGACGATGAGCAGCCCCTACGTCTTCGTCGGAGGCCGGATCGAGGCGGAGGGCAAGGGGCTGAGGTTCTCGATCTGCCAGGGCGGCAAGGCGTGGCGGCCCGCCGGAAGCAATCTGGATAGGTTCTTCTCGATCGTAGGGCCGGCATATTACCGGTACCAGCTCAAGTGCCAACTCGAGGCAGGCGCGCAACTCAGGAAAGTGGCGATCATCAACGACCTCCAGATGGCGCCCATGGCGTTGCCGGAGATGGTCGTGGGCGAGAACGTGTTCACCTACAGCGACCAGACCCCCGGGCAGAGGAAGGTGAGAATCACGCACAACTGGGTTGAGCGGTCGACGTCGAAGCCGCCGACGGCCCCGCCCGCGGCGGTGAACCCGCCGGACGGCGGGCAGAGCAATGGGACGGACATCGTCTTTCAGTGGACAGCACCGGAGGTGCCGGACGGGGGACGCATCGGGGACTATCAGTTCGAGCTGTCGAGGCGAGCGGACATGAAGCTGCCGCTCTCGATGGACTTCTACAAGCTGATCTCGCGGACCAGCGACGCGAGCGTCGTGAGGGACAAGGACGGCAACATTGTCAGCGCCAAGGTCAAGAGCCAGTACACCCTGGCCCTGCCAGGCCTGTTGACGCCCGACCAGAAGTACCACTGGCACGTGCGCGCGATGAACGACAAGGGGGTGTGGGGCCCGTGGAGCAAGACGTGGAGCTTCACCGCGCGGGGGGTGGCGTGCCCGGTGGAGGTGACGGTGGACTACGACCAAGCCAAGGGCCTGGGGACGCTCAGGTGGAAGGCCAACCCGACGGGGAAGAGGCCGGCGAAGTACCGAGTGTACGGCAGCGATGAAAAGGGCTTCACGATCGGCGACCAGCGGTACCAAAGCACCATAGGGGTCAGCAAGGAGGAGATGGCGGAATGGAACCCCTGGTTCCCCGCGAACTTCATCGCCGAGACGACGGCCACGGAACTGGCGGTGATGGGCTGCGAAGTCAGTCTGCCGGCAGCCAACAAGACCTACTACCGCGTGGTGGCGGTGGACGGGCAGGGCAAGCGCAGCGGCCCATCCGACTACGCGACCGGCCCCAGGCCCATCATCTACAGCAAGCCGGTGCTGGCCGCCAAGGTCGGCGCCGAGTACCGCTACCAGGTGCGCGCCAATCGGTCCCTCGGAGACCTCACCGCACGAATGAGGGGCCGCAGCCAGGTCAGCGGCTACTTTGACATCGAGAAGCCCAAGTTCGCGATCGAGCAGGGGCCGGCCTGGCTCAAGATCGACGCGGCCACGGGTGTGCTCTCCGGCACTCCAGCCGCGGCGGGCAAGGTAGAAGTAGCGGTCACCGCCACCAGTGACCGCGAGGCGCGGAAGCTGGACGAGAAGGCGCTCGTCTGGGGCAATGAGAAGGTGCTCTCGACGGCCACGGAGCGGGTCGGCGTCGCAACCCAGAAGTTCATCATCAATGTTCAGTGAGGAGCGACGCTTGAGGTGCCGCCGGTCAGATTCGTGGCGGCGGGCTGCGATGCCGCCAGACCGCCAGGGCACTCAGTTGCCTGCTGAACCCGGCACGCCGTCCACCTTCTTCATCGCCCCGAACCGCACCTGCGCCGGGATCCTGTTCTTCTCAAAGCCCGTGTCCGGGCCAAAGGGGGGCCAGTTGAGGTCCCCGAACCACGCAGGCTTCTCCTTCAGGTAGAGGCTCTTGGGCAATGTGGCGCCGCCGAGCGATTCGCTCTCGGGCACGCCATTGTCCTTGTAGTTGTAGTTCCCCTTCAGGAGGGTGGTCGCTTTGACATCGAGATCGATCTCCTGGAATCCGCCTGGCCCCGGGCCCTTTCCCCTTTCGCTCCGCAACAGCTTCTCCCAGTCAGCCCAGTACGTTCCCTTGCTGGGCTGCACCTTCCCCCCGGAGAACCCGCCATTGCCCATGTTCGGCATCCCGAAGACGTAGATGAAGTGCTGACCATAGCCGAACCCGTTCTCCGCGTTGTCATAGAGCCAGGCATCGCCCTTGCGGCCCAGCACGTTGCCGACGATCGAGTAGCACCGCGTGAGCCGGTTGAGGTTCACACAGACCCAGTACTGGTCCGTCTTGGTGGATGTCCCGTGAAACCAGTTCCTGAACGCGGTGTCGTGCGAGGCGCTGCCGTGATAGCCGTCGCTCTGGAACTTCGGGGCCATGTTCCCTTCGTAGAGGTTGAAGCTACAGTGCGCACAGTGGTTGCTGTTGATTGTGCACCCGAGCAGGCCGCCCTGGATGCCGCCGTCATCACAGAAGTTGTAGGCGAAGACGTTGCCCGACGAGCCATCCACTTCCATGTGCGGGAACGTCTCCGCAACCACATTGTCTTCAACGAGACAGAAGGAAGACGTGCCGAACAGAAGGCCGCCTCCGTTGGGGCCGAAGCCGCTCTTGCGCTTGGCGATGGTGCAATGCCGGACTTCGCACTGCACCGAGCCGTCAACGCTGAAGAGATACCTTTCGGCCTTCCGCGCCGCCACATTCTTCACCCAGCAACCATAGCTTGCGTTGATGCCGACCAGCCCGTGTGGCGACTTGGAGTTCGTCCCGTCCACCGTCAGGTCCTCAATGCCCACAAGCTCGGAATAGCGGCCCACCGGCCTCAGGACGGGCGCCAATTCGGCGGGCAGGCCGAACAGCAGCCCTGGCGAGATCGTGACGGTCGTGGGCGTCTTCGCGACAATGCGTGATACCTGTCTTCGCATGTAATCGAAGTTCGCAACTGCCACCACGGGGAGCTTCGGGTCATTCTTGAGGGAGACTTGGCAGAGCTGTCCAATGCCGCCGTTCGGGTAGCCATCCAGGCCCTTCGTGTCGCCGATGGTCAGCACCGTGGCTCCTCTGGCTGGGCTGCCTGTGATGTCGAGTTTGAGCCTGTTCGGATACCACCAGTCGCCGCCGTCTGCCGGCACAATACCGATCCCGCTGCCAGACGGATGGTGCCCCATGATGATCGTCTTGTCCGGCCCGGCGCCGCGAATCGTGATCCGGCTCTTGCCGCCGTACACCGTGATGGCGGCGTTGACTCGATACGTCCCGGCCGGCAGATAGACCACGTCGTTGTCCTTCGCATCGGCGATCGCCTTCTTGATCGCCGGCTGCGCATCCGCCGCCCCGGTGTTGTCGGCGTTGTAGGGGGCCTTCGTCACGTCGATCAGGTGGGTGCGGTCGGCGGGGATGCCGCCGGGCACGCCCACGGTGACCCCCGGCGTCCAGTCGGCCAGCCTGTCGGCCGGGATGATCTCGGCGGCCGTGGCGCTACTCGCCCGCAAGGCGAGCAATGCGCCCAGCAATAGGACACCCAGGAGCCTTTTCATGGTTTTCCTTTCGTCGGCTTGCCGGCGCCGTCCCTGGGGTCCTCAACGGTGAGCTTGTCGCCCAGGGTGGCGGCCAGGTTCGGGAGATCGTATTCGAGCAACGCGCCGTGAACGACGTTGACGTACTGGAGCGACGTCAGGCGGCAGCGGATCACGCTCGCCCACGAGACGAGCATCTGCGAGAGCTTCACCGAGCGGAACAACGACGGCTCCAGGGCGGCCGCGTGCAGGGCGGGCACGCCGACGCTGCCCACGGCGAGCAGGCCCACCGCGGCCGCCGGGCCGCCGGCGAGGTGCTGCGTCGCGTAACGAGCGGCGGTCAACACGTCCTCGGCCCGCATGCCGACGAACGACCGGCCGAGGCAGAACGCCGTCGTGGTGTCCTTCCAGTCCGTGCCGATCAGCGCATAGTTGCCCTGTCCCGTCTGCTGCGTCTCGCCCGTCCCGCGGAGGTCCACGGTCAGCACGCGGTCGCCCCCGAGGACGAGTTGCTCGATGCGTCCGCCGGGAGCGGCGTCGGCCTCTTTCCCCCGCTCGTGAACATAGAGCACGACTCTGCCAGACGGTGCCTTCTCCGGCACGAACAGCCAAGCCGGCAGCACGATGCCCTCCTCCGGCCGGAGTTCGAGCCTCTCGATCCGATAGCCGGACCGTTTGGCGGTCTCGCCTTTCTCGACCCGCGGCAGCGGCAATTGGGCGAGGCCGCGGATGCCGGCGATCTGGCGGACCCGCTCCAGGAGCGCGGCCCGGTCTTCGCTAGCCCACGCCGCCGCGCGGCGTTTGGCGAGCACGCTTTCGTAGTCCTCGTTGAGATCATACGCTGAGCGGGCGCCGGGGAGGCGCATGACCTGGCCATCCGGCGTGCACTGGGCCTCGCGGTCGGTCAGCAGCCGGATCGGTGGCTCCGCGATTGGCTGGTCCTTGCGGAGCAGCCAGCGCGACATCCAACGGGCGATGGCTTCGCGCTGGAGGCGGTTGTAGCTGTGGGGACCGTCGGTCTCCAGCATCTCGAGCCGTTGGCCAAAACCCAGCCGCGCATAGAGCCGCTTGGTATACTGGAAGGCCCGCCGCGAGCCCCGAACGTCGAAGTAGACGTCCTTGGTGGCCGCGCAGAACAGCGTAGGCACCGGGGCGCGGAGCATCAGCAGGTCGGTCGGTTGCGGGCCGGTGGTCAGGGCCGCCCAGGTCTGCTGCTCGGCGTCCTGGGGGCCGACCGTGCTGATGACCGTGGGCAGCGAGCTGAGGTAGCAGCTCGGCGCCGCCGCCTGGACGCGGTCGTCCAGGGCGAGCACGTATGCGGTGATGATGCCCCCGCCGCTGTGGCCCGTGCAGGCGATCCGTTGCGGGTCCACCTCGGACCGCGACTGAAGGTAGTCAATCGCCCGCATCGTGTCGCAGACCTCGAACCACGCCGTGTTGCGGCCCAGCAGCACGCTGCCGACCTGGATCATCATGTGCCCATACGTGCCATGAAGCTCCGAGCCCCACATCTTGTCGAACACGAACGGGCCACGCTCTCCCCGGTACTGGAGGCGCTCCGACTCGTCTATCGCGTCGTAGACAAGCCCGACCATTCCGTTGAGAGCCAGGAGAGCGCCCATCGTCTGATACTCGTCCCAGGCCTTGCCGTTGCCGGTATGGCCGACCGGCACGACGACGCCGGGATGCGGCGGCTTGAACCGTGCCGCGTCGGGCAGGCACAGTAGCGCTGTGACGTGGAACCCCGGCTGGCTCTCGAAGATGACCTTCTCGACCACGTAGCCGTCGCGCTGGACTTTGCCCGTGACCCGGGCGTTGAGCGGCGTCCGCGGCGACGGACCGCCGAGCACCTGCCAGAGCCGCTCGCGGAGCTGCTTCTGCCAGGCGGTGATCTGCGCGGGCGTGGTCCGCGCCTCGAAGTCGCGTTCCCAGCGCTGGGCGGCCTGGTCCACCTGGCGGAGCAGATTCTGCTTCATCATGTCC
>CBFCZU010000252.1:0-6191 GCA_965602635.1 uncultured Planctomycetales bacterium | reverse complement strand
AAGATGTCCGAGAAGAACCCCGACAAGCCCCGAAAGAGCGATTTGTCGGCCCTGCGAAAGCAGATCGACGAGCTGGATCGCAAGATCGTCGAGCTGCTCAACGCCCGCGCCAAGGTCGTCATCGAGGTCGGCAAGTCCAAGCGGGCCACCGGCGGGCAGATATACGCCCCCGACCGGGAGAAGCAGGTGCTCGACCAGATCGCCGCCCTCAACGCCGGCCCGCTGCCCCAGCGGACCCTCCAGGCGATCTACCGCGAGCTGATGAGCGGGTCGTTCGCCCTGGAGAAGCCGTTGCGCGTCGGCTACCTCGGGCCCGAGGGGAGCTTCTCGCACCTGGCGGCGATGCGGAAATTCGGCGCCTCCATCGAGTATCTGCCGCTGGCGGACATCCGGGCGGTCTTCGAGGAGGCGGCCCGCGGGCACGTGGACCTGGGGCTGGTGCCCATCGAGAACAGCCTCGGCGGCGGCGTGGTCGAAACCATGGACGCCTTCGTCGATCACGAGGTGCGCGTCTGCGCCGAGGTGCTGGTGGAGGTGCATCACAACGTCCTGGCCAACTGCGGGCCAGACGAGATCACCAGGATCGCCACCAAGCCGGAGGTTTTCGCCCAGTGCCGCAACTGGCTGTCGCGAACCTCGCACAAGTTCGAGCGCGTGCCGGTCGCCAGCACTTCCAAGGCGGCGGAAATGGCCGCCCGGGAGCAGGGGCTGGCGGCGATAGGGTCGGCCCTGGCGGCGGAGCTGTACGACCTGAAGATCATCTTCGCCAACATCGAGGACACCGCCGCCAACATGACGCGGTTCTTCGTGATCTCCAAGACGCACCCCGGCCCCACCGGCAACGACAAGACGACGCTCATGTTCACCACCGCACACAAGGCGGGGGCGCTGGTGGAAGTGCTCAGCGTCCTGGACAAGTATTCCGTGAACATGACCAATATCGATACCCGCCCCAGCAAGCGGCGCAACTGGGAGTACTATTTCTTCGTCGATTGCGAAGGGCACATCGACGACCAGAACGTTCGCGACGCCGTCGAGGCCGCCCGCGGGCACTGCCTGGAGATGCACGTGCTGGGCAGCTACCCCAGGGCGACCGAGCCGGTATAGAATCTCCGGCAGGATGAGCCGCGCTCGCCGCGACCAGTGCGATTCCAGAGGCCGGGCGGTTTTCCCGCGGCATGGGCTTTCGGGCGAGAGGCCCGGAACGTGAAATTAGAGATCCTTCTCTGACATGATCGTCATCATGCAACCCGGCGCGACGGACCAGCAGATCGACCGCGTGATCGAGCGGATCGAGGGGCTGAGCCTCGCGGCGCACGTCTCGCGGGGGCAGTTCCGGACAATCATCGGCGCCATCGGCGACAAGCAGCCCGGGCACCAGCAGGTCCTCGAGTCGCTCGAGGGCGTCGAGCGGGTCGTGCCGATCATGAAGCCCTACAAGCTCGCCTCGCGCGAGTTTCACCCCGCCAGCACGGAGGTGAAGGTCGGCTCGGCGACCATCGGCCCGGGGGCGGTGACGGTTATCGCGGGCCCCTGCGCGGTCGAGGACCGCGACATGCTCGGGCGGATTTCCCGGGCAGTCCGTCAGCACGGGGCGGTCATGCTTCGAGGCGGGGCGTTCAAGGCCCGCACCAGCCCCTACGACTTCCAAGGCCTCGGCGAAGAGGGGCTGAAAATGCTCCGCGAAGCGGGCGACGAGCTGTCCATGCCCGTCGTCTCGGAGGTGCTCGCCGCCGCCGACGTGGAACTGGTCAGCGGCTACGTGGACATGCTCCAGATCGGCGCCCGCAACATGCAGAACTTCCAGTTGCTCAAGGCCGTCGGCGAGTGCCGCAAGCCGGTGCTGCTGAAGCGCGGCTTCGCGGCGACCATCCGCGAGTACCTGATGAGCGCCGAGTACATCCTCTCGCGCGGCAACCGCAACGTGGTGCTGTGCGAGCGCGGGATAAAGACGTTCGAGACCGAGCTGCGGTTCACCTTCGACGTCTCGGCCGTGCCCGTCGTCAAGGCCGACTCCCACCTGCCCATCATCGTTGACCCCTCGCACACGGCGGGCGACCGACAGTTCGTCACCTCACTGGCGCTGGCGGGGATCGCCGCCGGCGCGGACGGGGTGATCGTGGAAGTGCACGACCGCCCGGGAGACGCGCTCTGCGACGGGCCGCAGGCGCTGCTGCCGGACGCCTTCGCGGAAATGGTTCGCCAGATCGCCGCCGTGGCCGGCGCCCTGGGACGGGAGCTGGCCAGCATCGAGAAGTGACCAGAGGCCCAAGGAGAAATGATGCCCAGAAAGCTCTTCATCGCAGGTAACTGGAAAATGAACACTTCCTCGGCCTCGGCCGCCGAGCTCGCCGAGGCGCTGGTCGAGAAGCTCGCCTCCGTCGAGGCGATAGACCTGGCCGCCTGCCCGCCGTTCGTCCACCTCCAGGCGGTGGGGAAGATCCTGGCCGGCTCGCCCATCGCACTGGGCGCCCAGGACATCTTCTACGAGAACGACGGCGCCTACACCGGCGAGATCTCCGCCGCCATGCTCAAGGACGTCGGATGCAGCAACGTGCTCTGCGGGCACAGCGAGCGGCGGCACGTCATAGGCGAGACCGACGAGCTGATCAACCGCAAGCTGCTCAAGGCCCTCAGCGAGGGCCTGCGCCCGATCCTCTGCGTGGGCGAGCTTCTGGCCGAGCGCGAGGCCGGCGAGACGCAGGAGGTGGTCACGCGCCAGGTTCGCCTGGGCCTGGAGGGCGTCTCCGCGGCGGACATGGCCGGCGTCACGCTCGCCTACGAGCCGGTCTGGGCGATCGGCACGGGCGTGGTGGCAACCACCGATCAGGCCCAGGAAGTGCACCAGATGATCCGCCAACTGCTGGGCGAGTTGTTCGACCCGGCCACGGGCGAGAACACTCGCATCCAGTACGGCGGTTCGGTCAAGCCCTCCAATGCCGCCGAGCTGCTGGCCTGCCCCGACATCGACGGGGCGCTGATCGGCGGGGCAAGCTTGAAAGCCGCCGACTTCGCCGCCATAGTAGAGGTCGGAATGTCTGCCCCGCCGGCGACAAACTGAGAGAGAAGCCGCATGAACATACTTTTGATAACGCTGTTCCTGATCGTCTGCTCGCTGCTGATCGTCGTTGTGCTGCTCCAGAAGGGGCGGGGCTCGGGCCTGAGCGGCGCCTTCGGGGGGATGGGGCAGACGGCGTTCGGCACGCGGATCGGAGACGTCTTCACCTGGGTGACCATCATCCTGGCGGGAGTGTTCCTGCTGCTGGCGATCACGGTCAACAAGTGGTTCCACCCGAGGATGGAGCAGATCGGGCAGTTGGCGTTCGATCCCCCCGCCATGTCTATCAACAAGATCACCTACGTCGGCATACGGGCCGACACGGGCGCCGCGGAGATCTACTACACCAGGGACGGGGCCGAGCCGACGCGGCGGTCGCGGCGATACGAGGTGCGCATCCCGGTCGAGCCGGGGACGCTGCTCAAGGCGCGGGGGTTCCGCTCGGCCTGGAAGCCCAGCGAGGTGGTCACAGCCTATTACCCCATCCCCATGCCGACCTTCAGCCCCGACTCGCAGGCCATTATCGCCCCGCTGGAGGTCAAGCTCACCTGCGCGGCGGAAAGGGCCAAGATCTACTACACCACCGACGGGTCCACTCCGACCGATGAATCGCCGCTCTACGTCCAGGGCGTCCGTGTGGCCCCGGGTGTGACAATCAAGGCCCGGGCGTATCTGGATGAAGGGCGGCCGAGCGAAGTGGCGGTGGGGGAGTACCCGCTGAAGAGGCCCTCGTCCCAACCGTCAGCCACCGCGCCGGCAAGCTCGCCGGCGCCTTAGGAGAGCTGCCATGCCGCGGTCAATGACAGGGTTCGGGCAGGTCAGCCGAGAGCTTGCGGGCCTGCAATGCTCGGTGGAGATCCGCTCGGTCAACAGCCGGCACTTCAAGGCGACCATCCGCGTGCCGGACGTCTGGACGGGCCTGGAAGCGGGGATCGAGCAGCGGCTTCGCGCCCGGCTGCGCCGCGGCAGCGTGTACTTCGTCATGCGTACCAGGGCCGTCTCCGCCGAGGCCGCCTGCGAGGTCAACACCGCCGCTCTCGAACGCTACCTCGAACAACTCGAGATCGTCCGCCCCGATCAGATGGACGTTCCCCTGAGCATCGACCTCGCCTCGCTGCTTCAGCTTCCGGGCGTGTGCATCCCGCCGGAGGGCGAGGGCCTCAACCAGGAGCTCCAGGCGGGACTGACGCAGCTCATCGACGAGGCGATCGGGCAGGTCCTGCACATGCAGACCGAGGAAGGGGCGACCGTTGCCAAGGACCTCGTCGGCTGGTGCGGGTCCATCAAGGCCAAGCTCGGCGAGATCGCCCAGCGCGCCCCGCAGGTGGTCACGGACTACCAGCAGCGGCTGCTCCGCCGGGTGGCGGAGCTGACGGCTGCGGCCAAGCTGGAGATCGACGCCGACAACCTCGCCCGCGAAGTGGCCGTCTTCGCCGAGCGCAGCGACATAGCCGAGGAGCTGTCGCGGCTGGCCAGCCACCTGGCGCAGTTCGGGTCGGTCCTCGGCGGCGAGGACCAGCCGGGCAGGAAGCTCGACTTCATCGCCCAGGAGATGCTCCGCGAGGCGAACACCATCTCCGCCAAGGCCAACGACGCCGCCATCACCCAGGGCGTGGTGGAGATCAAGACGGCAATCGACCGCATCAAGGAACAGGTCCAGAACCTGGAGTAGGACCAATCGAACGCGGAGACGGCGAGTCCGGGATGTCGCCCGCCGAGCAGCGCAGGCTGGTGGTGGTCACCGGGCCGAGCGGAGCGGGCAAGAGCAGCATCGTCCGGCAGGTGCTGTCGCGGACGGGGGCGGTCTTCAGCGTTTCGGCGACGACGCGGCGCCCGCGGCCCGGGGAGGTTGACGGGCGCGATTACAGCTTCGTGGACCGCCCGACCTTCGAGAAGATGATCGCCGAGGGCGAGTTCCTGGAGTGGGCCGAGGTCTTCGGCAACTACTACGGCACGCCCACCGCCGCCGCCCGACGGGCACTGGCGGAGGGAAAGACGGTCATCCTGGAAATCGACGTTCAGGGCGGCCTGCAGGTGCATCGCAAGGCGCCCGGGGCGACCTTCGTGCTGGTCCGCCCGCCGAGCGAGGCCGAGCTGAAGCGACGGCTCGCCGGGCGCGGCACCGAGTCGGCGGAAATGATCGAGCGGAGAGTCGACAGGGCGAGAGACGAAATCCGCGCCGCCGAGGGCAGCGGCGTCTATACTAATAGCGTGGTCAACGACGACCTGGCCGCGGCTGTCCAGCGGGTGGTCGCCATCATCAAGCAGGAGACTACCGAAGAATGATCGAGGCACTCAGGAGCGACGAGCTCATTCACAACGTCGGCGGGCGGTTCAAGCTGACCGCCCTCATTCAGAAACGTCTGGGCGAGCTACTGGAAGGCGGCAGGCCCCTGGTGCAGCGCAAGCCCGGGATGACGGACATCGAGCTGGTGATAGAGGAGATCACTCAGGGCAAGATCGCCATCGACTATGAGAACTCCGACATCCCCCTGCCGGAGGAGATCATCGTCCTCCCGGAGAGGGACTGACCGCCCCGGGAACGAGTCATGAGCGGCGAAGGCAAGCCGAAACTCGACGGCTGCGAAGTGCTGCTGTGCGTCAGCGGCGGTATCTCGTGCTACAAGTCCGCCGCCCTGGCCAGCAGGCTCGTGCAGTCCGGGGCGGGCGTGACCGTGGCCATGACCGAGGCGGCCACCAGGTTCGTCACCCCGCTGACGTTCCAGACGCTCACGGGCCGGCAGGTGTACAGCTCCATGTGGCAGTCGGCCGAGAGCTTCCAGGCCGGGCACATAGCCCTGGCCGAGCTGGCCGACCTGATGGTCATCGCCCCGGCCACAGCCAACCTGATGGCCAAGCTCGCCGCGGGGATCGCCGATGAGCTGGTCGGCGCCCTGGCGCTGTCGGCGACCGGGCAGTGCCCCATCCTGATCGCCCCGGCGATGAACACCCGGATGTGGCAGGCCCCGGCCACGCAGGCGAACCTCGTCCGCCTGACCGACTGGGGGGTGCACGTGGTCGGCCCGGGCGAGGGCTACCTGGCCTGCGGGACCCGGGGGGTGGGGCGGATGGCCGAGCCGGATGAGATCCTCGCCGCCGCCGCAAAGCTGCTCACCCAGAAGCCGCCGAAGAA
>CBFCZU010000251.1:0-6220 GCA_965602635.1 uncultured Planctomycetales bacterium | reverse complement strand
TCGGGGTCGAAGGGCTCGACGTCGGGCGGCTGCTCGCCGATGCCCACGAACTTCACCGGCAGGTTCACCTCGTCGCGGATGGCGACCACGATGCCGCCCTTGGCCGTGCCGTCGAGCTTGGCCAGGAATATGCCGCTCACCTCCACCGCCTCGAGGAAGGCCTTGGCCTGACTGACGGCGTTCTGCCCGGTGGTGGCGTCGAGCACCAGCAGCGTCTCGTGGGGGGCGCCGTCGATCTTCTTGGCAACCACCTTCCTTATCTTGGTCAGCTCCCGCATGAGGTGGTCCTGGGTGTGCAGCCGCCCGGCGGTGTCCACGAGCAGCACGTCTGCCTTGCGCGCCGCGGCCGCGTCGCAGGCGTCGTACACCACGGCCGCGGGGTCGGCGCCGCCCGTGCCCTTGACGATCTCCACGCCGATGCGGTCGGCCCAGATGGTCAACTGCTCGACGGCGGCGGCGCGGAAGGTGTCGGCCGCCGCCAGGACGACCTTCCGCCCGGCCTGCTTGAAGACGTAGCCGAGCTTGGCGACCGAGGTGGTCTTGCCCGAGCCGTTGATTCCCGTCACCAGGATGACCGTCGGCGGGGTCTCGGCGAAGTGCACGCTCCGGTCGGCCTCGGGCCAGTACTGCTTCATCTCGGCCTTGAGGAACTCAAGCACGTCGTCGCCCTTGTCGAGGCGCTTGTCCTCCCAGGCGGCCTGGAGGTCGGCCCGTATCCTCATCGCCGTCGCCACGCCCATGTCGGCGGCGATCAGGCGCTCCTCGAGCTCGTCCAGCAGCTCGGCGCTGATCTGCCGGCCGCTCAGCAGGCTGCGCAGGCCGCCCATCAGACGCTGACGCGTCCGCACCAGCCCCTTGGCAAGGTGAGCTATCGCCTTCCTGAATAACGCCATTACGCCAATCCCTTTGCGACACAGAGTGCCAGAGAAACTGAGCAGAATGAAAGTCTATTCCTGTCTCGGTTCCTCTGAGTCTCTGTGTGGGTCGCTTGCATTTTTCTTCGTTTCTCGCAGGCCGCGGGCGACGGCGTCGAGGACGCCGTTGACGAACCGCCCGGACTCGGCGGAGGAGAACTCCTTCGCCAGCCTGACGGCCTCGTCGATGGCGACCTTCCTGGTGCGCCGCCCGGCCAGGAGTTCCCACACGCCCAGGCGGAGGATGTTCCGGTCAACCAGAGCCATGCGGCCCACGTTCCAGTCGTGGCTTTCGCGGTTGATGAGTCGGTCGGCCTGGTCTCGGGCCTGAAAGGCGCCGCGCAGCATGGCCTCCGCCTCGGCCTGTGTCTGTGGGTTCTCTCGCCCGTCGACGATGAACTCGAGGGTCTCGGCCAGGGCGTCCTGGCCGCGCACGTCGAGGCAGCATAGCCCCTGGAGCGCCAGCCGCCTTGCCTTGTGGTGCTCGATCACGGCCGGGCTCAACTGCCCCCCGGCGGGAGTTGGGCCAGGAGGTTGGCCATCTCGATGGCGGCCACGGCGGCGTCCGCGCCCTTGTTGCCGCTCTTGGTGCCCGCCCGCTCGATGGCCTGCTCGATGGTGTCGCAGGTGAGCACGCCGAAGATGCACGGCACGCCCGTGTTGAGCGACGCCGCCGCGACGCCCTTGGCCACCTCCGAGGCGATGTACTGGTGGTGCTGGGTTCCGCCACGGATGACCGCCCCCAGACAGACCACCGCGGCGTACTTGCCCGAGGCCGCCAGCCGCTGCGCCAGCAAGGGCATCTCGAAGCTGCCCGGCGACCAGACCACCTCGATGTTGCCCTCGTCCACGCCGTGGCGGGTGAAGGCGTCCAGCGCGCCTGCCAGCAGCTTGCTGGTGACGAACTCGTTGAACCGGCTGACGACCACCGCGAACGTCGCCTTGGGCGGGGCAACCAGCTTGCCCTCGTATTTCTTCACGCTCATTTTATCGCGCTCCTTTGTCCGGCGAACGGCCCCTACTATATTCCGCCCGCCATGGCCACGCAAGCCGATCAATGGCGGCGCCGGGGGCGACGGCCCGCCTAGTCCTCCCGCGACACCTCGAAGACCACCGTGCCGCCGCCCGTGTGGGTGGCCGGGTCCAGGCACTGGAAATACGCCTTCGAGGGGTCGTCCTTGCCCGCCAGCCCCCAGTGCGACGGCGGCGACACCCGCAGGGCGTTGTAGTGCGGCATCAGCGACGCCAGCGAATGCATGCACACCGGCTTGGCCGACGCCAGCCGGTATCCATCCTCCAGCGTGAAGGTGTCGCCGACCTGATAGACGGGGCAGTTGCCCCTTACCTCGTTCACTCGCACGGTGAGTCTCATTTCCGGCTCCTTGCGATTGGTTTTGGCGACTGTGAGCGGTCCATCCTTTCTCGCAGCAGTTTCACTACCTCGGCCGAAGCGGCGCCGGAAGCGACCCGAAGGGTCGGAGGAAAGTAGCCGGGGGCGCCAGCCCCCGGCGGCGCACCGGGCGTCCGCGCCAGCCCCGACGGGGCGCCGGAAAACGCTCTCACAGATAGCGCTCGTCATACTCAATCCCATGGCTGTCCAAGAGCCGCTTCAACTCTTCCTCAAAAGAGACCTTCCTGTGATGCTCCTGCTGATTCTTGACATACTTCACCACGTTTTGAAGCGCAGACGGCGACACAGAGAAGGCCGAGTATCCATCCTGCCAGTAGAAGGCCCGCAACTGGCGAAAGGTTTCGTGAATCCAGTTGGTGCTGTTGGCCTTCAGGTCCCTCATGCAGTCGGAGATCGAAATCCTCGGGCTCAGGGATGCGATGATATGGATGTGGTCTTCGGGCCCGTTGATCTCGATGGGCCGGCCGCCCTGAGTCTTGATCATGCCCCCCAGATATGCGCAAAGGCGCGGAAGGACGGCTGGCGTGATAAGCCCACGGCGCTGCTTTGTGGAGAACATGATGTGGTAGTTCAAGCAGGTGTATGACATGCCTTGTCTCCGGCGCCCCTTCGGGGCTTGGCTTTCTTGGCGGGCCCTGTTTCCGGGGGCTGACGCCCCCGGCTACTCTCCCGCGGCCCTTCGGGCCGGGATAGCGCTCAGGCCTCCTCAGGGACTTCGCTCGCCGCTGACTTCCGGCGCCCCTTCGGGTCTGTTCCTCACGAGGCACGTTCCGGTCAAGGCAGCTCGGGGCGAGCCCCATCACCACAATAGTCCCTCGGCGATGATCCTCCAGCGCGCCGGCTATGTCAACGCGGGGCAGCCCGCGGATAGCCGAGCCACCTCCCGCCAAAAAGCCGGCGGGGAACGTTGACTCCCGCGGCTGCTGGCGTTATAGTAACGCAACTGCCCCGGATGGGTCATTTCCGCAAGGCAAGTAACGTATGGCAAAAGGCGACGCAATAGAGGTAGAGGCGCGTGTCCTGGAGGCGCTTCCCAACGCCATGTTCCGCCTGGAGCTGGACATGGGCGGCAAGCCCCACCAGATCATCGGGCACATCTCCGGGAAGATGCGCAAGTACTACATCCGCATCCTGCCCGGCGACCGCGTCCTCGTCCACCTCAGCCCATACGACCTGACCAAGGGGAGAATCGTTTACCGCCAGCGGTGACGGGGGCCGACCTCTGATTCTCGACCGCGCATCCGCCGCGCCTACTTGTCCTTCTCGGAGCGGTTGACGTACGCGCGGTTCATGACGGCCCGGCGGATGTCGTCGGCCTGGTGCACCGGGCGGTCGGTCTCGATCCAGAAGCGGTCCAGGAACCGCGGGGAGTGCACGTCGCCGGCGTTCACCAGCGGCAGGCCGTAGGTCGCGCTGGCGGCCTCGGCCTCCTTGGCCTCGCTGGGGCTGTGGTTGCCGGTGCGGTATTCCAGGGCGTCGGGCAGCAGCCCCGCCTGGAGCATCTCCTCGGCACCTTCCCAGCGGAACGGGTGGGCCAGGATCGTCAGGTGCCCCTCGTCGCGGGCCTTGGTCAGTATGCCGGCCGGGTCGTCACGCAGCGCCAGGTAGGCCGGATCGTTCGTCCCCAGCACCAGGAGGTGCTTGACCAGCTCCGACCCGATACTCAGCTCCATGCCCGGGAAGACGCGGATGTCGGGGTAGCCGAGCTGAACCTGCTCGATCTCCCTGTCGCTCCAGACGGCGTCGTGCTCGGTTATGTACACGGCCTCGTAGCCGATCCGGACCATCTGCTCCATGAGCTGCGAGGCGGTGGCCGTGGCACAGGCGCTGTAACGGCTCGTGTGAAGGTGAAGTTCAATTCTCATAGTCCACTCAGTATTCGCAGCACCCCCGAGCGTCGCCAAAACGGCAAAGCGAGCAAGGCTCCAAGAGTGCGGCCGTCAGAACTCCGCCGAGCGGGGCGTACGGGGGAACGGGATCACGTCGCGGATGTTCGCCATGCCGGTGGCGAACTGGACGGTCCGCTCCAGCCCCAGCCCGAACCCGGCGTGGGGGACCGAGCCGTAGCGCCGCAGGTCCAGGTACCACCAGTACGCCTCCGGATCCTGCCCCTGTGCCTTCATCCGCTCGGTGAGCACGTCCAACCGCTCCTCGCGCTGCGAGCCGCCGATTATCTCTCCGATCTTTGGCAGCAGCACGTCCATGGCCGCGACGGTCTGCCGGTCGCCCTCGCCGGCGGAGGCGTCGTTGAGGCGCATGTAGAACGGCTTGATGGACGCCGGGAAGTCGGTGACGATCACCGGCTTCTTGAATGTCTGCTCGGTCAGGAACCGCTCGTGCTCGGTCTGGAAGTCGGCCCCCCAATGGGGCGGGAATTCCCACTGCCCCTTGGCCTTGGCGAGTATCTCGGCCGCCTCCGTGTACGTCAGCCGGACGAATTCGCTCTCGACCACGCGGCTGAGCGTCTCGATGAGCGTCTTGTCGATCCGCTCGTTCAGGAAGGCCATGTCATCCGGGCAGCGCTCCAGCACGGCGGCGAAGACGAACTTCACGAAGTCCTCCGCCAGGTCGGCGTTGGCGGCGAGGTCGGCAAAGGCCACCTCCGGCTCGACCATCCAGAACTCCGCCAGGTGCCGCGGCGTGTTGGAGTTCTCGGCCCGGAACGTCGGCCCGAAGGTATAGACCCTGCCCAGCGCGCAGGCGTAGGTCTCGGCTTCGAGCTGGCCCGAGACGGTCAGGTTTGTCCGGCGGCCGAAGAAGTCGTCGGCCTCCTCCTGGCCGGGCTCGAGCGTGGTAACTCGGAAGAGCTGCCCGGCCCCCTCGCAGTCGCTGGCGGTGATGATGGGCGTGTGGACGTACAGGAAGCCGCGCGACTGGAAGAACTCGTGTATCGCCTGGCAGAGGGCGTTGCGGACGCGCGCGACCGCGCCGAAGGTGTTGGTCCTCGGCCGGAGGTGCGCCTGGGTCCGCAGGAACTCGAAGCTGTGGCGCTTGGGCTGGATGGGGTAGCGCTCGGCGTCGGCCGGGCCCAGAACGCGGACCTCCGTCGCCTGCATCTCCACCCGCTGGCCGGCACCCTTGCTTTCGACCAGCCGGCCGGTCGCCATCACCGACGCCCCGGCCGTGAGGCGAGACACCTCCTCGGCGTAGTTGGGAAGCTTCTCGTCGGCGATCACCTGAATGTTCGCCAGGCACGAGCCGTCGTTCAGGTTGATGAAGCTGAAGCCGCCCTTGGAGGCGCGGACGGTCTTGACCCATCCGGCCACCGTCAGCTCCGCCCCGGCGGGCACCTCGGTCAGCGCATCCTTTATAAGCGTTCTCTCCATCGCAGCCTCCGCCAAACCGGCCCGATACCTTACCAGAATCGGCCCGGCGTTGCGATTCCCACTTTGCCGCGCAAGTTCCCCTCCGGGCGGATACGTCCCCGTGAGGCGCTGAAGCGTGGAGTTGACAAACCGCCGATCCGGCCGTATACACAACCGGTTCGGTCGAATGGGACCGAGATAGACCAGGAAAGGGGCAAGAGCATGTCAAAGCCAACGCGTCTGTCCGTTATCGCGATCCTCTCAGCCTGTGCGGCGTCCCTGCTGGCGATCCCCAGGCTGGGGCAGGCAGAACCCGCCACCAAGCCCGCCACCAGGCCGGCGGAGAAGTTTGACCCGCGGCTGCTGAAGCTGATCCCCGATCACTGCCTGGGCTTCGTGGCCGTTCGGAGCATCGAGGGCACGGCCGGGCGGGCGGAGGCCCTCATCAGGCAGGCCATGGGCCCCATGGTCCCGCCCGACTTCAAGGCGGTGGACTACCTCAAACAGAGCTTGCGCCTGGGGGAGGGGTTCGACTCGAACGGCAGCTTCGCGCTGGTCATGCTGCACCCCAAGCAGTACGCCCCCGACCT
>CBFCZU010000250.1:0-6256 GCA_965602635.1 uncultured Planctomycetales bacterium | reverse complement strand
CTCCGCCGGGCAGTTCGCCATACTGCTTCAGGTGCTGTTGAATCAGCTCGCTTTCACGTTTGGTGTACATCCGATCCTCTTCCCAGAGGAAGAACCCCACTTCGGCGGCCGACTCGAGCTTTTCCAGAAGCCCCGCCTGGATGTCTGCCACACCTTTGATCGCCACGGGTTTCTTGTCGCCATTGGCCAAGATGAAAACCCCTTCGACGGCCGGAACCTGGTCCACATTGGAACGGTTGAAGTCCA
This sequence comes from uncultured Planctomycetales bacterium, assembly GCA_965602635.1. Taxonomy (GTDB): domain Bacteria; phylum Planctomycetota; class Phycisphaerae; order SM23-33; family SM23-33; genus CBFCZU01. The sequence goes on along the minus strand of CBFCZU010000250.1, from coordinate 6,010 downwards.
GCCACTTTTCCGGCGGAAGGGCCGGCTCAGCGATCATCAGCCGCAGGTCGCATTGGAGGCAACGCCGTGCCTCGGCCAGTGCTGCTTCGGACGAGTAGGTTCCCTCAATCTCCCGAAAGTCAGCACAGCGCTGCTCAGGAGGGGCGCACGGCAGCGGCACCCGGGCGCACGGCGCGAATCCCTCCTCGCGTCCGATCGAGGTGTTGGGAGGTGCGTGGTCAGTGAATTGGAGTGACACGTCGCCATCGCCGCCCAGGTATCCGTCAATTCGTTCGGCAGCCGCACGCCCGGAAGCCACGGCGTCGATCACCGATCCGCCGCCGGTGGACACGCTCGCGATATCACCCGCCAGGAAGACTCCCTCTCCCTCGGCGGGTAGACCGTCTGGTGGAGCCTGGCCGATGGCGAGTATCACCGCGCTGGCATCGACTGTCAGCCTCTGCTGCTCGTCGAAGCTCGGGGCGAAATTCCGCTGCTCGTCGAACACGGCCACACAACAGCGAAACTCCACGCCCTTTACCTTTCCCTGCCTACCCAGGATGGCAGCGGGCCCCCAACTTGGGTTGACTTGGACTCCCTCGGCCTCGGCCTTCTGGATCTCGTGGGCGTGGGCCGGCATCTCTTCGCGGCTCTCCAGGCAGAACAGGCGCACGCTTCCGCCGGACAGGCGCAGCGCCGTCATGGCTACGTCAATGGCCACGTTGCCGCCACCCACGACGACGACTCTGTCGCCGAGGTCGAACGTCTTTCCCGCCTTGACCTCTCTCAGGAATTCAAGTCCCCAAAACACGCCGTCGAGACCGACTCCCTCGAGCGCGATCTTCTTACTCTCCGGCAGGCCAACAGCGACCAGTACGGCGTCGAAGCCCTGGCCCAAAAGATCAACCATGGCCTCACCGCTGGTCAGGCGACATCCGGCCCTGACCTCCACACCCAGGTTCCGGATCGCGGCGAGATCTTTCTCCAAGACTGCTTGGGGAAGTCGGTAGCTCGGAATGGAGAGCTTCGGCATGCCGCCCGGCGATTCCGTGGCCTCGAGAATGGTGACGGTGTGACCTTTGAACCTCAGGAAGTAAGCCGCGGCCAATCCTGCTGGACCGGCGCCGACCACAACCACCTTCTTGCCGCTCTGCGGGGGTTCGACCGCCTCCTTCAACAGGGCGCCGTCGCCGGCCTCCAACGCGAATCGCTTCAACGCGCAGATGGCGATCGGGTCGTCGATCTGCTTGCGGCGGCACTCGTATTCACAGAGGTGAAAGCAGACATGGCCCAGCACGTTCGCCAAGGGCAGCTTCTCCCAGACTAGTGCCGCGGCTCCCTTGACGTCCCCGTCGGCGATTCGGCGTATGTAGCCGGGCACGTCCACCCCGGCCGGGCAGCTATGAACGCAAGGCACCAGCCAGCGTTCCCGGTCGCCCGGTTGTGCCTCCTTGTCCGTCAGGCAGCCGGTCGGGCACACCTCGACACAGGCCCCGCAGAACTTACAGGCCGATTCCATCAACGTCGGAGCGACACTACCTACGACCAGGCGGCCGCCATTGTGGACTATGCCAAGCGCCTCCACGCCGCGCACCTGATTGCAGATCCGCACGCACCTGGCGCAATCGATGCAGAGATTGAAATCGCGCGAGAACAGCGGTTCGTCAGCCAAGACCGGTAGCCCCGCGGGCCGGTAGCGCGGTGTTTCCTCCTTCACACCCACATACTCGGCGACCTTACGCAGCTCGCAATTGTGGAATTGGCTGCAGCAGCGCTCCTCCTTCGGCACGTTGGCGGAGCAGTCCTCCAGACTGCAACCCTCCCGCTGGGCGCAGGTCAAGCAGGCATGCGGGTGGCGCGCGAAGACCTCCATCAAGTTGGTGCGCCTGACTTCCTTGAGCGTGTCGCTCTGCGTCTGGACGGACATGCCGGGAGCCACCGCCGTCTGGCAGGCCCGCACCGGCTCGGGCAGCCCCTCCACTAGAACCATACAAAGTCCGCAACCCTCCATCTGGCGCAATTCGTCTTCAGCTATTGGCTGGTGGTCATAGCATCTGTCGCCCCGAAAGATGCGCGTGGCCAGCGGTAGCCTGTCAAAAGGCGGGAGATCTGGATGATGGCAGATATGTGGTATGTACACTCCGTTATCCGTGGCGGCGGAGAGAATCGTGGCGCCCTCCGCTGCCTCAAATGCGTTGCCATCGATGGTGACGGTGACCATTACAAGCTCAGTGCCAGTTCATCGGCGGACGTCGGGGCCGGCCACGACTACCATGAATGCGAAATGGCCGTTGGTTTACAGGCCTGCACGCAGGGCAAGGGAGGGCGATTGCGGTCGGGCTTGCAGGGGGCACAGGTGTATTTGAGCTTCTTGCGCTGGTCTTCGCTCACCATGGCCACGGGCTCGTCGCGTAGTGGGTCGTTTGCATCCTCCCCGACAACGAAAACCCCGTTGGGACAGGCCGATACACAGTCGCCGCAGCCGTCACACTTGTCAGTGTCGATGGCGATAAAGTAGTCGCCGGAGCCGTCCTTGTAACCGTAGTTTGCTATCATGTCGCTTCCGCCACGCCGCGGTCTCGAGCTTTGCGGCGCTTGGTTTCCAAAGCCTGTGCGAACAACGCCGCGCCTAAAGCACCGGCGATTTGCGAATCGTATGTGCTTTTCAGGGACTCCAGGCCCAGTTCGCGCTCGAGGCGCTTGACGACGCCGCTGTTCTTGGCGATGCCGCCTGTGATGGCAAAGTCCTTCTTCACCTCGATCCGTTCGAGCAGTGTTACGACGCGGTGGGCCATCGCCGAACAGTAGGCGGCCAGCACCTTGTTCTTGGGCCAGCCTGCGCGCAAGAGTGCGGAGGCCTCTGACTTGGCAAAGACCACGCAGGTGCTTGAAACCGGCTCAGGCTCCTGCTCCACCGAGAGGGAGAGCTCACCGACCTCCTCAACGGGGACCGAGAGAAGGTCCGCGAAGACCTCCATCCCGCGTCCGGTTCCGGCCGCACACTTGTCGTTCATCAGGAAGGCTTCGACTTTGCCGCGCTCATCGCAGCGAATCGCCTTGCAGTCTTGCCCGCCCATGTCCAGTATGGTGCGCACACTAGGCCCATACATGAGGTTGCCGCCACGGGCGTGACAGGCGATCTCCGTGAGGGCTCTGTCGGCAAAGGGTACATTGACCCGGCCGTAGCCGGTGCCGACCGTATAATGAATATCCTCGAGGGTCATCCCCGTGCCTTCCATGGCCCAGTTGATGGACTGATTAGCGCTCTGGGGGCTGTCAAAACCCGTGCGTTGATTGCTGAAGGCGTAGAGCTTGCCGTCCAGAAGGATGACCGCCTGGGAACTGACCGAGCCTATGTCCACGCCGGTGCTGACGATGTCGGCATTCCTCCAGTCGCCGCCCTCATCGTGCCAGCGGTACTCTTTCCAACGCCAGAACTCCTTTTTTTCACTCAACGTCAGGGCCTCCTGATAAAGACACGCTAGCTCACGACGTCTATTCTGCGGCGGCCAGGGCTGCCCCCAGGGCGCCGATGTACTCGGGGTCTTCGGGAACGTACACGTCCATCTCTAAGCCGCGCTTCATCGCCTTCACGAAACCGGGATTGAGAGCCATGCCGCCGATCAGAGCGATGTCCTTCGCGAAGCCGACTTTTCTGAGCATCGAGATAATGCGGCTCGCGATTGCGTCCAACACGGCCCGGGCAATATCCTCGCGGGGCGTCTTGTTGTGGATCAAGGTAACAACCTCGGATTCCGCGAAGACCGCACATTGGGCGTTCATCTGCACCGCTTGCTCAGACTTCAGAGAGAGCGGGCCCAGCTCTTCGAGGGGGACCTGGAGCGCCCGGGCCATGCCCTCGGCAAACGTCCCAGCTCCGGCAGCACACTTCTCGTTATAGGCAAAGTCAATTACCTTGCCGTTCTCGTCGCAGCGCACGGTGCGCCCCTCTTCGGCACCCACGTCGATCACCGTGCGGCAAGACTTGCAGACATGGAGAATGCCTTTGGCCGCGGCACCGACCTCGGTAATCTCCTGGTCCGTAATGGCGCAGTCTTTCCGGCCTGCGCCGGTAGCCATGAACCGATCCACCTGCCCCCTGCTCAGGCCGCTGTCGGCCAGCGCCTCATCCAAAGCCTGTTGGGTGACGGCGGCGGTGTCGAGGCCGGCGGGAACAAGGCGCCTGGCCAACACCTTTCCATCCTGCCCGAGCACGACCTTGACCGTCTTAGCTCCGATATCAATACCAGCTGTAATCATTCTCGTCAGTCTCCAATGGTTGCGCGCTACGACCTGCCGTTCTTCTTGACATCGAGCGTTTCCATGAAGGCGTCGAAACGGGCCTTGACGCGTGCCTCATCGAACTCGCGCTCGTCGCCCATGTTCCCCTCGAACGCCATCACCGGAAAACCGGCCTCGATCAGCCCGAGACGATTCTCCGCGATGCCCAGCGAAAGACCCTCGCAGCCGCGGTTGTAGTGCAACAGGATTCCATTGAGCTGCCATTCCCTGGCAATCCTAACCATCATTTCGGTCTTGAGATGGGGAGAGTAAAAGTGTTGCCACTCGGGTTTGCTGAGCGTCCAGTCGGCATACAGGCGCAGGGCCTGATCCCGATCTTTGATCTCAATGCCCTTCTGCATGGGCGTGGTACGCGGGCCCCACGATCCGTCCGGTTTATCCTCCCAGATCCCGATCAGCCCGAAGGTGTAAAGCGAGCCTATGGAAATCGCTCCGAATTCCTCCATGTAGCGGAAAATGCTCAAAAACCCCCACGGGGGCTGGGTGTCGCTCATCAGGCGGCACTGCTCGTTCGGGATGGCGGCGATGCCCTGCTCGACGCGCTCCTTGACCTCGTCGCGGAGCTCCTCGTAGAAGTCAGCTACCTCCCGGTCGTGCTTGTTGAGCGTACCCAACACGTAGAGCGCGTACATGGTCTTCTCTTCCAGCGGTGCCGGAACGTGCTTGTTATAGACACAGATCTCCGCCCAAGTAGACGTAGTGCGGAATTCGTTTTTGACCGCGTCGATCAGCAGCTCGTCGTCGTACTTCCTGCCAGTGGTTTTCTCCAGCCACTCGATACCATCGTGCATCTGGCCGACCAGGTAATCGATCTTGTGCGGCTTCATTTCATTGTACGGCCCGACGGCCACATCCATGGAGAAATGCGGGATGCCACCCTCCAGGTCGCTGACCACCTGGTACCACTTGGCGTGGCTACAACAAATGTGATCCTGCCAGATGAAATCGGGTTTGGGGAACTTGCCGCCGAAGGCATACTCGTCAAGGATGACCGAACCCCAGTAGTTGCGCATGTAAGCACATAGATCGCGCGCGTAGCCTACTTTCTCGGCGGCCTCGAGGCACCTGAGTGAAAGCTCCTTATTGAAGGCGATGCTGGCGGCATAGGGCTCACTGCTCAGGCTGTACACGTCCGGCCCCAGGCCGGAAGGGATGGCACTGAAGCTCCAGGCCCCGCCGGACCAGCGCAACCCCCCGCGCTCGTGGGCCTGGGCGTAGTCCTCGTAGTATTTCTGGCGCAGCTCCTTGGCCTTCTTCCAGGACTTGAGGGGCGCCGTCTTGTACTTCGGCTTATGCGACATCGCTTTCCTTTCCGCGGTCAAGCGTCAAAAGAGGTCGTCTTCCTGGAGCATCTCGAGGAAGGCCTCGACCCTGACTCTGAACTGGCCGATCGGCACGGTGACGTCGAATTCCAAGAAGAGCGTCTTGATTCCCGCCTGGCTCAGAGCTTTGTTCAAGGCCGGGATGTCGAGCTCGTGGGGATCACAGAATTTTTGCTGCACGACGATCGCGCCCTGCACGTTGTAGGCTTTGGCCAACTCGAGCACATGGGCGACGCGCGTGCGCTCCGGCCAATCCTTCGACGGGCAGGGCACGCGCTTGACGTAGCGCTCCGCCACGCACTTCAGTACATCCCCGTCGACTTCAACGTTATTCCAGAAGTAGCGTGTCCCGGTGCAGTGATCGTCGGTTACGAAGGTGGCCCCACGCGACTCGACCATCCTGATGA
>CBFCZU010000249.1:0-6296 GCA_965602635.1 uncultured Planctomycetales bacterium | reverse complement strand
CCTCCAGCACCGCCCGGAAGTCCGCCAGATGCGCCGCCAGCTCGCGCTTGCCCTGCCTCGCGACCGTTTCCCTCACGGGATCTGACAGCCCCCTACGCCGAAGATCCGCCCATTGCGCCGCCTCGGCGCGATGCTGGAGGGCCTCTTCCTTCAGTTGGGCCTGAATCCGTTTTGCGATGGCCCGGTCGCGAGTCCCCAGAGAAACTTCCCGCCGCCTGCCCTCACCTGTCCGCGAATCATAGTCTGTAATCCGGACGATCAGGTTTCCGACCTTCTGCCCGCCCTTCGTGCGCTGGATGATGGCCATGGGTCAAGCTCCGCTTGCGAAGAGACGCCCCGCCGCCGCGCGGTCAACCGCAGATCCGAAACAAGGACATGCGCACGCGGTGCGGGGCGTTGTTCTGGCATCGGGCATCATGTTTCAATCCACGGTTGACGGTTTCAGCATAGCCGATCGCTCCGGCGTGTCAAGCCCAAAGTTGGTCTCGTCGGCCCTCTGCCCGTCTCATCCCTTGACCGTCAGAAGGATCTCCGGCCGGTAGACGCGGAGCCGCGCCGTCCCGACGCTCCCCGCGCCCTCCGTGATCGCGCATCGCAGCTTGACGACAAGACCGTCGCCCGCACTCAGCGTCGTATCCGTCGAAGTGAACGTCTTGGCGGTATTCGTCCCCGTGACGTTCTGGAGGGCGAAATCCTCGGGCGTCTCCGTGTCGCCGTCGGCCGACACGACGATCAGTTGAATGTCGATCGTCGCCGCCGTCACGTCGGGCGTGCCCGTGACCGTCTCGTAGAGGGCGTAGAAGCGAACGACCACGGCCTGGCCGGCAACGTACTCCGGCGGCAGCGTGAAGCCGAAGATCGCCTTGCCGGTCTTCTCGTTGTTCTCCGCCGTCTCCGTCAGCAGCGAATGGGCCGCCTCGTTGTCCCAGCCGCCGCAGGCGATGGCGAAGACACCCGGCGCCGCCGTGTCGGTAAGGACCTCGCCGGACTCGCCGCGCCACTCGAGGATCGGCAGCGCATAGGGCTGGTTGGTCTGCGAGACGATCGCGGCGCGAACGATGTGGCCCCCGCGGATGCCGTGGTTTCCGGCGCCGAGGGCGATCACGGCCGCGACGGCCAGGAACATCCCGAGACCGACCCATCTCATGCGCATCGTGATTTCTCCCAAAAGCCCACCCACCGCGATGGGTGGGTTCAGCCCGTCCGTAGACGTGCTGCGCCCAGGGTGATCCCACGGAGCGCAGTCCGTGGGCTTTATGCCGTTTCTCAATTCGCGCATCCGACCACCGACACCGTCGTCGCGCCGCCGTCGCCGGAGGCCTGGAGGCGGACGGCGTTCGCAGGCCCCACAGTCAGGATCATCGCGCAGCACTCGCCGGAGGCCAGCTCGTGGCACCAGTGCGCATAGTTGGCGTTGTCCCTGCCGATCCAGTCGCCGGGCGCGAAGTTGCTGGAGTCCTCCCAGTCCACGTCGGACCACTTGTTGTGCCAGGCGCCCGCGATGGCCGAGCGGTGCTGCAGGCGGAAGCCGTCCAGGCCGTTGGCGCCCGTCACGTCGATCTCGATCATGACCACGGGCGCCCCGTGGAGGGGGATCGTGGCGACGGTGGACCAGCCGGCCTCGGCGACGGCCGCGTCCGTCACGGCGATCTCGCGCCTCGGCGGCCAGCGCCCCGTCCCGCCGGCGGCCCGGGCGGGATGCCAGGCGATCGTTATCACCAGGGCGGCCGCGACGGCGGCCAGCACTGCGGGTATCGCGATCCGTCCGTATCGTTTCATCATGTCCTCTTCTCCAAAGCCCACGCACTGCGCTGCGTGGGATCGGCCGATCCGTAACCGTGCGCCCATTACGCGGGCCTCAACGTCATTTCCAGAAGCGCCCCGGCGATCTCGTTCGTGCCGTCCGCCTGCGTGACGACGACGCCCAGGTTGTCGCCGGCGTCCACGTCCATCGTCAGGGAGCCCCAGGCGTCGGAGCGCTTGTCCTGGGCCCACGTCAACTCCCCGCTGCCGGTCCCCTTCGTGAAGTCCCACAGCATGAACTTCACGTCGTTCGTCGTGTGCAGCGTCGCCGCGCCGTCGGAGGCCCGCAGGTCCGTCACCTGCCCGTCGCAGGGGGCCTTGATCCCGTCCGTGGGCGTCACGAGTTCATGCTCTTTGCTGTTCGTCAGGGGCGTCTGGGTCACCTGGGCCGCCGTGATGCGCCAGCGGACCCAGTAGGCCGTCTGGGAGTCCACCGCGCAGCTCGCCCAGTCGCTCTGCGGCACGTGGGCGATCGCCCCGTCCTGCTGGAACGGCCGCTTGCCGTCGCCGGCGGTGGTATCCGTGTGATCCACGACGGATACGCACGCGGTCCAGGCCGCCCCGTTCCAGTACTCCCACGCCCCGCAATCACCGCCGTACGTGGCGACGGTGGCGATGTCCAGCGCCCACTCCGGGAACGGCACATCCGCGCCGAAGTAGACGGCGTCGTCGACCGCCTCGCTGGCCGCATCGGCCGTGAGCTGGTAATTGGCCGTCCAGCCCGTCAGTCCCGAGCTGACGGCCAGGTTGGCGTAGCTGGTGGTCCCGTGGTCGTAGCACTTGGCGTAGGCGGCGGCCGCCTCCGTCAGCGTGACGTCGCCCACGATGCCCCCGCCGTTGGTCTCCGCGCCGTCGCCGTCGATCTTCCACTCGTCGTACACGGCCGCCGCCCACGGCACGCCGCTGTCCGCCAGAGTCGCCAGTCGGTTGGCCCGCGCGGCCGTGAGCTGGCTGAGCGCCGCGAAGATGGCCTCGCCCCGCCTGTCCGTGATGTCGTCGAATGTGTACTCGCCGGAGATGGCGGCGGCCGAGGCCGTGCCCGTGGCGATCGTCGCCAGGGGCACGTGGGGCGTCGTCGCGGCGGCGGGGAAGCCGGACGTGCCGACCGTCAGCGCGCCGGCGGCCGTCAGATAGATCGAGTTGGTGGCGTCATCCGTCAGGCTCTGGTCGCTGGCCCCGGCGTAGCTGACGGCGGTGTCGCCGTCGCTGTAGCGCCCCGGCTCGACGCCGAACTTGAGGTCCCCACTCGTGTCCTTGTAGACGCGCAGGCCCGCCAGGGGGGCCAGGAGCTTGGCGAGGAGCCAGTAGATCTTGTAGAGGTCCGTGTAGTGCGGCTCGTGGCCGATCTCCGGGCAGACGATGCCCGGATCGAGCGTCGTTCCGCTCAGCAGGTCCAGCGTCGCGTCGGAGGGTACTTCACGTGCCATGGTCTTGTCTCCGCCTCCCGGGGGAACCACAAAGCCCACGAAGCTCACGAAGCCCACGAGGCCGACGAGGTATCAGGAGGCTGGCGGGTCGGCCCGTGTCCGGATCGACGACGCGAACCTCGTCGAACTCCCTCCCGATCGCCCGCATCTCCGCCTGCGAGCGGAGGCTCCGCTCGTCGAACAGGAAGGCCACGCGGTGAGTTTTGTCAGGCATCGTCATTCTCTCCGCATCCATTCGGGCAGCCGTCTACCGGGTCGAGGTCCTCGCCGCAGTCCTGGCAGATCGTCGGGCGAGGATCCTCGTCCTCATCGTCGTCGCGGTCCTCGACGGCGGCCAGGTACCGCTCGTCGTCCGGCGGAGCGGGGTGGGCCGGAGGCAGCTCGTAGCGCCGGATCGGGGCTGGCGACAGGCCGCGCGCCGTCCGCTCCGCCAGCTCGCGCGTGGTCGGCGTGATCGAGTAGACCGCCGACGTGCCGAACAGGCGCGTCATCTCGCCCCGGCCGTCGATGGGCGGCACGTCGACGCGGACGAAGCCCGTGCCGGCGATCACCTGTTCGCTGACCCGCCCGGCGATTCGCTGGTGGCCGAACAGCTCCACGATCGCCCACTGCTCGAATCCGCCGGTCTGCGCCTCTTGCGTCATGTCAGCACCTCCGCTAGGCATTGTCGTCATCGCCGCTCAGATCGAACTGGATCGTCAGCTCGTCGTCCTCGTACTCCGTCGCGCGTGCGTTCGTCGGCGCGGCGGGCGCCGGCGCGACGGCCGCCAGCGCCGTGGCCGTCGCGGGCGTCGTGACGTTGCCCGCCGCGTCGCGCGGAACGACGGCCAGCGTGTAGGCGCCCTCGCCCAGCTCGTCCGTCGCGTGGCGCATGGCGGCCGCGCCGAAGCCGAACGCGCCGAGGCCGAAGAGGCCCTGGCCGAATCCGGCGCCGCCGTCGCCGATGCCGAACGGGCCGGTGCCGAAGGCCGCGAGGCCGAAGCCGCGCTTGCCCTCCCCGTCCGGCCAGGCGGGGATGGCGGCGTCGTTGACGGGGTGGTCGTAGTCGATCGCCCCGTCGCGATCGTCGCGGCAGACCTCGTAGCTGCCGCGCAGCGGCACCGCCTGGTCCTGCGGCCAGGTGACCTCGATCCTGCCTGTCGCCGTGATGCCCATTTACGGCTCCGTCCCGACACGGGCCGGCTCGGCCGCGTCCGCCGCCGTGGCCTTCGCGGCGGCGAGCGCCGCCGTCGACCAGCACTGACGGACAGGTCGCTCGCACAGGGTTCGGATGCCCGGGTTGTTCCCGGGCAACTGCAGCTGCACGGCATAGATGCCCCCCGGCGAATCCTCGGCCTCCACTACGATCCCCGCGATGGGCTCGTGAGGGCGATCGTAGAAGTCGTGGCCGTACCAGACCTCATCGAGCAGGCCGACCCACGTGCCGTCGGCGGTCCGAGAGAGCTTGGCCTCGATGATCGCGCGGAGTGTGTCCGCCTCCGCCTTCGAGGCCGACAGTTGGCGACGGAGGCAGGACGCCGGTGCGCTGGGTTCCCACTCGTCGCGCCCCCAGTGGTACCTGCGCCCGCAGTCGGCATAGTACCAGCCGTTGCGGTGGGTGTGATTGCGGGTGACAGCGCCCCCGCATCCCGGGCATCGCCTGCTCTCTGCCATCGTAGATTCACCTATTTCTGGCATTTGGAAGCTCCGTTGCCGCCCCACCATCCGAAAGCCTATCGGCCGCGCCCGGTGGGTTCTGCCGATCCGTCGCGCGGGCCTTGAATCGCGGCCGCCCCCCCGGCACGTCGAGCACCCGGGCGCCGGGGATCTCCGCCGCCGCCTGCAGGGCCCGGATGCTGAGGGACTGGGCCTCATGGGACAGGCGCAGGAGATCGTCCTGGATCTCCCGCATCCGCTCGGCGTCGATTCGGACTTGGGGCATCAGATTGCTCCCGCGTCGGTCACCGTTCCTCGTCGTCGATGCCGCTGGCCGCCCGGCCAGCGGATCGCGGGGCAAGCCCCGCCGCTAAACCCTGCGCCGTCGCGCCGGTGGCCGAAAGCCCACCGGCCGCGCCCGGTGGGTTCACCTGATCCGTAAACAATGCCGCCGTGGCCTTGCCCATCACACCACCCCCGCCTGTCGCCAGGTGTCCAGTACGAGCTGCGTGTCGTACGTCTCCGCCGTCAGGTTCCACCGCCAGCCGATCACGCGGGGGTAGCGCGCCGCCGCGCCGGCGTTGACGGCCAGGGGCACCTCGATGCCCTCGATCCGTTCGATGCGGTCGCCCAGGGAGATCGCCGGCTCCGGCCAGGGGACCTCCAGCGTGGCCTCGACGTGGCGGTCCTCCTCGGCGTCGCGGATGGCGTAGGCCAGGCGCTTGAGGTCGGCGTCCTGGTCCACGGCCGCGCCGGCGTCGTCCTCCGTCGTGTCGGCGGGCAGGGCGCTCTTGAAGTACGTGCTGGTCGTACACCTCTCGCGGTGGGCGCCCAGGCTCCCGCGGTCGAAGATCCTGCTCGTCGTCGCGGCGCTGCCCGCCGTCGCGCGGCGCGTGCAGTGGTGGCTGGCCCGCATCGGCGCGGCGATCGTGCAGGTCAGGCGGAAGCTCACGGCCGCGTCCACGAGGAGCTGGAAGAGGTTATGCTGCTCCTCGTCGAGGCCGCCGACCACGTCCGCCAGGTTGCGCTGGCTGATCCAGACGCCGAGGCGGTCGGAGAGGATCTGCCACGCCGCCGGGAACGTCCGCCCGCCGCCGCCGGGATAGTTCCATTGCAGCAGCGCCCGGGTGCGGCGCTGGCCGCCCGCGGCCATCGTCAGCAGGGGCAGGGGGCGCAGCGGCATGGCCGGCCACTTCGTCCCGGCGGACTGGTCGCACAGGGGCGGGATGTCGGGGCGCGTCAGCCCGAGCGCGTTGTAGGCGCCGTCCTCGTTCGCGACCCACAATCGCCCCACGTCGCGGTAGTCCGGCTCCCAGTTCATACCGCCGACCGTGTACTTGCGGACGTACTCGTGGCCGGCCCACTCCACCAGTCGCCCGCGCACGACGCCGGCGGCCGGGACGGCCAGGAGCATCTCGTCCCAGCAGCGCT
>CBFCZU010000248.1:0-6297 GCA_965602635.1 uncultured Planctomycetales bacterium | reverse complement strand
CGATAGTGGATGGGGACGATCAACGTTTGCGAGAGCGTCGAGCTTCTCTGCAAGCTGTGGGAAGAACTGGTCAGCGCTCTGGATGGTCAATACTTCCGCCATTCTGAGGCTGACAAGTGCCTTCGCCTCCGTCTCCAGCGGACCCTTTGCCGCCCAATAGGTGGTGAAGCGATGACTGTTGCACCGCTCGAATGAGTTCCGTAGAGCTGTGTCCCACTCACCGGACCAGCCACACACCACCAAGCCGAACTCGTCGAGGATTCGATCCAGTAGGGCATCGATTCTGGCGTCGTACACATCCAACTCGACTGGTGTATTCTTCGTGCGAATGTCACGGTAGTCGCCATGCAGTTTGATCAGGGTACATCTGTCATGCACGAGGGGCATGGCACCGTCAACGCCGTCCGCGCTACTAATCACTGTCGGAGACACGCCAGCCGCTTCCAGTGCTTGCTCCATCAAGCGGTCGAAATTGGTCGTGAGAATCACTTTCGCATAGCCGCCCTTCACAAGGCGAGCTATGGCGTGATGGGCGAGAGTGGGCACCTTGAGTCCCTGTTCACGTTCTTCGTCGGTGGGCTCGAAGTATGCCTGGAGTAGCTGGCTTCGCTCAGCCTGTGACTTGGCGACCGCGTCCAAGAGGCCGCTGTATGTCGGCGCCTGACGGTACTTGGAGGTGAACCAGGCTTCTCGATCCGGCTCAGGGTCTTCCCCTGCCAGAGCTGCCAACTGTCGGATCAGGTCAAGAACTACCTCCCATCCGGTCGGGATACTGGCTGATCGGGACACCCCTGAGCCGAGGAGCAGAGCATAGATCCCTGGGCTGGAGTGAAGGGACAAGGTCAGGGAAAGCAGGGGGTCAATCATCTCTGGGGCCTCTTTCATGCGTCTGCCGTCGGAATCACAACAGCATTGATCGTGTTGTCCTTTCGCGGCCGGTGCGAGGGCGGCGGGCGCCTGGCCTAGACGAGGGGCTGGTCGTCCTGCCAGCTCACGCCCGTGGCGCCGGTGACTACGCACTTGGCCTTGCGCTTGACCTGATCCCGGTCGAGGTAGACGACCTCGAACACGGAGCCCACCAGGCCCTCCAGTTGACGGATGTCCGAGACCTTGCCCCCCAGTGTGTTCGCCACGTAGTCAGCGATCAGCCGCCGCCTGTGGCGGCGGAAGTGGCAGAACACGCCGGCCGCCACGATCACCAGCGCAAAGGCGACAATCTGCATCCCCAGCAGGACCCACTCCACCGGTTCCATCGGTCACACCCCTTTCTCGCCTGGGCGGGGGGGCTGGCGGCCACGGCGTGTGCTGCCGGGGGCCGGAAACGATGTCCCCCGCCGGGGAATATGGCACATCCGATCTTACCCTCACCGGGGGGTCGGCGGCAAGGGTAGGGTCCGCTCTCCGACGTCCCTCCGGGACTTGTCCCGATGCGGCGGCCGGGACCGTGGGCTCATGCCCACGGCTACTCTCCAGCGGCCCTCCAGGCCGCAAGTCGCCGAGCCGAGGGCCTGGGCAGCGCCGTTGGTCCAAGGCCCGAAGGGCCATCGGACAGTAGCCGGGGGTGGAAACCTCCGGACTGCGGTACTGCTACCGGTTAGTCCCGACGGGACGCCGGATAAAACCCGAGGTCCGCAGGACCGCAACAGTGGTAGGCCAGGCCGTCAGGCCTGAGAGAACGTCCACCCAATCGGCTCCAGGCCCGTAGGGCCGAGGGAGGATTGGGAGGATTGGGGACAGGCTGGTATTCTGGTCGGCCAGGAAGGCAAAGCCCCCGACGCCGGAGCCGATGAATACCGCCCTGGCGGGGGATAGGCAGAAAAGGCACTTGGCGCCGGGCAGCAGGCACTAGCAGAATATACACGGGGGACCGGGGGCGAGTATGGCCCGCTGGGCCTGCCACGTAGGAGTCAAGTCATGGTCGAACACGGTGACGAGGGCGTCCCTCCCGAAGGGGGCATCCCCTGCTTTGGCGACAGCGGCCTCGAGCCAATTCCCTCAGACGAGAGCGGCGAGCAGCTCTATCCCGGCTTCGATGTGAAAGGCCGACTCGGGCGAGGCGGCTTCGCCACAGTCTACCTCGCGCGGGAATACGACGTCCGGCGCGACGTCGCCCTCAAGACGCCCGCCCGGGGCCAGCAGCAGCGGGATCCGAAGGAGCTGATGCGCTTCCTGGACGAGGCCAACGTCACCGCCCAGTTGCAGCATCCCGGGGTGGTGCCGGTGTACCGTCTGGGTGAAGACATGCTGGGGCGGCCCTACTACACTATGCGGCCGGTCGAGGGCCGGACGCTGGGGGACATCCTCGGCAAGCTCCGGGCCGACGACACCCAGGCGCTCGAGCGCTTCCCTCTGCGCCGCCTGGTCCGCATCCTGCACGCGTGCTGCCAGACGGTTCGCTTCGCACACGACCGGAGCGTGATCCACCGGGACCTCAAGCCGGCCAACATCGTGGTGGGCGACTACGGGGAGGTGCTGGTGATCGACTGGGGGATGGCCAAGGTCATGGGCACGGGAGATCGGCCCATTGCGGCGGAATTTGACAGCCGCCGGAGCGTCTGGCAGCACAACCGGCAGCCCGTGGAGAGCCTGCGCCAGGACAGCGGCTCTTCCTTCCCGGCCACGCTGGAGGGGGAGTTCATGGGCACGCCGGCGTGGATGTCGCCGGAGCAGGCATTGGGGCTGGCCGACGAGATCGATGCCCTCTCGGACGTCTGGTCGCTGGGGGTGATCCTGTACGAGCTGTGCACGCTGAAGCGGCCCTTCGAGGCCGAGAGCTTCCCCAAGCTCGTCCAGAAGATCACGACGGCCGGGCCGCCCGACCCGATCCGCGTCAACCCCAAGCGCCGCGTGCCGCCGGAGCTGGCGGAGATTACCCTGCGCTGTCTGGAGAAGGACAAGTCCAAGCGCTACGCCACGGTAGCTGAGCTGGCCCGGGACCTGGACAACTGGCTGGAGGGCGTCGCCCCGTGGCGGCTGCTGGCCGACGTGGACTTCGCCAAGCTGCCGGACGGGGTGCCGGAGGCATGGACGCGAATCGGCGTCCCATGGCGGGTCCAGGACGGGCTCCTGCGATCCTCGGCGGGGGAAAGCGTGCTGCTGATGGATCTCAGCGTCGAAGGCGACGTCCGAGTGGAGATGGAGGGCATGGTGGAATCGGGACAGGGGGAGCTGAGCGTGCAGCTCTCGGCCCCGGGACCTGATGCCTGCAAGGCGTATTGGGACGGCTACTGCCTCCAGTTCGGGGCGGACCACAATATCTGCGCCAAGATCGCCAAGGACGGCGCGGACGTCGCCTGGGCCGAGGCGTCCTACGTGCCGGGCACAATGCACCATGTGGTGGCCGAGCGGGCCGGCAGCTCACTGCGACTGAGCGTGGACGGACAGGAATTGCTCCGCTGGCTGGACATGGTGCCCCTGTCGGGCCATCGCGTGGGGCTCTACGGCTCCGGCGAGGGCACTCGGATACGCCGGTTCCGGGTCTTCGGCCGGGGCACGCCGCTGACCCTCTCCTGCCTGGAGGTACCCAACGCCTTCTACAACGAAGGCATGTTCGATAAGGCCAAGCGGGAGTACTTGCGGATCGCCGACGGCCACGCCGGGCGCGAGGAGGAGGAGCAGGCGCTGTTCCAGGCG
Organism: uncultured Planctomycetales bacterium; assembly: GCA_965602635.1. Taxonomy (GTDB): domain Bacteria; phylum Planctomycetota; class Phycisphaerae; order SM23-33; family SM23-33; genus CBFCZU01. The sequence continues at coordinate 2,664 of CBFCZU010000248.1, read as the reverse complement.
GGCCAGTGCTGCGTGGAACTGGCCAGGGGACGATCCGAAGATCGCGGCGGGCAGGACGCACTGCTCGAGGAGGCCCTGGGGTACTTCAACACGCTGGAGGCCGGCTTCGCCGGGCCCCTGGGCTGCCTGGGCAAGTCGCTGATCCATCAGTTTCGCGGCGCCGTGGAAACAGAGGCCGGTGAGCTCGTCCGCGCCTATCGGGAGTATGCCGAGCACAGCGCCCTTCCTCTAATTGGGGAGCGGCTTTGGCTGCGCGCGACCGAACTGCGCCTCGACCCGCGCGCCGAATTGTTCATCGTGCCGGCGGCCAAGCTATACCCGGCGAGGCTGGGCTCGAGGGAGGCGCTCAAGGCAGTCGTCGGGATGCCCAGCAAGCCGGTCGCGCGTGAGATCCTCACAACCGTGCTCGGCAGCTTCCCGGAGAACCGTTCCCTGTGTGCGTGGGCCCAGGGCACACTGGGGCTTATTCTGACCCAAGAGGGCAGATACGAAGAGGCCCTCCGTCTACTGACGAAGTGCCTGGCGGACTCGGCGGACCTGCGGCCCCAATGCCTTCAAGTGGCCCCATACGTCGCCGTCGCCCTGCGCGGCATGGGCAGATACGACGAGGCCATGAGTTGCCTCGAGCAGGCCCGGGCGGAGTATTCGGACCTGGGGCTGCCAAGTCGCCTGCTGCTGGCGGTGGAGGCCTCCCTCTTGAATGACGTGGGCGAGCCGGAGCAGGCGCTGGCTCGGTGCGAGCCTTTGCTCTCGGAGGAGCTGGGAATCGAAAGGGGCTGGCCGCTCGTAGTGAGCGCGACGGCATACCTTCTCCTGAACCAGGACGACCAGGCCGTGGCCTGCTGCAGGCAAGCCCTCGACGGCTATGTCACAACGGAGCATCGGGTGGACGCCCGGATGATCCTGGGGACGTGCCTGTTCGATCAGGGGCGTCTTGATGAAGCAATCGAGCAGTTGGAGAAGCTCTTTGCCGAATACCCCTCGAGCCAGTTCAGAACGCCGGACGCCTGGATCGTGATTGCCGCGGCGCACGCCCTCCGGGATGACACCCAAGCCCTGCACCAGGCGCTCGAGCGGATGGCCGCGTGCCATGAAGCGTTCGCCGCGGCCTGGAAGGCCGAGGAATACGACCCGGGGGAGGGCTCGGAGCGGGCGGGGTGGCTGGTGGTCCACCAGGCAGCTCTGGGTTTGGTGGCGTTTGCCGGGGGAGACAAGGATGGCGCGAGAGCACTCTTCAGCAACGCCCTTGAGACGATCGACCGGAAGCGCGACACCCTATCTCTCTGTCTGACCCGTGTTCTGAGGAGACTGCTCGAAGCGTAGCCGCGCCAACCAGCGGACGCCCTTGGCGCCGGGCAGTAAGCACTAGCAGGATAGGCAAGGGGTCGCCCGCAAACACCCAGCAGATGCCCCCGCTCAAGAAAATCCCCGCGCAGCTTCCGTTTTCTTCACCCGATAGAGGCTCCTGAAGCCGATAAAGCTCCTGACCCCTATGTGCCCTGACCCCTATGCGCCCTATGCGCTCATTCCGGTCTGAGCTCCAACCACGCCGCTACCCAACGACTGGAACGCCACCGATGTACGGCGAGAGCCCATCCGGATGAACGCGAGCGAACTCAGCGTAGTTCCTCTCGAATTGCTCTGTCCCCTCGACTTGATCGAGCCATTCCTGGGCTGCCCGCACGACTTCGCGGCAGAACAAGCGGAGATCGATGATGAGTGCGTCCTCGCTCTGGCACATATGCATCACGCTGGTGGACTTCCCAGGCTCAACGAACAGCACTCGCGAGAAGGGCATGTTGGGGAACCGGGCGCGGCCCTGATGCAGCAACGAACACCGGAATCGATAGCAGATCTCCCCTGTTAGCATGGGCGCATCCGACGGAAGACCTCCTAACTCATCATTCAACGACTTGGCCACAGGCCCAGGAAGTGCTTCCGAGAGCAATCGGCGCATGGTATCTAAGAACTGCGGTACCACATGCTCGTCGAACCACTTGGTGTACTTGGCTCCGGTGGCGCACCCGTCATCTGAGCCGAGCGCACCGCAGATGTCCGGGATCGCAAGGGAGACAAAGAGCGCTAGATAGTAGAGATTGGCCTCGAGTGCCCGTTCGATCTGGTCCAGTACGTTCCGCATACCGTTCTCCCGTTTCGCGCCCGAGATGTGCCGTCTCGGGGAAAAAGGCGACACTGAAATCGGGGGACACCATACGGTCTTCCATATGTCTTCGTCTTCGGTCGGGCGCGTGCGCGCTGGCGCGACAGCGGTGGCTGCCGGGAACCGGAAATGATGTCCCCCGGCCCGTCCTATCGTGGAGGCCATGATACCCGGACCGGGGGCGGGGGGCAAGGGCCTGCAGGCGGTTTGGCAACATGTTTGCGCGCGCAAACCGGACCCCTCCCCCCCGGCGAAATCGGGGAAAAATGAAATCTAGCCGCCGTAGGTCTGCGTCTTCTTGTGGCAGGGCGGGCAAAGGACTTCGCAATTGCTCAGCGAGTCATCCCCGCCCGAATCTACGGCAACCTTGTGATGGTACTCAGCGCCATGCCGAGTCACTTTCGTTGTGCAGCGCCCATTATGGCCGTGAGTTGAGCGATCGCACTCGCACTGCCCGCCAGAGCGAGCAAATGCGGCATCGATGGTGCTTTCTGTGAAAGCCA
>CBFCZU010000247.1:0-6308 GCA_965602635.1 uncultured Planctomycetales bacterium | reverse complement strand
ACATGCTAACCGTCACCCTCTACGGTGTCTCACTGCTTCAGGGGGGCAGTATGGCTACCCCCCCCTCCCGGCGAAATCGTGGGAAAATGAAAATTTCGGCCGCCGGCCCGGCCAGGAGTTATGGCAAGAGACCCCTCCATGGCAACACGTTTGCGCGCGCAAAGGCTTCCGCGCCCGGGACGGGTGGAGGGGGCGCGCCTCAGGTGTGCGCCTCCGGAGCGTTTGACAACCGAATACGCCAGTGCGGAGTGCTGAGTGCTGAGTGCGGAGGGTCCCGATAGGAACCCATTTTCCCTCTTCGTTCGCGTTGCTTGCGGCTTAAAATGGACAAGCCATTACCATCAAAGGACTTACAGGTTTTCGGGCCCGTGGCGAAACATTCCGCTTCGTTCCAGAACTTTCCGAAACTTTCCGTTTCGTTCCGTTTCGTTCCGGAACTTTCCAAAACTTTCCGTTTCGTTCCGTTCTGTTCCGCTCTGCTGGGCCCCTTTCCGCTGGGTTCCGGAAGGTTGCGGTAGGTCCCGGCCGGTGACGGCGGTGTACAACCGCGGCGGCTTGGCCTACAATCGTCGCCGAGGTCGGCCAATGGACGTGGCGACGGCAAAAACTTGTGCCGCGGGCTCGGGGATGGTTGCCCCGGTCGCCGCGGTGCTGCTGTCGGTCGTGCTGGCGGCGGCTGAGAGTCGTCCTGCCGCGTCGGCGCCGGCGACCCGCCCGGAGCTGCCGCCCATCGTCCAGGCCGCCACCGCCGCCGAGGCGCTCAAATACACCCTGGCCGAGGCCATCATCCTCGCCGACGTGGAGGACCGCGGCGAGTTCGACATCCCGGCCCTGTACGTCCTGCTGCGGCGGGCGGAAATGCTGCCCGAGGGCAGGGCCGTCCTCGACCAGGCCGACCGGCCGAACCTGCTGAACCTCTGGAGCAGCCCCGCTCGCTACCGCGGCCAGTTGATCCACGTCAGCGGGCGATACGCAGGACGCGTCACCGACCTGACGCAGACGGCGAGCCGGACCCTCCGCTGGCCTTACCCCAGGGGCGTGTGGGCGATGGACGTCATCGTCGAGTTCGGCAGGGACGTCCCGCCCAGGCGGATGGTCGTGGTGATGGGGCGGGAGCCGCCAAAGGGCCTGGCGAAGTACCAGCCGGTGGAGTTCGCCGGCATCTTCCTCAAGCGGGCAACGCTGCCCGAAGACACGGACTACAGCGACCCGGCGGTGAAGAAGGAGTACGCGGTAATCGTGGCGCGGCGGGCCTACACGGTGGCGGTGCCCCCCGGCCGCGTGCCGGTGATGTTCTACGTCGTTTTCGGCCTGGTGGTGGTGCTGCTGGTCGCCTTCATCCTGCTGAGGCGGAAGATCGGCAGGGCGGCCCCCAAGGCGGGCGGCTATCGGCCGGCGCGGTTCGAGGATGCCCGGCGCGGCGCCGAGGAAAGCCAGGCGGCCGCTGAGGATGTGGACGAGGATCTTCGCCGGGAGGTGGCCGACTACCTGGCCCGGCGCGAAAAGCAGGCGGAAGAAAACAATGGCAAAGACGCGAAAGATTCCAGTTGAGCTGGGCGACCGCTCGTACGAGGTGAGTGTCGGCGCCGGCCTGCTCGGCGAGCTTGGCGACGTGGCGGCCCCGCTGGCCGAGACGGGCAGGGCGGTGGTCATCACCGACACCAACGTCGCGGCGCTCTACGCCGACCGGGCGGCCGAGGCGCTGGCGCGCGGCGGGCTGGCAGCCGATGTCATCGACTTCCCCGCCGGCGAGGAGCACAAGCGCCTGGCCACGTACGAGGCCGTGATGGACCGCCTGCTCGCGCTCGACCCGCCGATCGACCGGGCGACGCTGATCGTCGCGCTCGGCGGCGGCGTGGTGGGCGACCTGGGCGGGTTCGTCGCCGCGACCGCGCTGCGCGGGCTGCCCTTCGTTACGGTCCCGACCACGCTCCTGGCAGCGGTCGATGCCTCCGTCGGCGGAAAGACCGCCCTCGACGCGCCCGCCGGAAAGAACCTCATCGGGGCCTTCCACCAGCCGCGGGCGGTGGTCATCGACCCGGTAACGCTCCGGACGCTGCCCGCCGGCGGGCTCGGCGACGGCCTGGCCGAGTGCGTCAAGCACGCCGTCATCCGCGACGCCGAGCTGCTGGAGTTCATCGAGGACGGCGCCGAGGCGATCCTCGCTGCCGACGAGGAGGTGCTGGCCGAGCTGATCGCGCGGAACGTCGCGATCAAGGCGGCGGTGGTCTCGGCCGACGAGCGCGAGTCGGGCGAGCGGGCGCACCTGAACTTCGGTCACACGATCGGCCACGCGATAGAGGCGGCCGCCGGCTACGGGGCGGTCTCCCACGGCCAGGCCGTCGCGCTGGGGATGGTCGCCGCCTGCCACATTGCCGTCGCCCGCGGACTGATCGAGGCGGCGGCGGGCGAGCGGGTCGGCGGAATCCTCGCGGCCCTGTCGCTGCCGGTGAGCTTCGCCGACCTGCCGGGGGCCCCGGCCGAGTGCCGCGACCCGGCGCGGCTGGCGGAGATCATGTCGCATGACAAGAAGGCACGCGGCGGCGTCGTCAGGTTCGTCCTGCCGACGAATTTAGGGACAGTCGGCATCTTCGACGACGTTACCGGCGAGCAGGTCGCCGCGGCGATTGCCGCCCTCGGGCGGTGAGGCAGACGCGTCATGACGCGGCTTATACTCAACAGGGAGCATCTGGAAGGCGTGCTGCGGGAAGCACTTAGAGCCTGCCGCCACAGGCTGTTCATCGCGACGGCCAACGTGAAGGACCTCCACGTTCCGGCGGGGGCCGGGCGGGCAAGGAGCATCGTGGACGTCTTCGACGAGCTCTCCGACCGCGGAGTGGAGGTCCGACTGCTGCACAGCGGCGTGCCGTCGGGGCCGTTCCTCGAGAGGCTCAGGGCGGGCGTGCCGGAGAACCTGACCATGCGGCGATGCCCCCGCGTCCACGCCAAGGCGGTAATCGCCGACGGGCGGGCGATGTACCTCGGCTCGGCCAACCTCACCGGCGCGGGGCTGGGGGCGAAGTCCGCCGGCAGGAGGAACTTCGAGGCCGGCGTCTGGACCGACGAGGTCGCGCTGATCGACGCGGTCACCGACATGCTCGACGGGATATGGAACGGCGGCCAGTGCGGCGACTGCGGCAGAAAGGAGCACTGCCCCGAGCCACTGGAGGAGCCGAGTCTCTGATGCGGGGGCCGCGGCGGCGCGCGGCTCACATGGCGTCCACTGCGGTCCGCAGGGCGCGGACGTGGGCGGGCGTGGTCCCGCAGCAGCCGCCGATGAAGCTCGCCCCGACCTCGGCCAGCTTCGGCGCGAAGCCGGCGAACTCGGCCGCGCCCATGGGGTAAACCGTCTCGCCGCCTCGCACCACCGGCAGACCGGCGTTGGGCTTGATCCAGACCGGCATGTCGGTCGCCGCCCGCAGCAGGGCCGCGACCGCGACGTAGTTCTCCGGCCCGGTGCCGCAGTTGGCGCCCACGGCGGCTGCACCGGCCTCGGCCGCGGCGGTCGCCAGATCGGCCGGCGAGACGCCCATCACCGTGTTGGTCTTGTCCGGGCCCGAGTCGAACGTCATGCTCACCACCACGGGTAGCTCGGTGGACTCGCGGGCGGCCCGCGCGGCGAGCATGGCCTCGGCCAGCTCGGTGAAGGTCTCGAGCAGGATCGCATCGGCCCCGCCACGGGCCAAGGCCGCCGCCTGCTCCGAGAAGGCCGAGAGCAGATCCTCCTCCGGCACCTCGCCCATCATGACGACCTTGCCGGTCGGCCCGATCGAGCCGAAAACCTTCGCCCGCGCACCGGCCGCGCGGCGGCTGATGGCGGCTCCGGCCTCGGCCAGCGCCGCGGCCTGGTCGGCCTGATCCCAGTGGGCCAGGGCGAAGCGGTTGGACCGGAACGTGTTGGTGAGGATGACCTGCGACCCGGCCTCGACGTAGGCCTGCGCGACTGCCTCAACGGCGGCCGGGTTGGTCACGTTCCAGCCGTCGGGGCAGGCCCCGCCCGGCAGGCCGGCGGCCTGGAGCTGCGTGCCCCAAGCCCCGTCGCTGACGGTAACGGCCCCCGCGAACTGCTCGCTGATGGCGTTCATGTGCGATCTCCCTGAGCGCGGGCATTGTAGCGCGCCGGAGGTACCCGGCGACAGGACGAAGTCGCGAGGAGGAGGGGCCGGGGGCAGATGATGGCGACTCCCGGACCCGGGATGGCTGCGGCGGAAGAGGCAAGGACCCGGCCGTACCCGGGAGGCGCGCCATAAACGCTTGATGTAGAAGGCCTAATGGCATCAATGCTGGGGGGCTGATGCATGGGTTGCAGCCGCGAGCGGCGGGCCTATTGGAGCGGCCGGACAAGATTTTCCCCTTTTTTGCTGAAAAGGGGTTGACAGGCCCGCGAGGGGGCATTATACGCTTTGCAAAATGTAAAAGGTAACTGCGAGAATCTACAATGAATCGTAATGAAGAGAACGTGCGGGGGCTGGCGGGGGGCGGGTCGGGCAGCGTGCGCAGCGACGGGGCCGGCCCCGGTGTGCCCTCAGCGGGGTCAGGTGGCCTGGGAGGCGATGGGGCCATGGGCGTAGGCGGGCCAGGCGGCGGAACAGGGCTGGGCTGGGGTGGACCTGCGACAGGCGGCCCGGGCGGGCCCAGAAGGCCCATCCCGCCGAAGCTATACCGAATCAGTGAGATCGTCGAGTACTCACGCGTGTCGCGGCAGACGATCCACAACTACACCACGATGGGCCTGATCACCGAGGCACGTCGCACGAGGGGGGGGCACCGGCTCTACGATGAGTCGGTTTTCGGCCGGCTGGACGTGATAGAGGAGCTTAAGGGCCGTAACAGGTCCTTGCGGGACATCCGGACGCACTTCGCCGAGCTTGACCAACGCGCCTGAGTGGCTCTCCGGGGTCCGCTCTGGGTGGCGGAGAATGCAAGAATGAAGGCGGCTAGTCTTAAGGGCTTATGGAACCAGTGGTTAGGAAAGAGCGAGGCTGCGGGAAAGATTTTTTGGATTTTCTGCGTGATTTTCCTTGTAAAAGTAGCGAAGATAAGTAAGCTACGCGGGTAGTGGTAGCAGGGCAGCATAGGCAGCATAAGTGTTTTACCCCGAGGCCGCGTGGCGGCGGGTCGTGACGCAGAGGCGCCAACATGGATGTGTCGGTGCCGACGGAAACGCAAGGCCAGAGACGGCAGGTTGGGAAGGAGCGGGTCATGACGACCACGGCAACCGCAGTAGCAGATGCTGAAACGGTCTCGCGATGGTGGAAGGAGTTCGACAAGCGTCGCACCAAGAAGGTTCGCAACAGGCTGATGGAGCACTATCTGCCGATCGTGCGCTACACGGCGGAGAGGCTTTCGGCCAAGTTGCCCGAGGAGGTTGAGACGGACGACCTCATCTCTGCGGGCATCTTCGGGCTCCTGGACGCGATCAAGGCGTTCGACCTGTCGCGGGGGGTGAAGTTCGAGACATACTGCGCCCAGCGAATCCGGGGGGCGATCCTGGACGAGCTGCGGAGTATGGACTGGGTGCCTCGGCTGGTGCGCAGCCGGGCGCACCAGGTCGAGCGGGCGCGCAGCGCGCTGGAGATGGAGCTGGGGCGCAGGCCAAGCGAGCACGAGCTGGCGAAGAAGCTGCGGATAAGCCTCCGCGACTTCCGGAAGCTCCAGCGCGACGCGCGGGCGGTCGGAGTGGTGAGCTTGTCGCGGAAATGGTTCGAAACCGACAACAACAGGGACGTTCGCGAAATCGACGTGCTCGAGGACAAGCGCAGCGAAGACCCGTTCCGCCACTTCCAGAGCAAGGACGTCAAGGAGTGGGTCACGCGGGGTCTCAGCCGGGCCGAGCGGCTGATAATCATCCTCTACTACTTCGAGGAAATGACCATGAAGGAAATCGGCGAGACGCTCGCACTTTCGGAGTCGCGTGTCTCGCAGATGCACTCGGCCATTCTGGAGCGCCTCAGACAACACCTCCGACGCAACAAGAAGGAGTTGCAGCCGCAATAGGCCGCGGGCCGCGACGGCGGGGGGGATAGCACGGGCGACCGGTGGAGGCCCGCGTAGGGGGAATCAGGGGGGAATGGGGGAGAAATGCCATATTTGCGTAACTGGATGGGGTCCAAGTAGTGTCGCGTTCTTGGGGGAGGTCCCTGCCCGCCAATACCTGGGAATCGCTTGCAAAGGCTCCAGGCACACAGCATAATGGTTGGCGAGCGGGGGTCGGGAGGCCCGGACGCCGGATGTCTGCGGGACTGGGCCGTAGGGCGGCAGGCTGGAGCCGTTGCACGTCTTGACGGCAGTTCCGCAGCGAGTTGGAT
>CBFCZU010000246.1:0-6312 GCA_965602635.1 uncultured Planctomycetales bacterium | reverse complement strand
CCCGGGCGCCCGCCGCGGCCTTGAGTTTGGGTGCTGATCGTGGGATCATGACCCGGGGTCACGCACAGGGAGGCCCCCCGACACGGGAACCGCCTGAATGACGATTCGTGCCGTCCTAATCGGGCTTCTGCTGGGTCTCATCATCGCGACGTTCGGGTACGTCAACGACTGGGTGCTGTACCTGTCCTACGTCGCCGGTGACCTGATGCCGGTGAGCGTCTATGGCCTGCTTGTGCTGGGGCTGGTGCTGGTCAATCCGGCCCTGCGCGCCCTGGGCAGGCGCCACCTCAAAGGCGCCGAGTGGACGGTCATCTGGTGCCTGATGCTGGTGGCGTGCGTGATCCCCGGGCCGGGGTTGCTCTGGGGCTTCCACAACGCCATCGTGATGCCAGTCGCCGAGCAGCGCGAGCATCCGGGCTGGCAGGCAACGGAGGACCGCCCCGACCTGCTGAGCTACGTGCCCGAACGGATGCTCGCGGCCGAGCACCTGCCCGGCAGGGAGCAGGAGGACGTGGTCATCCGGGGCTTCCTCCAGGGGCTGGGCGACCCCGACAAGATGATGCCCGTTTCGAGGGTGCCCTGGAGGGCCTGGGTCGGGCCGTACAGCTTCTACATTCCGCTGATCGTCCTCGGCTTCATCGCCAGCATCTGCGTGGCGGTCATCATTCACCGCCAGTGGGCCTACCGCGAGCACCTGCGCTACCCGATGGCCGAGGTGACGAACATGCTCATCGGCGAGGATCCCTCGCAGGCCTTCGGGTCGGTGTTCCGCCAGAAGCTTTTCTGGCTGGGGTTCGCCCTGGCGGGGGGGATCCTCCTCATCAACGGGCTCAACGCCTACTATCCCGCGTTCGTCAACGTGCCCCTGCACGCGGACCTGACGCCCATCGCGCAGGCCTGTCCCCGCATAACCCAGATCGAGCACTACCTCAACCTGCTCCAGCCGCGGCTGTTCTTCGCCCTGGTGGGGATGGCGTTCCTGATCAGCAGCGAGGTTTCCTTCAGCCTGGGCATCAGCCACATAGCCTACGCGCTGCTGTTCAGCGTGCTGCTGAGCAGGGGGGTGGACATGGCCAACGATCACATGTCAGGCGGGGTGCCGCGTTATCAGATCTTCGGCTCGTACCTCGGGGGCGGGCTGGTGATTGTCTACGCGGGCAGGAAGTTCTATTGGGCGGTGCTGAAGCGCGCCCTCGGCGGGCAGAGCGGCGAGGCGGTCGAGCGGCGCGCAATCTGGGCCTGCCGCCTGCTGATGGCCTCGGGCGTGGCGATGATACTCCTGCTGCGAGTGCTGGTCGGGCTCGACCTGTTCCTGTCGGCCCTGTTCGTGATGATCGTGGGGCTGATGTTCCTCGTGCTGACGCGCATCAACGTGGAGACGGGGGTGCTGTTCATCCAGCCCTGGTGGCAGCCGGTGGCCGTCCTGACGGGGCTCTTCGGCGTCCGGGCACTGGGCCCCAGGGCCATCATCACGCTCGGGCTGCTCTCGCTGGTGCTGACCATCGACCCGCGGGTGTGCCTGATGCCGCTGGTGTCGAACGCCTTCAAGGTCGCCGACCGCCAGCGCGTGCGCACCACCGCCCTTAGCGGATGGGTAATGGTGATGCTGGTGCTGGGGCTGGCGGTGGCCGTGCCGTTCGTTCTGTACGTCCAGTATGACATCGGCGGGGCGGCGCTCTACGGCTGGGCGAACACGGCCACGCGAATGCCGTTCGAGACGCTCAAGCGCGACGTGGACGACCTCGTGGCGTGCGACGCGCTGGACTCCGCCGGCAAGGCCGACGGGTGGGGCGGGCTGGAGCGGATAAAGCAGATCGAACCGAGCCGAGTGTTTCTCTGGTCGGCGGGGGCGGGGGTCGCGCTGATCCTCATATGCACGGCCGGGAGGCTGCGCTGGCCCTGGTGGCCCATACACCCGGTCATGTTCATGGTCTGGGGCACGAACGTCTCCAGGTGGTTCGGGCCCAGCTTCATGGCGGGCTGGCTGGCGAAGGTCATCATAACGCGCTTCGGCGGCGCGGCCGGATATCGCAAGGCCAGGTCATTCTTCATCGGCATCATAGCCGGGGAGGTCGTCGCCGGCGTCGGATGGATGATCGTCGGGGCGCTGTACTACGCCTATTACCGCGTGGCCGGGCCGAGCTTCAGGGTGCACTGGTAGGCGGCGCCCGCTCAGGGGGCCTACGACGATCCCGCGTCGGCGTAATCCTGCACCGACGGCTCGGCGACGTCCTTGATGAGCATGTCGATCAGGTCGTCGGGCTTGACGCCCTCGGCGTCGGCGTTGAAGTTGGTGAAGAGCCGGTGGCGCATGACCGGCTTTGCGATGGCACGGACGTCGTCGCAGGAGACGTTGAACCGTCCGCGGAGCAGGGCCCGGCTCTTTGCCGCGAGGATGAGATACTGCCCGGCTCGTGGCCCGGCGCCCCAGGTGATGTAGCTTGGGACGAACTGCGGCGCGGTCGGGTCGGCCGGGCGGCTGGCGCGGCTGAGGTTCACCGCGTAGTCGATCACGTGCTGGCTGACGGGGATCTTCCGGACGATCCGCTGAAGCGCCAGGATATCCTCGGCCGAGAGGACCGCCTCCGGCTCGCCGCCCACGTCCATCGTCGTGGTCTTGACGATCAGCCGCTCCTGCTCCAGCGTCGGGTAGTCCACGAACACCATGAACATGAAGCGGTCGAGCTGGGCCTCGGGCAGCGGGTAGGTGCCCTCCTGCTCGATGGGGTTCTGGGTGGCCAGCACGAAGAAGGGCAGGTCGAGGTCGTGGCGGGCGCCGCCGGCGGTGACGTGATACTCCTGCATCGCCTGGAGCAGGGCCGCCTGCGTCTTGGGCGGCGTGCGGTTGATCTCGTCGGCCAGGATGATGTTGGCGAAGACCGGCCCCCTGACGAACCGGAACTCCCGCCTGCCGGTGGCGCGGTCCTCCTCGATGACCTGCGTGCCGGTCACGTCCGAGGGCATCAGGTCGGGCGTGAACTGGATGCGGTTGAACGACAGCTTCAGGACGCGCGCCAGGGTGGAGACCATGAGCGTCTTGGCCAGCCCCGGCACGCCCACCAGCAGGCAATGTCCGCGGGAGAGGATTGCCCCGATCAGCAGCTCGAGCACCTCGTCCTGCCCGATGATGACCTTGTGCAGCTCCGAGAGCATCTTCGCCTTGGCCTTGTTGAGGTTCTCGATGATCCGCAGATCGGCGGGTTGTTTCGGGCCGTCAGCCATCGCTTTCTCCAGAAACCCTCCGCGCCCAGCGGCTCGTGGAGCGTCGCGGGCCCGCCAAGGTTAACGCCGCGAGGGGGATTATCAAACATCAAAATGCCCCGCCGCGGCAATGGCCGCGGCGGGGCAGGGACCGTCTGGTTGCGAGCCCGCTGTCTCAGTCTGAGGGCTCTTCCGACGAGGTTTCGTCCGCCTCGCCCTCGGCCGGCTTCTCTTCCTTCGGCGCTTCGGGCAGGTCCTCTTCGGCCACGTCCTTGATGCTCAGGTCGCCGTAGATCACCTTGTAGGTCTCGGCGTCCTTGGGCAGGAACCAGAAGATGGCCGTCTTGGCGTCGCCGGACTTCACGCCCTTCCCGGCATAGCAGCACTTCCGCTCGGGGTTGGCCACCAAGAAGAACGTACTCATTGCCAGCTCGCCGAACCTCATGGCCACCTCTTCGGAGGGCGGCTTTCCGGCGGCCTGCATGTCCTTGACCATCTCTTGGCGGGTGATGGCGTCGGGGAAGCTGCCACCGCGCATCTTGGCCCAGATGCGAAGCGCTCCGGCCATGTCCTCGGCCGAGGCCTCGTTCTCGTGGAGCTTCATCTCACGCACCACCTCATAGCCTTCCGGCACTTCCACGCTGAACAGCTCATCGTCCAGGGGCTTGTCGAACTCAAAGTCCGACATGGTCACAACCATCTTGGCCGGGAGCATTCTCATCTCCATCTCGAGGAGATCGCCCGTCCTGGCGTCCACCCAGATGTCGAAGGCCTGGCCTTTGCGCTTGACCTTGTATCCCTTGGCCTTCTTTCCGCCGATCTCTTTTTCGCCGAGGGCGGTCTGGGACTTCTCGACCAGATCCTTGAGCTGTCGCAGGTAGTCCTGGTCTTTCTGTTTATTCGTCATTCCCTCCGGCATGCCCGCCATGTCGATAAGAATGGCCTTCTTTTCTTTGGGGCTCAGGGAGAGCACCCTGCCCTCTTTACTGTTGATGACGTTGATGGCGCGTTCGGGCTTGGTCATCTCCTGGCGGACGAGCCCGGGCTCCTTGAAAATCATCCTGCCCTCGAGTAACAGCTTGCCTTCCTGGCGCACGGTGATAGTGCAGGTGAGTGTGTGAGCCTTCCGAATCTTCTCCTGGACGTCTGCCCAGGCGGCGGACTCCGGTGTACCGAGCCAGATTGCCAGGGCGGCGACTGCCGCGCAGATAACGACGGCGGCTGCGATTTTCGTGAAGCGATTCATCGCGAATATCCTTTCTCTGAAGGCTTTCAGTTTTTGTGGTTTCCCGGCGGCTTCGCCTGCCGCCAGCACGGCCTGCATGGTCTCGGCCGGCGGGCCGGTGGGCACCGGCGTCTCGCGGAGGGCACGGGCGGCCCGATCGACGATCTGCTCTGCTGGAATCTTCCGCTCGTCGTTCATAGCGACACCTCCGCTTCAGTGGCTGCGTCGGCCGGGAACAGCATCTTACGCAGACGGCTGCGGGCACGGTGCAGCAGCACGCCCACCGCCGACGTACTCATCCCCAGCAACCTGGCAATGTCGCGGTAGCTCAGGTCGCTGAGGAACCGCATGCAGAACACTTCCGCCTGCCTGTCGGGCAGCTCGGACAGTGCCGCCCGCAGGCTCGCCGCCAGTTCCGCCGCCTCGGCCTCTTGCGGCGGCCCCGGGTTCGGGCTGACGACGGTCGTCCAATCGGGCGGACCGCCGGTAAACCGGCTGCGGTTGGCGCGGCTTCGCAACTGGTCCAGCGCCCTGCGTGTGGCAAGCTGCTGGAGCAGCCCGGGCCAGTTGCGTACCCGCTCGCGGCGTGACAGCTCCACGGCCGCGAGGAAGGCGTCCTGGGTGCAGTCGGCGGCGTCGGCGTGGTTGCCCAACAGCCTGTATGCCGTCTGCCATACCAGCCCGCTGTGCCGGCCGACGATCTCTGACCAAGTTGTCATGTCTGTCCGTCCATCGATGGCGGCGACGTCACCAGTTCAATAGTCGCTGGCGGGCAGCGTTTCTTACAGAGAATCCCGAATTGCGGCCGCCGATTGCGCGACTTCGCGACCGGACATGACGTCAGTCCGGCGGGCGGAGCCTGTGGTGCGCGCGGCTATTGCTGCCGGCGGTACCCCGGCTGGGACTTGAGGACGTCCATCATGGCGACGAGGTTCTCCGGCGGGACGTCGCGCGGCACGGCGTGTGAGGGGGAGAAGACGTATCCGCCGCCCGCCCCGGCCTCGACGAGGCGCGAGGCCATCTCGCGGACCTCGGCGACGCTGCCGAAGGGAAGCGTCTTCTGGATGCTCATGCCCCCGTGGAAGGCCAGCCGGCCGTGGTAGCGGGGCAGGTACTCGAAGACGTCCATCACCTCCGGCTGGAAGGGGTTGAATATCCTCAGCCCGATCTCGACCAAGTCGTCGAACACCTCCTGCACCCGCCCGCAGGAATGCAGGTAGGCGTACTTGTCCGCCTCCGCGAGCGGCGCGAACATCCGCGCCAGGCGCGGCTTGATAAACCGCCGCCAGTGGGCGCCGCCCATCATCAGCCCGGTCTGCATTCCGTAGTCGTCGCCGAAGTGGATCGCGTCCACGCCCAGCTCGATGGCGCGGGCGACCTGGACGAGGTTGTGGGCGACGATGGCGTCGAGGAACTCCTCGACGAAGCCCGGGCGCTCGACCATGTCGATCAGCAGGTTCTCCATGCCGCGCATGGTCCATGCCCGCTCGAAGAGCGAGAACCCCAATCCGTAGCAACTGAACAGGTGCGGGTTGTCCGCCATCGCCTCGGGCGCGCCGGCGTACCACTGCTCGTCGCCGGGGTCGGGGAAGGTGAAGCGGCCCAGGTCGGCGGGCGTCTTGATCGGCCAGTCGCACGGCGTGCCGATGTCCTTGTCGATGCTCCGGTCCCAGGTGACGCCGTAGAGGTCGCGGACGTGGTCGTCGTCGACGGGCTCGAACCGGCCCACCTCCGCCCCGACGCCCAGGAAGTGGTCGTCGAGGAACTCCGCCAGGTCTTCGGCGCCGAGGTGGCGCTTGAGCCTGTCGGCGCAGTCGATGGTCAGGCCGACCTGCCATGGCACGTAGGCGGGCCGGCGAAACTCCACGGCGTCGATGATCACCTCT
>CBFCZU010000245.1:0-6316 GCA_965602635.1 uncultured Planctomycetales bacterium | reverse complement strand
GGTTGCCGTTTGTGTCGACGACGCCGATGGTGAAGGCGTACGACTTGGGGATGAAGCAGCGACCGTACGGATCGGTGTCGAAGCGGCAGTTCGCACAGTGACACGGGTAACTCCGCGAGATGGGGTCGCAGTAGAAGACCATGTCGAGCCCCGGGTAGCACCAATACGCGCTGTCGACCCACACCTTCTCCGGCGGCCTGTAGTTGCAGAACTCGGCCGGGCGGCTCGGCAGATGCTTGAGCGGCACGGGCTTGCCGAAGGACGTGGAGAACTTGCCGCCCGTCGGCGGGAACTTGACCACGGCCCCGCCGATGTGGGGCTTGCCGTCGACCATCTGGTGGTAGCCCACGCCCACGTAGATGTTGCCGTCCTTGTCCGAGCGGATGCCGTAGGAGTTGATCTGCATGCCCGGCACGAGGTCCTCGCCCGTGAGCTCGCCCTTGGGGCTCCACCGCCAGACCAGCTCCCCGTTGCCGAGGATGCGGCCAGGGTATCTCCTCGGGCGGTACCCCTCCGCGATCATCGCCTCGTTCCCCCGGCGGACATTGGCGTCCATATAGGTGGCGGTGGCCATGAACTCCCTGATGTTGCGGTAGTTGTCGGCCAGGCACAGGATCGTGCCGTCGGGGGCGACGTCGAGGCCGTTGCTGAAGCCGTTGGCGCCGCCCATCGCCCAGGAGATCTTCACCACGCCCCGCAGGCCGTCGCCGCCGTGCCGGATCGCCTCCCCGTAGTCAAACGGCACCTCGGCGTGCGCGCCGGCCACCGTCCCCATCCTGTCCGGGTCGAAGCGGGCCACGTACTTCAGCGTTCGGATGTAGAGCAACCCGTCGCGGCCGAAGTCGATCTCGTCCATCTTGGCCTGATGGCCGCGGCCCCAACTGGGTCCGCTTGGGCATCCTGATCTTCGCCAGTTTCTCCGGGTTCCACGGGATGAGCGTCTCGACGTAGTTGGCGTCGTGGTCGAACTTGCGGAGCTGGTTGTAGCTGCACGTCTCCAGCACGTACACCCCGTCCTTGTCCGCGTCGATCGCGGCGATCCTGAGGATCTGCGTCGTGTCCTTCGGGTGCCACGCCATCACCCTGTCGAACGTCGGCTTCAGCCCGAGCGACACCCGCACCCGACACCCCTCGGGCCGCTCGACGTACTTGCGGAAGTCGTCCTTCCCGTTCCACACCAGCGTCTGTTCGAGCGAGTTCTTCTTCAGCGGCCCCGGCGCATTCGGCCCGAGAACCCCATACACAATGTGCCGCACGATCCTCCCCCTATCGTCTTCGACAGCCACCCCCACATCGCACTTCCCCTTGGCCGCGAACGCAACTTCGTACCTATCCCTTCCGACCTTCCTGACCCTCGGCGTCTCCGCGAACTCGTACACCTCCTCCCGCGCCACCGGCTTCAGAAGCTGCCCTTCCCACCGTGGCGGGATCCCCTCGCCGCCCGCCGCCCAAACCGCCAGCATGAGAAACAACCCAGCCGCCAGTCTCTTCATGTCGAGTCCGATGCCTCCTGCAAATCACTACCCGTCTCCGCAATTCTACGTCGTTGGCTCCGCCATCTCAAGCCCCTGTTCTGGCCGCGCCCACGACCGGCACCTGGGGGCGCCCGTTTCGCCACGAACCTCCCGCAGGACCGGCAGCCTGCGGGAGGGGGTGGGCGCGCCCTCCCGCGGGCGACGCAAGCGGGACGCTTGCGCTACGGCTCGCCGGCGCGCACCTGGCCCGAGGTGGGCCGGCCTGGTCCGACAGGCCGGACCGGTCGGTCGGGCCGGACCGGTTGATTCGCCCGGGTGGTCGTCAACCGGGGGCGCGCGGCTCGGACGGAGCCTCGCCCCCCATTCCGCGGCGGTTCGAGGACGAGAGGGGTGTGCGCCAAGCTGTCGGGGCTCGCGCCCAATCGCTTTGCCACAGGGACGGTGGGCTGGTATACTCAGGGCAAGCTCCGTGGATGAAGGGGAAGAGAGGCAAGATGGGCCGACGGGCGTGTTTGCTGTTGTTTGTGGCGATGATCAGCGGCTGGGCGCGCGCCCGCGCCGAGCCGAGGTGGGAAGGCGCCAAGCTCAAGCCCGTGCCGCGACAGGAGGTCTTCGCGTTCAGCCGCAAGCCCACGTTCCGACGGCTCGTCGGGCCGGATGGCAAGGTGGTGAGGGACCGCTACGTCGTCTCGTTCGCCGCGAAGGGCTGCTGCGATGTGGCCGTCGCGATCGAGGGCCCGAAGGGCAAGATCGTCAATCACATCGTCTACGGGGTGCTTGGGCCGAACTCGCCGGAGCCGCTGAAGCAGAATTCGCTCGAGCAGACGCTCGTGTGGGACGGCAAGAGCGACTTCGGCGAGTACGTCAGGAACCCCGAGAACTGCCGTGCACGGGTCTCCCTCGGCCTGAGGCCCACGTTCGACAAGCTCATCGGCTGGCATCCCAAGGACACCGTCGGCCCGATCAACGGCATCGGCGCGGACCCGGACGGCGTTTACGTCATCAGCGCGGCGGGCTACTGGCAGGCGATCAAGGCATACGACCACGACGGGAACTACGTCCGGACGCTCCTGCCGTTCGCGGCGGACAAGGTCACGCAGCTCAAAGGGGTGGCCACGCAGAAGCTCCCGGGCCAGCCGCCCATCCCGGCCGCGCGGACGCGCTATGGCAAGATGAGGCCCTACGCGCTGCGACGCGGCGCCTACACGATCCCGGTCGTCTCCAAGGGCCGCATCGCCTGGCCCACGCACGGCTACAGGAGCCTGAAACGCATCCTGCGCATCGGCACCGACGGCACGACGCGCGGCGAGGACGCGTGCGGCCCTGTGCTCGCGCGGCGCCCGAGCGAGTTCTGCGGCGCCACCGAGATGGCCGCCAGCCCCGACGGCAAGTGGCTCTACGTCACCAAGCTGCGTCCCCCGACATACGAAAGGAACGCCAGGCCCCAGCACGCCGTCTTCCGCCTGGCGTGGGACGCGAAAGGCCCGCTGCCCAAGAGAGCCTTCCTCGGGGAGGCCGATGAGCCCGACAGCGACAACGGTCACCTCAAGTACCCCGAGGGCATCGCCTGCGACGGCGAGGGACGGATCTACGTCAGCGATCTCGGGAACAGCCGCATCCAGGTCTTCGACAGCGAGGGTCGCTACCTGACGACCATTCCCGCGAAGTGGCCGCGCCAGATCCGCGTGCACCAGAGGACCGGCGAGATCTATTTCAGCTCGTTCGGCCCCAAGTACGAGGACGCCGCGCTGGTCAAGCTCTCGCCGTTGCCCAATCCCAAGGAGGTCGCCCGCCTCGGCCTGGCGAAGATCAAGCTGGAAGGCGCCGAGCACCATCTCGGCGACTTCAAGTCGCACTGGCGTCGCGAACGTCTCGTGCCGATCTTCTGCCTCGACTCCTGGGCGAGGCCCGCCAGGATATGGCTCGTGCCCGCGGAGTCGCGCATCACCATCTGGGCCGACCGGGGCGACCGGTTCGAGCTCGTCCACGATTTCGACGAGGAAATCCGAAAGGACGGCTTCACGCCCCACGCGTTCAACGGCTACAAGATGAACCGCCTGTGTGCCGACCCGGTCCACGGCCACCTCTACTATGTCAACAGCCTCTCGGCCGTCCTCTTGCGCTGCGACCCCGAGGTGGGCAAGCAGTGGGACAAGATCCGCCCACCAGGCACGGGCTGGCGCAGCCTCGACGGCCTCCACGTCGGGTACGACGGCTATCTGTACATGCGGACTCCGCTCTACCTGGCCCGCTTCGATCCCGCCCGGGCCGTGCCCGTGGACGACTGGCGCGAGGGCAACCTGATGATCCCCCATACGGCGGAGGTGCCGTTCAACTACGGCGAGCGGCAAGCCGTGGGTTGGGGCGGGAAGCCGCCGGTGCTGCGTGGCGTCATCAAGCTGCCCGCGCAGATCCGCGGCAACGGCTTCGACATGGGCATGGGCGTCGCGCCCAACGGCAACGTGCTGGCCTTCTGCCAGAACTACCAGAAGCAGACCGACCGCTTCGAGTCCACGGGCACGACGGTGCCCAAGCTCCTGGAGGACCGCTATCGCCCGATCCGCTTCCCCGGCCGGCTCTGGCGCCAGGGAGGGCTCATCTGGGCCTGGGACAGGGATGGGCAGCTCGTCGGGGAGGACCTGCTCAAGTCCCTGCACGGCGCAAGCTGCGGCGTACGCAGCGACAAGCAGGGGAACCTCTACGTCGGCCTGGCGGCCTGGCCACTGCGGGATGGCCGCAAGTTCCTGCCCGCCGAGCACACGAACGCCGGCCCGGGCGCCCTGCTGAAGTTCCCACCCACCGGCGGCAAGGTCTATGGGACGTGGGCCAAGGCGGTGGCCCTGAAGGAGCTGCCCAAGCGGCCCCCTGAGTTCGAGTGCATGGGCAAGCTCTGGACGCAGAACCTGCTGTGGTCGTATCCCGGCATGAGCACCCTGACCATCGCGACCAACACCTGCACCTGCCCCCAGTGTCGCTTCGACACCGACCTGTATGGCCGGTGCTTCATCCCCGAGTCGTGGCGCTACTCGGTCGGCGTGTGCGACACCAACGGCAACCCGATCCTGCACATCGGCCGGTATGGCAACGCGGACTCGGGCCGGGGGCCTGACAGCCCGGCGCCCGTCGCAGGCGGCATTGCGTTCAGCCAGTGCGATTTCGTCTCGACGGTCTCCGACCGGTGGCTCTACGTGGCCGACACGGGGAACTGGCGCCTGGTCCGAATCCGACTCGGCTACCACACCGAGGCGGTCGTGCCGCTCGAGGAATGAGCGCCGCCTGAGGCAGGCTGGAGGCGTCATTCCCCGTTTCTGTGCTTACTGCACTTCGAGCTTGACGACGTTGCTCATCTTGCCGCGGTTCGGCTGGCCGTCCTCGCTGCGCACTGCGAAGCAGCAGGTTCCCGGCTTGACCTGGACGGCCATCCTCTCCTTGCTGCCCGCGGGCCGAGGCGGCATGATTGCACGGAGCATAGGGGCGGAGGTGAGCCATGAGACGCATGTCCGGCAGATTGCTCCTCGGGCTTGGGGCGGCCCTTGTCGCTTGCCAAGCGCATGCGGGTGGCACATCTCGCAAGGTCATCGTCCACAAGAAGTGGCCCTTCGACGCCGCCGAGGCGAAACGCAGGCAGAAGGAGACGGCCGCGGCGCTGGGTGTGCCGGTCAAGCAGAGCGTAGAGCTTCCCGGCGGCGTCGAGCTCATCATGGTCCTTATCCCCCCAGGTGAGTTCCAGATGGGATCAGTGAAAGGAGAGTTCAACGAGCGGCCCATCCACGCGGTGAAGATCACAAAGGGATACTACCTGGGCGCCACCGAGGTCACACAGGCCCAGTGGAGCGCCATTATGGACAGGAACCACGGGAAGTTCAAAGGCCCCGAACGGCCTGTCGAGAGGGTGAGCTGGGACGACTGCCAGGAGTTCTGTCGCCGACTCACCCAGCGCGAGCAGAAGGCCGGGAAGCTGCCCAAAGGCGTCGCCTACCGGCTACCGGGCGATGCGGAATGGGAGTATGCCTGCCGCGCGGGCACGGCGTCGCCGTTCTGTTTCGGGCAGACGATCACCACATCCCAGGTGAACTACGCGGGGCCCAAAGGCGAGCGACGCAGGAGCACAACGCCTGTGGGCACGTTCCCTGCCAATGCCTGGGGCCTCTACGACATGCACGGGAATGTCTGGGAATGGTGCCAGGATTGGCTCCAGCCGTACAAGGGCGGCAGGGGGCCCGATCATCGCGGGCGGTTCCGCATTCTTCGCGGCGGCTCGTGGACCGACGACGCGTCCTTCTGCCGTTCTGCGTGCCGCCGCGGCAGCCATCCGAACCATCGGTATCCCATAGACGGCTTCCGCGTCGCCCGCCCTCTCCCGTAGCGCCCATGCCCGTCGCCCGCGCCTTGCTGGGCGCACGCTGTGACCATTCTCGCAGGCATCGTCCTTGGGAGCCTCGCCGTCGCAGACCCAGCGACGGGCATTCTCAAGGACACGGGCGTCGCGGGTGGGCTTGTCGTTCGGATCGGCTGTGACGATGCCGGACTCGTCGCGGCGCTTCGCGCGAACGACGGCTATCTGGTGCAGGGTCTCGACACGTCTGCTGAGAACGTGGCCAAAGCACAGGAGCGCCTCAGCGACAAGGGGCTCTACGGCAAGGTTACGGCCAGGACGTTCGACGGGAAGAACCTGCCCTACCGAGACAACATGGTGAACCTGATCGTCGTCTCCGATGCCAGGTTCCGAGTGCCCAACGAAGAGATCATGCGGGTGCTGGCGCCGCATGGCGTTGCCTATACCGATGGGAAGAAGCAGGTGAAGCCGCGGCCCCGCGAGCTCGACGAGTGGACCCACTACC
>CBFCZU010000244.1:0-6337 GCA_965602635.1 uncultured Planctomycetales bacterium | reverse complement strand
CTTTGCGCGCGCAAACGTGTTGCCATAGAGGGGCCCCTTGCCGTAACTCCTGGCCCTGCCGGCGGCCGAAAATTTCATTTTCCCACGATTTCGCCGGGAGGGGGGGGTAGCGTTTGCGCGCGCAGAACGCGAATTCGCGCGAATTGCGCTGATGTGCCGAATGCTCCAGGCGGGGCGGCGTCAGTTCTTCCCGCCTGGCTGCCCGTAGTAGCTTCCCGGCCCGTGCTTGCGGAGGAAGTGCTTGTCCAGCAGCGGCTGGGGTATCGGCCCGGCGGCCGGGTCGATGCGGAGCGTCTCCGAGGCGAGGCGGGCGACGTGCTCGAGGATGGCGGCGTTTCGCACGGCGTCTTGCGGCGTGGGCCCCCAGGCGAAGGGCCCGTGGGCCGCGACCAGCACGCCCGGGCAGTGGCGCGGGTCGAGCCCGGCCAGGCGCTCGACGATGAGCCTGCCGGTGTTGGCCTCGTAGTCGCCGGCGACCTCCGCGTCGGTGGGGCACCTGGTGCACGGCACGGGGCCGTGGAAGTAGTCGGCGTGCGTCGTGCCGAGTGCGGGTATGTCCCGCCCGGCCTGTGCCCATGCCGCGGCGTGGAGGCTGTGGCTGTGGACCACGCCGCCGATGCTCTCGAACGCCCGGTAAAGCTCCAGGTGCGTCGGCGTGTCGGAGGAGGGGTTCATCTCGCCCTCGATCGCCTTGCCCCGCTCGAGGTACACCGCGACCATGTCACGGGCCTTCATCTGCCCGTACGGCACGCCGGAGGGCTTGATGACCATGACGCCGGCCGAGCGGTCCAGGCCGCTGACGTTGCCGAAGGTCTCGAACACCAGCCCGCGCTCGAGAAGCTCGAGGTTCGCCCGATGGACGCTCTCCTTCAGCTCTTCGAGCATCTAGTCGGCTCCCGGGTTGATTATTCCCTTGAGGATGCCGTCGCGGTAATCGGCGGCGGTCTCGTAGGCCTGCTGGATGGCTTCGAGTGGCCAGTGGTGTGTGGCGAGCTGCCGCAGCGGGAGCTTCTCGTTGACGGCGCGGCTGACGGCGCGGGCGAAGGTGAGGTTGGCGCGGCGGATCATGAGGACGTCGAGGCCCTTTCGGCGGCCGAACGAGTGCTTGAACGTCACGGTGTCGTCCGCGGGGATGCCGACGACGCCGACCCGCCCGCCCGGGGCCGCGATGGCGACCATCTGGTGGTATGTCTCGTCGGTCCCGGCGCACTCGAAGACGTAGTCCGCCCCGTCGCCGCCGGTCAGCTCGGCGACGGCGGCCGGCACGTCGTCGCGGGTCGGGTTGAGCGTGTGGGTGGCGCCGAGCCGGCGGGCGATCTCCAGCCGGTAGTCCAGCAGGTCGGTGACGATCAGCGGGGCGGCGCCGCTGCGGGCGAGCAGGATGACGTGGGTCAGCCCGATGGGCCCGGCCCCGAGCACGGCGACGGGGCTGCCGCCGCGGTAGCCCAGGCGGTCGAGCGAGTGGACGATGATGGCAAGCGGCTCCAGCATCACGGCCGTGTCGTCGTCGATCTCCTCGCCCAACGGCTCGCACAGACGTAGCGGGTGAATGAAGTACTCGGTGAGGCAGCCCTGCCGCGCAGGCAGACCCAGGAACGTGTGGTGCGGGCAGACGTTGGGCATCCCCGCCAGGCACCAGCGGCAGCGCATGCAGTTGACGGCGGGTTCGAGGAAGACGCGCCGCCCGACGAGCGAGCGGTCGTCGCCGGCGCCCACGTCCTCGACTATGCCCGTGCACTCGTGGCCCGGGACGAAGGGCCCGCCGGCGTCGGCGATGGTGACCCCGCCGATGGCGCCCTCGCGGAACATGTGCAGGTCGGAGCCGCATACGCCGACCGCGCTGATGCGGACAAGCGCTTCGCCCGCCTGCGGCGACGGCATCGGCGCGTCGTCGATCTCGAACCTGCCCGGCGCTGTCAGGATCGCCCGTTTCATGCGTCCAAGATGATATGCGACCCCGCGCCGAATGCAAAGCCCGGGGGTGGAATGCAAAGCCCACGGGTGGAATGCAGTTTGAAGCCTGCGGGTGAAATGCAGTCTAAAGCCCACGGATAGCTATCCGTGGGCTTTATGAATCTCCGTGGCTTTTATCACGTCCGTGGGTTTTATCACCTCCAATAATCCCGTCGCGGAATGTCCAGACGCACGCGCCCTTGTTGGCGTGCGCCAGGATGTAACGATACACGTTGAGTTGGTGGGCGCGGTCGGCGACGGGAAGCGCCCTGCACTTCCTCGCCCACACCGTGCCGGGCAGCCCGTGCTCGCGGAGCAGGAAAGAGGCGTTCTTTTTCGCCAGACCCACGGGTCCGCGGACGTGATCGTCGGCGAACCTGGCGAGTATGTGGTAGTGGATCGCGTCCACCGACGCGGCGAGAAGCTCAGTGTCGCGATCGAGCAGCTTTTCGACGATGCCCTCGAGGGCGACTCGCCGCTGGCGGCGGTTCAGGCGCACCGCCTCGCCCGTCAGCAGAGCCTTCGACCGCTCGTGCCGGTCCTCGTGGAGGCCGGGCGGCGGCGGATCCTTGTAGTCGCCCTCCACGTGCCGGCGGTGCCACCGTTCGCGCCAGCCTCTGGGGTCTCCGGGCAGCCACGTCCCGTACGTATTCCCGTTGACGTGATACCACCCGTTCCAGCCTTGCATGGATCAGTTCCCTGCGCTGCCCGCCCCACGCTGGCGCGCTCTCACTTCCGCGCCTTGGCGCGGATCTCGAGCAGATCCTTCATCACGTTGTGCAGGTTGCCCTTCCACGCGGAGGTGCCGAATGCGTCGTGGAGCTGGCTGTAGAGTGCGTAGAGGCGGCGGTACACGCCCGCGGCCGCGGGGTCGGGCTTGTGGACCTTCCTCTTCAGGGCGGTCATCGCCCTCTGGGCGGCGGCGAAGTTGGCGTACCCGCCGGCCTTCCTGCCGGCGACGACGGCCCCGGCGACCGCGGCGCCCAGGGCGCACGTCTGGGCCGAGCGCGAGACCTTCATCGGCCGGCCGGTCACGTCGGCGTAAACCTGCATCACCAGCGGGTTCCTCTCGGCGATCCCGCCGCAGTTGACCACCTGCCGGACCTTCACGCCGTACTCCTCGAAGCGGTTGATGATGGTCAGCGCCCCGAAGGCCGTCGCCTCGATCAGCGCCCGGTAGATCTCGCCCGGCGTGGTGTAGAGCGTCTGCCCGAGCAGCAGCCCGGTGAGGCGCTGATCGACCAGGACGGTGCGGTTGCCGTTGTTCCAGTCCAGCGCCAGCAGGCCCGACTCGCCGGGTGCGAGCTTGGCGGCGGCGGCGGTGAGTGCCTTGTGCGAGCCGGCCTTCCTGCCGCCCGGGGCGACGTAGTTGACGAACCAGTTGAAGATGTCTCCGACGGCGGACTGCCCGGCCTCCAGGCCGAAGTAGCCCGGCAGGATCGACCCGTCCACGATCCCGCACAGCCCCGGCACGTCGGCCAGGCGGCGGGTGTTCCTCACCACCATCGTGTCGCAGGTGCTGGTGCCGATGATCTTGACCAGCGTGCCCTCGGCGATGCCCGCCCCGACGGCCCCGAGGTGGGCGTCGAATGCCCCGACGGCGACGGGAATGCCCTCGGGCAGACCGGTCCGCTTCGCCCACGCGGCCGTCAGACCGCCCGCCGCGGTGTCAACGGCGTGGGCCTTGTCCCGAAGCCGGCGGCGCAACTGCCCCAGCTTGGGGCCCAGCCGCCCCAGGAACTTCGCGTCGGGGTAGCCGCCCCAGTTGTCGTTGTACATCGCCTTGTGCCAGGCCGGGCATACGCCGACCCTCAGCCGCTCGGGATGCTCCGTCCCCGTGAGCATGGCCGGTATCCAGTCGGCGATCTCCACCCACGTCCAGGCGGCGTCGAAGACCTTCGGCGACGTCCGCAGGCAGTGCATGATCTTGCTGAAGAACCACTCCGAGGAGTACGTCCCGCCGCACTTGGCCAGGTAGTGGGGGCGGGTCCTCTCGGCCAGGGCGGTTATCTCGCCGGCCTCGGCCACGGAGGTGTGGTCCTTCCACAGCCAGGCCATGGCCGCCGGCTCGCGGGCGAAGTCCTTGCTCAGCGCCAGCGGGCGGCCGTTGCGGTCAACCGGCAGGGGGGTCGAGCCGGTCGTGTCCACGCCGATGCCTATGACGTTCTCGGCGCGGAACGACTTGACGCCGCGCCTGGCGGCCGCCAGGGCGCCGCGGATGCTCTTCTCGGCCCCCTTGACGTATTCGCTCGGGTGCTGCCGGGCGAGGTTCGGGTCTTTGGAGAGGATCACGCCCTCGGTGCCGCGCTCGTAGCTCCACACGGCCGTGCCTGCCTCACGCCCGTTGGCCACGTTGACCACCAGCGCCCGAACCGAGTTGGTGCCGAAGTCCAGCCCGATCGCGTATTTCGCCATCTGCGGTTCCCCTTGCGGTCTCAGACCTCGAAGGGCATTGCGGGATCCCACCGCCCGGTGGTGCTGGCGGCGGAGAAGACGTCGAAGCCGAGGTAGTTGCCGAACGCCTCCCACAGCACGTTGCCCACCTGGCTGCGGCTCATGGCCACGTGGTGCGGAAAGTGGCGCAGCAGGACGTTCTTGTACAGGGCGGCGATCTGCGGTATCCGCACCCACCCGTAGGCGCCGAAGGTCTTGGCCTTGTTGGGCTCGACCGCCCCCTGCGCCATAACGGCCTTGAAGGCCCCGGCCCCGTCCTGCGTGGCGCGGCAGAGCGTCACCGGTCCGTCCTTCATGACGAACTCCACCACGCCCATCGCGTTCTCCCGCCCGGTGGTGCCGGCGATGATCTCCTGGCAGCCCATCTTCGCCTTGCCCTTGGCCCAGGAGGCGGGGAAGACGCCGCAGTGCCAGCAGTTGACCAGCTCGCCGTCGTCGTTGTGCAGATTGTTCCAGTCGGCCAGGCAGCTCGGCGCGCCCGAGGCGAGCTGAAGGGCGTGCATCGACAGCGTGCCCATGATGTCCGCCTCGCACGCGGCCGGGATGCCACGGTCGTCGAGCCGGCTCATCGTCGAGCAGGCGCAGATGCCCAGGTTGGCCTGCATGCTCGTCCAGCACTGCACGGCCAGGGCGTCCAGATGCTTGTCCGCCACGAAGCGGTTCAGCACGATCTCGAACCTGGCGATCCTGTCGAGGATCGCGTCGTCCACGGCCGAGCAGTCGATCGTCTTCTTCATGTCGGCGACGACGCGCCGGACGGCGGCGCCGCCCTTCATCGCGCGGACGGCGGCGAAAACCTCCGAGAGGTCCAGCGTCACGACCGTCGGCCCGAGTTTCTGGAGGGCCTTCTCGTTGACGCGGCAGGTCCAGAAGTCGTCCGGGCGGGCGCCCACCTGCCCGTAGCGGGCGTTGCGGATGCCGTCCACCACCCGGCAGACGGCGATGAACCGCGCCGCCGTGGCGCGGAAGCTCGCGTCCGTGGGGAAGCCGATCGGCACCTCCGGGACGGAGTAGGGCATGTCCATCTGGCGCAGGGCCTCGCCGATGGACAACAGCCCGCAGAAGCTGTCGCGCCGCTCTGCCGTGGGGGTCAGCGCCCGCTCCTCCTGGCAGCCGACGATCAGGATCGGCACCCGCAGGCCCGATTCCTTGATCGTCAGCGCCACGCTCTGCTCGTCGCCGAAGTTGACGGCGGAGACGACAATCCCCTCGACCTGCTTCTCGCGGAACATTCGTCCGACGGTCGCGGCCTCGTCGAGGTCCCCCACGCAGCCGACGTTGGTGTCCTTGGTGGATGGGACGACCACCGTGGCGCCGGCCTCTCGCAGCACCTTGACCGTCTGCGAGCGCATCTTGGCGGCCAGGGCGTCCGAGAAGAAGCCCCGGTTGGCGGCGATGAAACCGATCTTCATTTTCTTGATTTTCATGGCTCGTTTCTCCGGTTGCAGAGATGCCTGCTGGGTCGGCCCAATGAGAACCGAAGCGTCCGCGCAATGCAACCGCCAGCCGTCCGCCGGGTGCATTAAGGTTTTGGGGGTACTGACCGCGGTGGCACACCTGCCTGCCGGTCAGGCAGGGGTTTCCAACCTGTGCGCCTGGACAGCCGGGTGCGTCGGTCTCCGCGATGTCAGGTAATCACCTTAGTCAAGGCGTGAGAGGGAATTGCGCCAGTTCGCACTTGACAGATCGGGAGGGGCCATGTAATATGCTAGATGCTTCGACCTCCGTTTGGGGAAGCGGAGAGGGCAAAGCCCCGATGGTTCATCGGGATTCTATCGCGAGGGTGGGGGCGTCAACGGCACTTGCAGGAGCCAAAGGAAGGACAAGATCATGAACGCGGGGAAGATGGCACTGGCGGGCCTGGCGGCGGTTCTTCTGGCCGCGGGCGGGGCAACGGCGGACGTCACGATCGAGACGGTCCCCGTGGGCA
>CBFCZU010000243.1:0-6348 GCA_965602635.1 uncultured Planctomycetales bacterium | reverse complement strand
GGTCTCTCACGACGGCTACGGCGAGATCCGCTGGCTCAGCCTGATTGAAAAGGATTGACGGTCGGCGCAGAACCCCGTCCTGTCCCAGACAGCCGGAACGCCCAGCCGCATCATGCAGCCTTGCGGCGGGTGGTGCGATGTTGCCTTTCAGCAGTCGGGAGACCGCATGGCCATTCGTCTGACGTCCTCGCAGAAGCAGTTCGTGGACCGCTTCCTATTCGGAGATCCGCGGAGCGAGAAGCTCTCGCAGTTGCGGGAGGCGTACAGGCTCGATTCGCTGGCCACGACCGGCGGCGAGATGGACAAGCTGCTGCGCCTCGCGGAGTGGACGTACGGGCAGTTCTACCTGTTCGGGCGGCCGACACTCCAGACCGAGAACGCGCTGGAGATCCTCGAGGCCTGCGCGGCGGGGCATACCTTCTACTGTGCCCACTATGCGATCGTGTTCTGCGCGGCCGCCACGGCGCTGGGGTGGGTCGCGCGGCCGATCAGCGTCCGCCGCGCGGAGGAGGACTATCGTCTCAGCAACCACAACATCGTGGAGGTCTGGTCGAAGGAGCGGAAGCGCTGGATCTGTTTCGAGCCCACGTATGGCGGCTGCGTCGCCATCGACGGCGAGCCGGTCAGCGCCTACGAGGCCGCCCGGCAGTGGTTCACGCGCCAGGCCGAGGGCCTCCAGGTGATCCTGGGGCCGCGGCGGCAGATCGTCACCAAGGAGGACTTCCCGTATCTTCTGCGGAAGTACCCTCAGTACGGTTGGACGAAGATCGACGAGCGGAGCTTCACCTGCTACGCCTGCCTGGCCTGGGTGCCGACCAACCGCCTCCTGGGCCAGCACGCCGGCAAGAGCATCGAGAACTGGGACCACTGGAAGGACATCTACGTCTACTTCGGCGCGGAACGCGGGTGGAAGGAGGACCCCTGCGATCTGCCGCCGTACCATCCGGTGGCGTGAGTCCGCTGCCCTCCCCATCCCTGGCGGGAGCGCTCCAGTCGGTCGGCTTC
This sequence comes from uncultured Planctomycetales bacterium, assembly GCA_965602635.1. Taxonomy (GTDB): domain Bacteria; phylum Planctomycetota; class Phycisphaerae; order SM23-33; family SM23-33; genus CBFCZU01. The sequence continues at coordinate 5,343 of CBFCZU010000243.1, read as the reverse complement.
ACAAGGAGGCGGACATGAGCAAGCGGCAAGTCCTGGCGGTGGCAATGGGCGCGTGGTTCCTGGTGCGGGCCGTTGCGGGTGGCGAAGCGCCGCTCGCCGAGGCCCCGCCGGTGATCCAAGCGGAGCCGGGCCGAGACACCAGGAGCATTGTAGCGGTCAAGGTGGATTCAGCCGGCGTGCTGAAGGCACTGCCGCAATGGTGGTCGAGGAACTATCAGTGGCAGAATGTGACGTTCCAGTGCGACCGGCGCGCCGCCGACGGAACCACCCCATTCACCTGGAAGGTCCCGGGATTGGGGATCGAGGGCCGCGGCGGGTTCCGCATATCGGCCGCCAACCAGCTCCAGTGGGAATGGCACCTGACGGTGCAGAAGGAGTGGCGGGTTGAGGGCGAGCCCGGTGCCAAGCAACCTCACGGGGGGCTGACGTTCTTCCTCGACCTGGAGTCGGCCGCCCGACGGGGCTGCACCGCCGCTCCGGCGCTCAAGGAGGACCGGACCGGGTTCACCTGGGAAGTGGCCCCGGGGAAGACCATCACAGTCGGCTTCTCCACACCCCTCGCCTCCCTGTACTTCGAGCGGAACAACAAGCACGAGATCCGGTGCATGTTCTACGAGGCGCCGATCACCCCCGGCAAGCTCGGCCAGGCCATGACCGTGACGCTGCCGGAGGGCGGCACCGCGCTCGCACCGGCCGAGGAACGGTACGCGGCGGACACGAAGGACTGGTTCGTCGGCGCACTGAGCCGGGATGCGTCGTTCATTGATCTGAGCGATCTGAATGAGAGGCCCGCCGGCACGCACGGCTTCGTCCGGGCCAAGGGGAGCGCGCTCGCCTTCACCGACGGCACGCCGGCGCGCCTCTGGGGGATGGGGCTGTCTGCCTACACCCTGTTCCCTCGCGGCCGCGACGGCAAGACCGACAAGGCGCGGATCGACCGACACGCCAAGCGGCTGGCGCAATTGGGCTGCAACCTCGTGCGCTTCACCCAGGCCGACAGCAACTGGGTGCAACCCAACCTGATCGCCAAGGGTCCGACGACGGACAGGCTGGACGATGCCTGCCTCGACACGCTCTTCTACTGGGTCAAGGCGCTCAAGGATCAGGGCATCTACGTGTGGCTGGACATGATCACCTACCGGCCGTTTCTTCCCGGCGACAACATCCCCGGCTGGGACGAGATCGTGAGGACCTACAACCGCCCGCGACCGCTCGGCGAGGGATTCAGCTACCTCAACCCCCGGATCGAAGAGCTCTGGCGGACGACGAGCAGGGCACTGCTGACGCGCCTCAACCCCCACACCGGACTGGCCCTGAAGGACGAACCTGCCATCGCCGGCATCATGATCTGGAACGAGAACGACCTGACCGGCCACTTCGGCCATCGGTTCCTCGGCAACAAGGCCACGCCGTGGCATCGCCAGAAGTACCTTGCGGCGCTCAAGGCTTTCGCCGCCAAGACGGGTCTGAAGGAGGGACCCTTGGGGGTGACCTGGTTGCCGGGTGCGGGCAAACTGCTGCTGAACGACATGGAATACCGGTGGAACCGGCGGGCCGCCGAGTTCCTGCGGGCACTGGGCGTCAGGGTGCCGATCTGCTCCGGGCACATCTGGGGGAACATGGCGTTGCTGTCGCTGCCCGCGTTGAAGGCGGGCGACGTGATCGACTCCCACGGTTACTCTCGGGCTGAGTTCCTCGATCTGAACCCGCGCTACGCCGGCAGCGCGTTCCACTCCATTGCCATGGCCCGCCTGGCCGACTCCCCGAAGATCATCTCCGAGTACAACATGGAGGCCCACGGCGCCGGGCTGGATGCGTTCACCACCATGCCCTATCTGGCCGCGATCGCGGCGTTCCAGGGCTGGGATGCCTGCATGCTGTACGCCTACTCCCAGGACGCGCTTCGGGGCGTGGGGTACAGCCCGTGGAACAGCTACACGGTGCCGCAGACCATGGGCATGGCCCCGGCCGCGGCGCTGATCTACCGCGAGGGACACGTCGGGCTGGCGGCCAAGACGCTCTTCCTGTCCTTGCCGCGCGACCAGGCGATGTTCCGGGAAGTCAACGAGAGGACCTCCCGCGCGATCCGGACGGCCATGGAGCGGCACCGGCTGACGGTCGGGATCGGCCAGATCAGGGAACTGGGATGGTTCAAGCCAACCGCGGCGCCGGCAGGAGCCGAGAGCGTCACCGACCTGAACCGCGACTTCATCCCACCGGGCGACGAGGTGGTTTCCGATACGGGCGAACTCAGGCGGAACTGGATCAAGGGCATCTTCGTCCTCGATACCCCGCGCACCCAACTGGCGATGGGCCGGCTCAAGGGCGAGACGATCCGCACGGCCGACGCTGCGTTCCACATGCTGGTCCCGAAAGCCGCGGTCGCTCTCAGCAGCCTGGACCGCAAGGCCCTGAAGGCATCCAGACGCATCCTCGTCTCGACCTCAGCGCGGATGAGTCTGAACAAGGACAGGCAGTTCCTCTCGGAACCGGTGGCCGGCACGATCACGCTGGCTTCGGAGGCCAAGGGCCTGCGCCTGGTGCCGCTCAAGAGCGACGGGAGCACGATGGAGCCCATCGCACTCCGGTCGAAGGGCGGGGCCTACAGCATTGCGTTGCCGACCGACAAGGGCACGCACTGGTTCCTGCTCGAGGGGAACTGATGCGGAGGCGGGTCCTCCCCGACCGCAGTGCTATGCGGGTACGCCAGCATCAGTAAACGGCTTCCACCTTGATCGTCCCTTTCACATCGTGCAGCCGGATGGCCTCCTTCGCAGCATCGAAGTCGGTCCACGGCCGACCGTTCATCGTCACGCTCTTGATCGGCGCGGCCTTGGGATGGCGGAGCCGCAGGAGTACCGCCTTGGGCGGCTTGCGACCGGGCAGCTCAACGGTTGTGGTGACCCTGCCGTTGTCCGCGTCGGAGACGATCTCGTAGCTCACCGTGCCGAAGTGGGTCGGCGCGTTCGTCACCGAGATCGTCTTGCCCTGCTCCAGCCACACGCGCGGCGTGCCCCGGGCCAGCCAGAGCGAATCGCCGCCCTCCATGACCAGCATGTTGCGGAAATTCGACAGGAACACCGCGTTCCCGTGCGACTTGTCGTTGTGCGCAAACGTCGTGTGCTCGTTGAAGGTGTAGTTCCCGAGATTCATGTCCACCGCGCAGCGATTGAGCCAGGAACGGAGGAAATTGGGGATATCATCCTTCGCCAGGTAGAAGTCCGGCAGCCGTTCCCAACCAGACTGGTATCCAAAGCCGGCGTTGCTGAACCATTGCTTCCCCCGATCGTAGGGGCTCGTTCTCTTGCGCACCCAGGGATTGTCCAGCAGGAACACGTCCTCCAGCACGTCGAAGTGCCCGTCGATCCGTGGGTCATCGATCGACAGCAGCCCGCTCCTCAGCCACGCCTCGATCGATGCGGAGGTCGCGACAATATCGGAGGAATAGGGCCCGCAATGGGAGAATATGTTCGCCCCTTCGGGCAGCGCGATCGCCCGCGGGCCGCGGTCCTGAAAGCCCTGGGGAAGGAACGAACGGTACGTGCCGTCCCGGACCTTGATCACCGGTGATAGAACCAGGGACTCCTCCAGGACGGGCAGGATGTCCTTGCCGTACCTGTCCGCTTCCGCCGACAGCTCGGCGCCGGCCTGCGGATCGATCTCGGAGATGGCATCTGCCAGCAATCTCACGGACTGATGGGCGGACGCATCCGCCACGTAGAAGTACCGCGCCCCCGCCGGGTCGCCGTCGCCCATCGTGATTCGGGGCTGGAGCCCATAGGGCGACCAGGTGCCAGCCTTGATCCCATCGATTTCCGCCTGCGAGAGCTTCTCCTTCATCGTGGCTCGGCGGCGGCTGGTGATCCAGCGCGCCGCGGCCTTCAGCCTGGGCAGCTCTTTCTTCAGCCACTCCGTGTCTCCCGTGAGCCGGTAATGCTCCGCCATGACCCACAGGAGGTGCAAGGCCCCAAACTTGTGAGCGCGCTCCATCCCCGAGTTGAGGGACAGCGAGCCGTCCTTCTGCTGGTTCTCCAGCCAGATGGACATGCCATCCCGCGCCACCTCGTGCATGCCCATGTGGTCGAGTGCCCAGAGAATGCGGTCCGTCTCGCAGCCCAGGGGAGGAAAGGGATTGTCGCGCACGACGTAGACGCCCTGAGGGTCTTTGGGGCCGACTCTCTTGCAGCCTCCTGCGTCGCCGGACTTGCCGACCTTGGGGATGTCCGAGCGGTGTATCCGCGGGCAGTTCTTGATGATCTGCCAGGCGCCGATGCGCCAGAGCGCGGTCAGGTGCTTGCACGGCACCTGCACCGCCATCTTCGGGCCATACGGCACCTTCGGAAACGGGGGCCACTCTCGCTTCCCGTGCATCGCTTCCATGGCCCCCTCCCAGGTCTGTTCCCGGTGCTCCCGCACCATCTGGCGGATCGTGCTGAGCTTGCGTGCGGCGAGCTCCTCGACGTACTCGCGCGCGGTGGCGGCCTTGGACTCGAACATCCTGGGCGGCACCGGGAAGGCCCCGTGCTCGGGCAGGCGCGGGGGTGCGTAGAAGTGCCAGACCGCGGCGTTCCCGAATGAGTCGGCGTGCGGGTTGCCTGCCTGGATGTCGCCGACGACGTCCTTGGCCAGGCCCCACGTGCGTCCCTTGCCGCCGACCTCCGCGATGGTCAGCTCGATGGACGTGGTGTCGCATGTGTGGCTGCCGCGGGCGCCCACGACCAGCGAGAGCACGTCGCCCGGCTCGACGGCCACCGCTGCCAGCTTGCCGGCATTCGCGGCCTGGGGGATCGTCTGCGCCCCGCCGCGGTCGATCGCCCCGTTGGCCAGGACATTGCGGCCCGCCTTGGCGTCGTGGACGAGCGACCACTCCACGCCGTTGCCGCCGGAGGGGTGGGCGTCGGCGACCTTGGCCCGCACGCTCACCTTGCCGGCGACGGGGCTTCGCCAGCCAGCGGCGACGTCGCGGCCCGGCGCCGGGTGCGCCGCGACGCTGCGCGGAGGCACCCTGATGATGCCGCCCAGAAGGACGGCCGGCTGCTGAGCGGTGTTGGCGTAGATACAAGGCGTGTCCTTGGTCCCCCAGCCGCTGACGGCCGCGGGGCCTTCGCGCGCATCCAGCTTCGCCTTCAGCAGGTCCCCGGGTGGAGGGACCTCCGAACCCTTGCGGGCCGCGGGCTTCGGCTGCTTCCGAAGAGGAGCGCGGACGAAGAATCCGTGCTCGGGCGCCAGAATCGACCCGGTGCGCAGGTCGACAGGCTGGAAGGAGAAGCTGCCCGAGCTCGTCCGCACCGTCACGATCGTGCGACCCGGGCCACGCACGGCATCCGTGAACAGGACCGGGAC
>CBFCZU010000242.1:0-6362 GCA_965602635.1 uncultured Planctomycetales bacterium | reverse complement strand
ACCCGTTTGCGCGCGCAAAGACGTTGCCTTGCCGCCCCCCCGGCCACAACCCCCGGCGGGGCCGGTGGAATAAAACTTCTTTTTTGGCGTAATTCGCCGGGGGGGTGGGGTGCCGTTTGCGCGCGCAAACGCGCTGCCAAGACGGGCCTGGGAGCTGGGGGCCCCAAGTGCAGGTCAGGAGGGATCAGCGACCGGCATTGCCCCTACGGAAGTGTAACAAGGTGGCGGCCCCGGGCGGGTCGTGTGTCCGCCCGCCCGGGAACGGCCAGCCTGAGTGCGCCGTGGGACACACCACGCGTCCCTCGGGTCCGGCTGTTGCTGCCGCCGTCTCTATCCTGTCTGCTGGGCTTGGGTGGCCTTGCGCAGGAGCCGTTCCATCATCTGACGCGTCCCCGCGTGCTCTTCGGCCCGACAGGCCTTCTCGACGGCGCCTGTCGGCACGTCCGCCGCCCACGCGCACAGTTCGTAGGCTGCCCGCCACCGCACGCGTCGAGATCGGTCCTTCAACATCCCCACCACCAGGGGGACCACCTCCCGGCGCTTCCGCTGCGGGTCCACCGGCAGATACAGCAGACCCGGAACGGCGTCGGCTCGCACGGAATTGCTCGGGCTTTTCAGCTCCTGCCTCAGCTTGGTCAGCCGCTCGTCCGGGCGACCGGCTCCGATCACCGGTTCGGCATGTGGCGCCTGGGCGTCGAGAACGGCTTGTAGCAGATCCTCTTTGACCTTCCGCACCGCCCGGTTTGGCTCTTCGAGCAGCGCCCGCGCCGCTTTGTCCATCGGCACGTCCGCCGCCCACCGGCGCTGCAGGTGCCACGCCGCGCGAAGTCGAACCGCCTTGGCCGGATCGAACAGAAGCTCCACCACCAACGGAACGAACTCCGTGCGCTTCCGCTCGTCACTGCACCCGAGTCGCTCCAAGGCCGCGCGCATCGCCCCAGCTCGGACCATCTGGCTGGGGTCGCGCATTGCCCGCTTGAGCAGATCGACGATCTTCTCACGATGCTCGGGGGCCTCGAACAGACCGACCAGGTCGACGGCGTGCTTTCGCGTGGCGGGCCAGGGCGATTCGGCGGCCTTGAGAAACCCGCCGATCGCGCTTTCGGCGCCGAGCCGGCGAAGGCCCACCATGATCTCGTGCTCGTCCCCGTTTCGCTGCGAGAGCGCTTCGAACACGCGCTGGGCCAGGTCGTCCTGGGGCGCTTCGGATTTCAGCACATCTTCGACCATGACGAGCATCTCTTCCTTCAGCTTCTCCCGTGCGTCGTGCAGGCGGCGCTTTACCGTGCCGACGGGCACCTCCTGCATGCCGGCGACCTCCGCGATCGAGTAGCCGTTGATATAGAACAGCGTCGTCGTCTCGCGCTGCGCCTTGCTCAGCCGGGCGATCGCGGCAAGGACCGCCTCTCGCAGCTCCCGCCGCTGCAGGTCTTCGCCCGGGTCGCCCTCGCCGCCGGGGTGCATGTTATCCTCGATCCGCGTCACGTCCCGCCGCCGCCGCAGGTGGTCGATGCAGTGATGAATCGTGATCGACCGCAGCCACGCCCCCAGCCGCGACGGATCCCGCAAGGTGCCGAGGCGCTCGAAGGCCTCCACGAGCACCTGCTGGGCGACGTCCTCGGCCCGGTGGAAATCCCGCAGCCGCGCCAGGGCGACTCCGAAGACCGCATCCTGATAGCGGTCGACGATCAGGGCAAACGCTTCCGGGCCGCCCGCAATTGCATCCGCGAATAATTCCGCATCAGACGTCATCTGCCGTCAGCCAGCTTGCTGTCCTGCCGCCGTCACCTGCATGTCGCAGACGGCGCCGCAAAGGTTCGGTTGAATTCCAATGTTTACCACTTGCTCCTGCCGCGATCTGGAACTATAAGGGTGTGTGTTGGCCGTCGGGCGCGTTGCCCGCCCGGCCAACGTTATATGCCTTAATGGAAAGGATACTGCAATGTCCAACTCTCTTGCTCCCCCGGCCGGCAACCTGCCGGCGGATTGCCGGACGCAAACCCTCGGTGTGGCCTTCTTCGACCTGTCGCGGATTTCGGCGTGGTCGTCGGCCAAGCAGGACGCCACGGTGGCGGGCTTCTTCCAGGACTTCTACGCGATGGCGGCGGGGCACATCGAGCCGGCGGGCGGGCGGGTCGTCAAGTTCATGGGCGACGCCGGGCTGGCCGTCTTCGAGCCGGATGCGGCGGAGCCCGTCATCTTCGCCCTCTGCGAGTTCGCCGCCGACGCGCGGCGGCGGGCGCGCGAGTTCGGCCTGGACACGTACCTGAACGTCAACGTGCACGTCGGGCCTGTCCTGGCCGGGGGCTTCGGGCCGCCCGGGGCCAAGCGGTTCGACGTGATCGGCAAGACGGTCAACATCGCCGCCCGGCTGGGGAGGCGCGGGGTGAGCCTCTCGCCCCAGGCCTTCCGCTGCCTGAGCGGCGACGGGCGAAAACGCTTCGATAAGATCACCCCGCCGGTGACCTACCGCTTCAGCAACTGACGGGCACGGCGACAAGGGATCGCGCGATGATCGTGTACCACGGCACAACCAGCCGCCGGGCGCAGCGAATCTGCCTGGAGGGGTTCCTGCCCAGAAAGCCCTCGCGCCGGGTGTGGTTCGCCAAGAGCAAGGCCTACGCCGAGGGTCGGGCGAGGACCCAGGCCCGCCGCTCGCACGACAGGGCGGTGGTGCTCGCCTGCAACGTGGACTTCGCCCAGCTCCGCGCCAGACTGGGGGCCAAGCGGGTCTTCTCCCGAGCCGGGAACTTCGCCGTGGGCGGGCCCATACCCGCCACGGTCTTGCGGTCGCACCCCGGCCAGGAGGTGCCCACCGCGCCGGCCGAGCTGGCCAAGTGGATCAACTCGCTGCTGGGCCTCAAGCCCCACAAGGGCGTCGCCAAGAGCCACTGGGGCGTGGAGCGGCTGTCGCGCTGGATCACGAACCGTCTCACCACGCACCCGGGCGCGAAGATCGTGCCCGGCGAGGTTATCCGCCTGGCGCGGCAGTGGCTTCCGGAGTTCTTCGAAGGGGCCGAGATCGACCCCGAGCGGCTCAAGGTGCGCCGCCGTCCGCGAATGGCGAGCATCGAGGTCGAGGTCGATGCCGACTCGCTCCCCCAGATCGACCGGCGCGAGGAAGAGGCGCTGGAGCTGCTCCAGGACGCCCGCCCCGCGCGGCGCGCCCGCGGGCTGGCGGTCCTGGCCGAGCTCGACGACGCCGACCTGTTCGACTGGTGCGCGATGTACCTGGACGACGACTCCACGGAGGTTCGGCTGGCGGCCCTTCGCCTCATGCTGCGCTGCCCCGAGGGCGGCCCGGAGCCGGCCGCCGCACTGGCCGACTCGCCGGACAGGCGCGTCCGGGCGGCGGCCATAGCCGTCCTCGCCAGGCACTCCGGCCAGGACGCGCCGCGCTGGTTCGAGCGCGGGCTCAAGGACCCCAGCCCGTGCGTCCGCCTGAAGACCGCGGCCCTGCTGGGGCAGCTCGACCCGCGGCGGCACCGGGCGATCTTCGAGCTTGCGCTCTACGACCCGAACCCCCAGGTGGTCCGCCTGGCGCGGAAGCTGACAGCCGGCAAGGGCTACCCCCGGTCGGCCTGGCCACAGACCGACACGCCGGCCCGCCGCGCGGCGCCGACGAGCTGACCCCGCCGAGCTAGGCCGAGACCGTACGGGTCGGTCCTGGCGACGTCACGGGAAGCGGTAACACCTGGCGGGGGCCGCATGGGCCGTGGTAGTTTCTTCCGGCGGGTAACAGGTCTGAAACACATGAAACGCTTTCGGAAAGGGATGGAGATGAACACAGGGCTGATCCTGGTGGGGGTTGTTTGCGTCATGTTTTTCTCATGCGGCTGCCAGGCCCCGACAACGTTCGAGCCGCCGCCGGGGGCAAAGATCATCTACCAATGCAACTTCGACGACGGCAAGACCCACGGCTGGGACGGCGAACTGACGGCCAAGAACGCCATGCCGGGCAGTAAGTTCGCCCTGAAGATCGCCGGCGGAAAAAAGCGGGCCAAGCGGAAGGTCAAGATCCCCCTGACTGAAGAGACGGTCCTGAGCTTCTACGTCCACACCACCGACAACCCGCAGTTGTTCGTGCAGTGCCTCAATGTCAACCGCAAGAGCAACTGCCGCTCGCCCTGGTATTTCTACCCCAACCGCGACTACGGCAGGTGGGTGCACGTCCGGCTGCCGCTGGCGGGGACGCTGATCGACAGTGGCAACAAGAGCGCCTGCGCCGCCCACAAGTGGGTCTCCAAAGTGGGCGATACGCTGGGCGACCTCCAGATCCACGTCACCGCCGGCAAGAGCGTCCTGGTCGATAACATCGTGGTTTACAGCATGGACGCCGCGGGAAAGCTCGCCCAGTCGCAGGCGGAGCTGAAGCAACTGCGGGCCGAGCGAACCAAGGCGTTGTCCGCCAGGTTCGCCCCGCCCGGTGCGGCCAAGGCGTGGTCGATGGATCGGCTCGTCGCACGCGCCAAGGAGCTGGCCGGAAAGGACGATCTGACCTGGGCCGAGGCGAATGAGTTCCATGAACAGGTGGCCGGCCTGAGGGCCGTCATTGGCCGGGCACGCGAGTATTACGCCCCGGCCGGGGCCGCCTTCGGCAAGGACCCCGACTTCGCCATCGGCACACAGCACGCCATGGCGCGGATCTCGGACCTGCACCCCATGCATCCGTTCGGCGGCGAAGTCAGCGGCTCGGTACGGCTTTACTCGGCCCGGCGCGAGTACGAGAGCTTCCAGGCCGTCGTCCTGCCGTTTGCCCGCGACCTCAAGAAGGTGAACGTGCGCTTCAGCACGCTGAAGCGCCTCGGCGGCAAGGGCCAAATCGCCGCGGCGAATTGCACCTGGCGCACGCAGCCGTACGTGCAGCCGTTGCCGTCCTACGCCTACCCCGGCTACGACTGGCTTGCCCCCAAGCCCGACCCGCTGCTGCCGGGAGAGCCCTTCGACCTGTCGATGGACCGGTGCAAGCCGCTGTGGATCACGGTGTACACTCCCCCGGACGCCCCGGCCGGCGAGTACGAGGGCAGGATGACGGTCACGGCCGAGGGGGCTCGCCCGCACACGCTGAAGATCAAGCTGCGCGTCTGGGACTATGAGATTCCGCTGACCGGGCGGTTCCGCTGCCAGACGAACATCACCATGGGCCCGGTGGCGAAGTTCTACGGGCGCAGAGTGGACCAGAAGTGGCGGCGGGAGTGGTATGAGTTCCTGCTGAAGTACCGCTTCAGCCCGACGGCACAGTACGCACGCGGCTTCTCCCCCGACCCCGACGACATAGCCTTCTGCAAGGCCCGCGGCTGCAACGTATGGATCCTGGGCGGGCTGTCCGGGCTGAAGGACGTGCCGGTGGCGGAGTACCGCAAGCGACACGAGATCGCCAAGAAGCACGGAATACTCCCCTACTGCCACGTTTACATCGGCGACGAGACCAGCGACTTCGCCCTGATGCGGAAGAAGGCCAATATCCTCCACGCTAACTTCCCGGGCCTGAAGGTGATGATCGGCGGCTCCCGCCCGAGGAAGGAACTGATCGGCTACATCGACATCTGGGACCCCACGATGAGCATCGCCACCCGGCTGTACGGGTTCGACCCGAAGGAGATTGAGCAGGCCAGCCAGCGCGGCGAGGAGGTCATGTGGTACGTCGCCTGCGGGCCTACTCACCCCTACCCCAACGTCATGATGGGCGATCCCCTGTTCGCCTCGCGGATGCTGTTCTGGCTGACGTGGAAATACCGCATCACGGGCTTCGAGTACTATTGCTTCGCCATCTGGGGAAAGAACCCCACCATCAAGCCTCGCTGGCCCGAGAGCCCGTGGCATTGCTACAGCTTCCGCCACACCAACGGCGACGGCCAGCTATGCTACCCCGGCCCGGGCGGCCACCCGGCCTCCTCGGTCCGCCTGGAGAACATCCGCGACGGCATCGAGGACTGGGAGGCGATGTTCATCCTGGAAGGGGCGGCCGAAGCGCTGAAAAGGGCAATCTCGGCTGGAGACGTGAAGAAGGAATCCGCCGTCCAGGTCCAGGGGAAGGAGCTCACGTTGGCCGAGCTGCTCAGGCGCGCATCCACGGCCCTTGCCCTTGATGAATCGTTCTGCAAGGACGTGACGCACTGGTCGCTGGACCCCGCAGAGTTGCAGCGGCGCCGCAACGAGGTCAGCCGTCTGATAGAGGCGATCGTGGGTTTGGTCGGGAAGGAGCGGTTTGAGGCCCACCAGGCGCGTCGCGTGGCGGACCGGCGGGCACTGGAGGCCAGGCGACTGGAGGAGAACCGCCAGCGGGCGTTGAAGGAACTGAAGGCGACCACAAAGCCACAGTAAGCCGGACCGGGCAGGCACAGGAGGCGGGGGTCTCGCTC
>CBFCZU010000241.1:0-6415 GCA_965602635.1 uncultured Planctomycetales bacterium | reverse complement strand
AAGCCCAGGTCCCAGATGGTGTTGTACTCGTTGGTCACGGCGGCCTTCAGCTCGACGGTGTGCGTGCCGAAGCCCATGCCCAGCAGCAGCAGGTCGTCATAGGTGACGTCGGCGCCCAGGCCGGCGGCATCGGGTGTGCCGTCGCGGTTGATGTCCCACAGCAGGCTGTCGAAGCTGTAGGGGCCATAAGAGCCGGCCCCGGCCTGCGAGCCGCCGGCGTCGAGGGTGATCGTGCCGCCCGGGCCGATCTCATACGGCCCGCCCGGCTCGGCCTTGGGCTCGAAGAGCTGGGCCTGGTCCCAGGCCCACTGGAACCAGCCGGCATACTGCTCGAACTCGGCCTCCATCGCCGGAGCGTGGGCGCCGTATTCCATGGCCGGGCCGTACCATGGCCGGTGGTCAGCGTCCAACTGCGGGTCCACACCACCGGCCGGGTCGATCTCGCCGCCCGGCAGGGACGGGATGCTCGCCGCCGGATTGTCCCACTTGTACCAGTAGTTTGCTTCGTAGGTGAACGTCTCCGGGTGGACCGTGCCCCCCGTGCCCTGCACGCTGCCCCACTGCAGGAAGGGCCCATAATGTACCAGGTTGCGTCTGAAGGTGTTGTAGTCCGTCTCGTACACGCCCTCCTTCTGGACGCGCATGACCCACTTCTCCGGGTTGACGACGGTGTTGTAGGAGAACTCGCAGTCGGTGCAGGAGACGTATGCCAGAGCGGCCTCGCCCGCCTCGATGACGTTGCCCATGGCGACGGAGTCGTAGATTTCCGGCCCGGTGGCGCCGCCGCTGCCGCCGAAGCACACCCCCCGGCTGGAGCCGTCGATGAACCGGTTCTTGTATATGCCGTGGTGGTAGGCGGCGCCCTTGGGCATGATGCCGTGGGCCGCGTCGCCGGTGGCCAGGCTGGGAAAGGTGAAGGTGTTTCTCATGTACAGGTTCGAGTGGGAGATCATTCCATCCATGCCCGCGCCGCCCTCGCCCCACTCGCTCACCGTGCAGTTGTACATGAGCACGTTGTTGGAGTGGTTGAACTTGGTCCCGTCGGAGTTGCCGGTGTTCACGATGTTCCGGGAGATGCTGTTCTTGAGGATCATGTGGTCGGAGTACGTGAACATGATGTTGTTGCCGGCCTCGGCGGCGGTGCCGGCTCCCTGGACTATCACCCCGTCCACCATGACGTAAGAGCATTGGTAGAAAGTGAATACGGAAGAGGCGTGCTCCTCGAACACCGGGCGGTTGGCGGGGTCCAGGGCGACGACCTCGATCATGTTGCCGGGCTGGCCGTGGACGTTCTGGACCCAGAGCAGTTGGTTGTAATAGCCTGGGGCGACGTAGATTCGGTCTCCGGCCGAGGCGCTGCCCAAGGCGTTTCTGAGCTGGTCAGTGGTGTAAACGGTGCTCTCGGCTGCGGATGCCGCGGGGCCCCAACCCATCAAGACCGCAAGGGCGAGCCCCGCCAGGGGTAAAATTGTCCTCACCGCGGCGTCCTCCACGAAGCCCCATGGGCCTGCCTTCCGGGCGAGGGTCCACGCCCTTGCCGCCCGGCGGCGTCCTGGAGCGCAGGCCATTCTACCACGGTTCTTGCGGTATTCCGGGCCGAAATCCGGCATTCGAGACCCTTAAGAGGCATGCCGGGGGTCGCCGCCGGGGTCGCCGGGCCGGTCGGGTGCCGCCCGCGGCGTTCGGCCTTTGGCGCCAGGAATTTGCTTCAAGCGAAAACACAATCTAGGGTGAACATAGACGGACAACATGGCGGAAAAAGGCAAACCGGTCGAGAGGCTGGGACGCAAAGCGTAGAGTCCTTAGGGATTGTCGCGCTGCCCGCGTGTGCGAGAACACGCCAGTACGGTGCCCAACGCCTCTCCACCTGCCTTCTGACGCCGGAGCGATGCGGAGAGCGCCTAATGGGGCTAAGGACGAACAGGCCGAGATACCTGCCCATAGGGGTGGACTTGGGAACCAGCTGTCTGAGAATGGCTCAACTGCGCACCTGTGCGACGGGCGTGGAGCTGGTGGCGGCGGAATCTGCGGAGGTCCCGCCCGAGTACCGTGATGATTCCCGGCGGCGGATGAGCTTCCTGAGCAGGCAGTTGTCCCGCATGCGCAAGATCGGCGGCTTCAAGGGCCGCCGCGCCACGCTGGCCCTGCCGGCGGGCATGGTGTTCGTTCAGCCCGTGCGTATTCCCGTCCTCCCCGAGGCCAGGGCCGACGCGGCCGTGCGGAGCGAGATCGCCCGAAGCCTGCCGTACCCCCTGGAAGACGCCGTGATCCGGCACGTCGCCGCACGGGCCTCCGACAGCGACCGCGACCAGATGCAGGAGCGGATCGTAGTGGCCGTGCCGCGCGTCGAGCTGGAGCGCTACATGGCGATGGCCCGGGCCGCACGCCTGACCGTGGAGGGGGTCACGGCGGACGTCTGCGCGGTGGCGGACTGCTTTGCCCGGCTGTTCCAGCGGGCGTCGGACGAGTCGCGCACAACCCTGTTCCTCGACGTGGGCCACTCCAGCACGCAAGTGGTCCTCTGCCGCGGGGGGACGATGATATTCGCGCGGAACTTGACAGTAGGGGGGCGGGAACTGGACCAGGAGTTGGCTTCGGCCCTCCAGGTTTCACCCGAGCAGGCTTATCAGGTACGTCGTGAGATGCTTGCCCATGAGAGCCAATCGGACGCTGAAGAGGAACTGCTGCGCCTGCTCGAGGCCCGGATCGCCCAGATCGCGGGCGACATCAGCGACTGCCTGCGCTACTGCGAGGTGTCGATGGGCAGCAGGCCTATCGGGCGCGTCGTCTTCCTGGGCGGGCAGGCACACGACAAGCGCTTTTGCCAGTGCATTGCGGAACGGTTGAACCTGCCCGCCCAGGTCGGCAACCCCATGGTTGCCGTAAAACCGGCCGGCCCCGGCGGGCAGATCGGGCAGCTCGATCTCAGGCGGCCTTGCCCCGCGTGGGCCGTGGCGTTTGGGCTGAGCCTCGGGGCGGCAGCGGCTTGAGCCGGAGCTGTGATGCAGCAAAGTCAGGAGGCGGCGATGCGGCGGTGCCGGGCGGAAATGCGGTTCTCCCACTGCCGATCGCTTGCCGAGACGAGGTAACGATGCAAACGATAGCGATCGTCAACGAAAAGGGTGGCACGGGCAAGACGACCACGGCCGTGAACCTCTCGGCAGCCCTTGGCCAATTGGGCAAGAGCGTCCTGCTGGTGGATCTCGACGGCCAGGCGGCCTCGTCGCGCTGGCTCGGCGTCGAGGACGACGACCGGTTCGCCGATGCCCTCTGGCAGGGCGAGGGGCTCGATCCAATCCAGGACGTCATCCCGGGCGTCTCGCTGGCGCCCGGCAGCGGCAAGCTCGACTCGGTCTCGCACGACCTCCGACCCACCCAGGGGGGGCAGCTCCGAAAGCTGCTCTCGGGGATGGACGGCTACGACTACAGCATCATCGACTGCCCCCCCAGCCTGGGCAACCGGCTGATCGGGAACGCCCTGCTGGCCGCAAGCCACGCCATCGTGCCAGTGGAAACCTCCATCCTGGCCCTGGACGGGCTGAAGATCCTGCTGACTACCTTCGAGGACGTTCGCCAGGGGTTCGGGCACGACATCATCCTCACCGGCGTGCTGGCCTGCCGGTACGACGCCCGTACCCGGCTGAGCCGGCTGATCCTCAACGAGCTGCACCGCGCCCTGCCCGGAAAGGTCTTCAAGACCGTCATCCGCGAGAACGTTCGCGTCCGCGAGTGCCCCGGCTCCGGGCAGAGCATCCTCACCTATGCCCCCACCAGCCACGCCGCCGAAGACTATATGTCCCTGGCGCGAGAGCTTGTCGGCCTGGGCGCGGAAGGGGCCCTGGTCGCGGACGGCCAGGAGCCGGCTGCCGTGTCCGACCTGACGGCAGAGCAGCGAACAGCCGTCAGCGAGATGCGGACGCAGGTGGACACCCTGGTTCGGGAGTTCGATCAGCACTGCGGGGCACCGGCGCCCGAAGAGCCTCAGCCAGACGCCGCGCCCGCGGACTTCCCCCAGACGCTCGCGCCGGAGCAAGCCGCTGCCGAGGGCGAGGAATCCACTCCCGAGTCGGAGGAAGTTGTAGCCGAACCCATGGAGTTCGCTCCCCAGGGCGAGGAATCTGCTCCCGAGCCCGAGGAGGCCCCTGCCGAGCCCATGGACTTCACCGCGAAGTTGGAGCAGGTTCCCTCCGAGCCCATGGATTTCACTCCCACGCCGGAGGAATCTGCTCCCGAGCCAGTGGAATCCACCCCCCAGCCGGAGCCGTGGATGACGAAGGCACAAAGCGGGCCCTATGCCGGCGCGTTTCCTGCCCCTGATGGCGACCTTACCCCCACGGACGAGGAGGGCGGCGAGGAGTCGTCGCCCGAGCATCTCAGCGGCGTGGGCGCCGAGGCCAGCCTGAACCAGGTCCCGGTGGCGGCAGGCGGAGACGAATCAATCAGGCCGGTGAATGAGGCGGCGAGGAGGGCGATGCGCGCGATCGACCACGCTCACTCGATCATCGGCCGGAACGGCACGGGGCGAGCACACGGCGACCTTCATAAGGCCGATCAGGTGGACCAGCCATGGGACGGCCACGCCGAGCCGCCCGCTGTCGAGCCTCCGCCGGTTGAGATGCCCGCGGACGAGACGCCCGCTGTCGAGCCTCCGCCGGTTGAGATGCCTGCGCCCGAGCCTCCCGCGTACGAGATGCCCGCGGACGAGATGCCCGCTGTCGAGCCTCCCGCGTACGAGATGCCCGCTGTCGAGCCTCCCGCGGCCGAGATGCCCGCGGACGAGCCGGCCGCTGTCGAGGCTCCGCCGGTTGAGATGCCCGCGGACGAGCCGGCCGCTGTCGAGCCTCCGCCGGTTGAGATGCCCGCGGACGAGCCGGCCGCTGTCGAGCCTCCCGCGGTTGAGATGCCCGCGGACGAGCCGGCCGCTGTCGAGCCTCCCGCGGACGAGATGCCCGCGGACGAGCAGCCTGACTCGGCGGGTGCCGATAGCCCCGAGCCGGCCGAAGCGCCCGTCGGGGCCAGCGAGGACTACCCGGCCCTGCGGGAGATGCTGCGCAGCATGCCCCCTGGGAGCGACAATACGGCCGCCCCCGGTCAGATGCCCGAGCAATCGGCCGAGGAACCCGGGTGGCGGCGGATCTTTCGCAAGATGGCGGGGGTGAAGTGACGCCACCACCAGCGGCCTCGTGGGCCAGACCTTCGGCGTTCCCCCATGCGGGCGCCGCATGAGATCGGTAATGAAGGACAAGAGACCAAACGTTGCGGCCGGACGCCTGGGAGACATCTCCCTGGGGGCCGGCCCTTCAAAGTCTCGAGGCCGCGCTCGGGACAGCTACAACACCAGCCGGCTGGGCATAGTTTCCGAGGACGAAAGCGTCGAGCCGGAAATACAGGCCCCGGCCCCTGAGCCTCAGGATGTCCCCCAGGTGGTGGCCTCCGAGCAGGCGGCACCCACCTGGATGCCCGAGCCGCCGGTGCCCGCTCCCGAGCCGGAGCCGGCCCCCCAGGCTGTGAAGGAGGCGGCGCCCGAGCCCAGGGCGGCATGGGAGGACACGCCGGAGGCCGAGCCGTTCGGCGAACAGGAGGAGTTGTCCGGGTGGGTCGGCCGGGCTCGCCCCTGGGTGCCGCAGACACGCAGAGGCGCGCTGGCGATGGCGAGCGCGGCGGCGTGCGTCGTGATGAGCATCGTCGTCCTGGTGTGGTGGTTCAGGGACGAGCCGACAGGCCCCGAGCAGGCGGCTGCCGAGACTCCGAGCGGCGTTGTCGCCCAGCCCGTTGCCGCGAGCCCCTCGCGCTCCGCGGAGGCGGCGGTGCGAAAGCGCCCACGGATCGTCTTCGCGAAGAGCACCCGGCGCGACGATCCGACGCGTATCCCTCAAAGCCCCCGGCCGGACCGTGTGCCGGCCATCCTCAAGCCGCGGCCGTCCGCGGCCAGGCCGCCGATCGCGACATCCCGTCCCACCGCTCCAACGACCACGAAGCCCGCGGCGGCAACTCCGCCCGCTGCGCCGCCAGGCCCGCCGCCCGCCCTTCGGGTGAGCTGCGTCATGCAAGGCCCCAGCGGCCCGGCCGCCATCATCAACGGCGCCTGCGTGACCATCGGCGACACCCTCAAGGGCGCCAAGATCATCGCAATCGGGCAGTTCGCCGTCGAGGTCGAGTACACCGGGCACAAGTACTTCATCGGCGTCTCCGCCCCCGGACGGTCGGCTCCCACCCCGGCCCATGAAGAGGATGAGGCGGCCGAAGAGGAAGAGGACGAGGAAGACTCCGACGAGGAGTGATCCCCGCGCCTATGCGCAGCAAAGCGGCTGCCTGCAATTCTCAGACAGCCGCCGGGACTACCCCCAAGGGGACTCGAACCCCTGTCGCCAGGATGAGAACCTGGTATCCTAGGCCACTAGACGATGGGGGCGCC
>CBFCZU010000240.1:0-6463 GCA_965602635.1 uncultured Planctomycetales bacterium | reverse complement strand
GGGGGGCCGGCGCCGGCGGCGCGGGGGCGTGGACGGCCGCCGGCGCCCCCGCCGGCGACGCCATCGTCCTGACCAAGGGCGTGGCGATCGAAGGCACGGCCGTGATCGCCGGGGAGTTCGAGCAGCAATTGCTGGAGTCGCTGGACGAGGCCACGGTGCGCCGCGCCCGGCGGTTCCTGGAGGCGCCCGGCCTGAGCGTGGGCCCCGAGGCCCGCATAGCGCGGGCCCACGGCGCCCCCGCGATTCACGACCCCCCCGAGGGGGGGCTGCTGTCCCGCCGGGGGGGGGTGGCGCCGCCGTCATTACGGGCGCCGCGACGGCGGATACGCACGGGCTGGTGACGATCGAATCGCTGAAAGTCACGAAGGGCCGTAACCGGGTCGTGATCGCGAAGAACTGACCGGGCGCGAATCCTTTATCTTCCGGGCGCCGCGACGATCAGCTCGGCCAGGCTCCGGCGGAGGCCGGCGATCTGCCAGGCCTTCAGGCGGCTGAAGATCAACGCGTCGGCGTTATCGGCGGACGCCCCGGCCTTGGTCGAACCTTCCAGCTTCACCGCTCCTGCGACCATCGCCCGGACCTGTTCGCGGTTGAGCTGGTACCGTTCGGCGACGATCTTGAGGTACTCGCAGATCTGTTCGCCGTCGCGGGCGGCCTTGACGCGGATGTCCGCCACCGGGGGCGTGCCGAACCGGTCGCCCGGACAGATCAGGGCGTTGCCGCCGCCGATTCCCGAATCGTTGCTGTCGAGGGCCTTGTCGCTGCCCATCGACTGCCACGGCAGGACGGCCGAGGCGCCGTTCAGGTAACTGTTAACCACCCACACCAGCGAGGCCGTCGCCGAGACGTTATCGGCGCTGGCGGATCCGTAGGCCCGCAGTTCAAGCGGGTTGGTCCGCGCGAGCACCTGGCAGCGGCGGATCTGCACGGGTCTGGCGAACCCGCCGAAGTAGGCCGTGTCGATGCCGCCGGCCAGCACGCGCCCCTGCCATTGCGGGCGGGAGATGTCGGCGCGGGCGGTCCAGCGGTCCGCGTCGCCCCCGGCCTCGCTGCGCCCCTGCCGCCACAGGCGGAAGAAGAACTGCAGCGCCAGCCAGTCGTCCCAGTGGTAGGGCTCGTCGGTGTGGAACCACATGTTGACGCCGAAGTTCGTCCGGTGCGTGATCTTGCCGACGAAGACGCACTGGGCCTCGGTCTTCGTCCAGCCCTTGGCCTTGAAGTGCTCGATGAACTGCCGCTCGGCCGCCACAAAGGCATCCTTGTAGTCGCGGCTCAGGCCGTCGCCGATATAGGGGGCCGTCATGTAGTGGGCGGTGAGATGCTTCCTGTCCTCGCCCTTGCCGGGCCAGTGGCCCTTGTAGTTGTACGCCTTCTTCGTCAGCGGGGTCGGCCAGGAGTCCCAGAACGGAAGGGCGACCGTCTCGATGGGCCGGGCGCCGCCGCGGCAGTCCTTGAACGCCTCGCCACTGAGCAGCGGGCCGTAGTTCGCGTCCCACCAGGACCAATTGATCTTCAGGCCCTTGCCCTTGCCGGTGGTCTTCGGGCCGCCCGAACCGAATCGGTAGTACCACACGCAGCGGTTGTCGCGGGCGACGCGGAAGTAGTCATGCCAGCGTTTCGGGATGTTGTAGCTGTTGAACTGCGGCCAGAAGCAGGGCTCGTCGGGGACATCGAAGTCGAGCACCTCCAGGCGGACCGGCAGTGACGCCTTGGCGCCGCCTGCGATCTTGACCTCGCCGCGATACGTTCCGGCCTTGGCGCCGCGAGGAACGTACACCTCGACGTACACGGCCTGGGTCTTCTGGCCGGCGAGCTTGCGGGCCGGGTCGGGCACGTCCAGCGTTGTCTCGGCGGTCATGGGCACGCAGTAGGCCGGCTGCCACCTTTTCGAGCGGTTCTTCGCGTACCAGCACTTGTAGAGGTACACGTTGGCGGCGGGGATGGTCGCACCGGCCGCCCCTGCCAGCGGGCCAAGGGAGACGGTCAGGGCCTTGAGCGGATCGGCCGTACGCTTCTCAACGATCACCTGGAACGAGGCGGTCTCGCCGCGGGCGGCCGACAGGCGGACCTCGCCTCCGGCGTATACGGCGTTGCAGGAGCGGCAGTCGATCTTTCCGCCGACGTCGTCGAACATCGCCCTGCCGGTCAGCGGATCGATCTTCACCAGCGGCGGCGCCGCCCAGACGGCAATCGGCCCGGCGGGAGCGGGCGGCTCCCATTCAACGGTCGGCGGCTTCAGTTCGGCCAGCTTCGGCGGCGCCGGCAGCGCTGGCGAGGAAGCCACCGTCAGCCGCGCCGGCTCGGAGGCCTGGCCGTATGGGGACACCGCCACGACCTCCAGTTGGCACTTCTTGTCCGGGGGGAGATCTTCGATGGTGAATTGGGTTGCGATCTTCTTCGCCGCCGCCGGCACGCGCCAACGCTCGACGGGCTTCCCGTTCAGCTTCAGCCGGTAGCAGAAGACGTTGCCGATCGGGTCCGAAGCGATCGTCACCCGGATTGCCCCGCTGGCCAGATGGGCACGACTCATGTCCGCCTTGGTCTCCACCTTCGGCGCCGCGGGCGGCACGCCCATCGGCTTGCCGGTCAGCTCGACCTCGATGTAAGGCGGGTTCTTGCTCTGGACGGAGTCGACGAAGTTATTGAAGAACCCCAGCATCCCGCCGTCCATCACGGCCAGGCCGTCGGTGTCGCCGGCGAGGAGGGCGTAGATCATTTCGGGGGGAAGGGCAACGCTGATCCATCCGTTGTCGAGCACCTTCCGCTCCGCCCAGGTACTACGCGTCCATCCGGAGCCCATGATGACATCGCAGAGCTGGCTGCCCGGCCAGGCCCAGGACCTCTTGGCGGCATTGTCGGCGCAGTTGTAGCTGGCCCCGTCGCCTTCGCCCAATCGGGCCTTCCTCGTGCCCTCGACCCAGTCCGTCGCGCACGTGCTGACGCGGACGTAGCGGAGCATGTTCTTGCCTCGCGGGTGGAGCATCAGCCTGGCCGAGGCAACTCGCCGACCGGCCGCGGGGCGGGCGTCGAAACGGATGACGGCCATCTCCTGGATGCTCTTGAGCTTGAGCTGCCCGTATGCGCCGGCTGTGAAGGTCTCCTCTTTGGGGAAGCTCGACACCCAGATGTCGGCGGTGGCCTTCAGGCGGACGGACTCGCCGCGGGCGCAGGCAGCGCCAGAGACGAGGACGGACAGCGTGCAGACCAGAGCGAGGCATGGAGCTCTCATGAAGCCTCCTTTCATCGCAGTTGCGTTGGACCGGGATTTCCCATCTGTAACAAGAGAAAGCATCTGTAACAAGAGAAAGCAATAACACACCCTCCTCGGCCCCACAAACCGGGCGGCCTATCAACTCCGTCCGGCCGGGGTGGACTGGACGGATTCAGTACTGGTCATTTCACCGCCTACGCCGGATCAAGGCAAGCCCGCCGATGGCCAAGGGAGGGCCAAGAGTGGGAAAGGACAAGAGCGTGAGCAACAACATGAGCCGATCAATGGTGCCACCAGGCACAAGGCCATTGAGAGGCTGCGGCGGCACTTCGCCGCCGAAGATTCTTCGTGACGGAACGTGGTACCCGGGGATGCGGGCACCGCCCGACCCGTACAACTCAGTGAGGAAACGGTCATGAGCGAACAGAGCCAGGAAAGGAGCCCAGCAATGAACGGCAAGGCCAAAATGATACGGATGCTCGGCGTCGCCCTCCTGTCGGCAGCGGTAATTCTCGCGTCGTCGTCGCCGGCCGCGGCCAAGAGCAAGAAGTCCTCCAAGAAGTCCGCCGAGGCCCCGCGGAGGGTCGCACGGAGCCGGACCGTTAATACCCGGGCGATGCCGCACAACCTCCGGGGCGGCGGCACGATAGTCTCTTTCGGCAGCTCAAATGGCAAAACGCGCTTCTCGGTCAATCTGGGCAGCTCTAATCAGACGACCCGCCGGTGGATCCCGGCCACTTACGAGACCCGCATCCAGCGCGTGCTCGTCGAGGCCGGCCATCACGAGTGGCGGACCGAGCAGGTCGTCGTCCAGCCGGGGCGTTATGAGACCCGCTACGTGCCGGCGGTCGAGCAGGTCCTGTACGACTCCAGCGGCAACGCCCACAGGGTCATAACCAGCCCCAGCCGCGTCGAGAAGGTCTGGGTGCCGGCCAAGTACGGAACGCGGAGAGTGCAGGTCTACGTGCCGCCGCGGTACGAGACCCGCCAGGTTCGCGTCATGGTCCCCGGGCGATGGGTCACCGAGACGGTGCGCACCCCCAACCGGTCCGGGCTGAACCTCTCGGCCCTGCTGCGCTTCTGACATACCGAGCCGGCCTTGCCGGGGCGTGAGCCAAGCATCGGGACGGGGCTCGCCTTCCAACCGAAGGCGGGCCCCGTGCTGTCAGCGTTCAATGGCCGCTGAGCACGAGCGGGGACCTCCCTTCTTCCCCTCATGCTAACGCTTGTCCTTTCCGCCGAATCACCTGTGCTGAGCGTCGCCGGATTAACGCAAGCCAGCCGACGGCCAGGAGCGACAGCGTGGCGGGTTCGGGGACGGCCCCGGGCACCCCGGGGCAGCCGGCGAGGTAGTTGTTCGACCAGATGATGTAATCCAGGCCGTCAGTGATGCTGTCGTCGTTGAAGTTGGCCTGCTTCCAGATCGTCCCCGTCAGGTAGTTGTTGCCCCAGATGACGTAGTCCAGGCCGTCGACGCAGCCATCTACGTTCGCGTCGCCGGCTGGGATGGGGATCACCTTGAAGCCCGGGGCAATCTCCCAGCCGGGATTGCCATTGGGGTCGTAGAGGTACGCCCCGGCGTCGGCTACCCCGCCCCGGGGCGTGCCGTTGAAATCCTCGACCACCACGTAGGCGACGTTGCCCGCGCCGATCAGAGCCGAGCCGGGGATCGGGAAGGCGTCGTGGTTACCCGCGTCGGCGAAGTCGGCCGACAGGTCGGTGCTCACCACGTTGCCCGTCCGGTTGACCCCCGCGGCGTAGATCAGAAACGGCGAGTCGGCGTGGACGGCGTTGTTGGCGACGTTGACGGGCCCGGAGATGACCCCGCCGGCGGGGGCGCTGATCCGCACGCCGATGCCGCCGGCCTCCGAGATGAACGTGTTGTGCAGCAGGTCGAAGTTGCCGACCACCGCGCCGCTCTTGTCGTGGCTGTTGAACAGGTCCCCGCCCGTGTTGAACACCAGGTTGTTGCGGATCACCGCGTCGGCGGTCGCCTGGATGCCGTTGTCGTCGATGTTCCAGATCACGTTCCGCTCGATGAGGTTCCGCCCCCCGCCGGCGGCGCCGTGGACGATCACGCCCGGCAGGTGGACGTCGTGGATCACGTTGTCCCGCACGATCGTGTTGTAGCAGCCTTGCTTCAGTTCGATCCCGTCGCCCGTGGGCAGGTCATGGATGTAGTTCTTCTCCACCACCGCGTCGAAGAACGGCGACGTGCCGCTGTCGTTGCCGAGGTAGAAGCCCTCCCCGTACCCGGAGGTGTGGTGGATGTGGTTGCGGCGGAAGACCATGCCCTCGTACACGTTGTTGCCCTGGTTGCAGGTGATGGCCGGCCCGCCCACGTGGTGCACGTGGCAGCGCTCGATGGTGATGAACTTCGCCTGATCGCCTGAGGCGTTCTTGTTGATGCGGATGCCGTGGCTGCCGCCGGTGACCTCCACGTCGCGCAGGGCGAGGTACCGGGCGCCCTCGATGTTCATGACGTTCTGGTTGGCGTCGGGTCGCGTGATGACGGCGACGGCGCCTTCGGCGGCCCGGATGACGATGGGCGCCGCCTCGGTGCCCTGATGGCGGACGCTCATCCGCCGGACGTCGGAGTAGACGCCCGCGGCGAGGATCACCTCGTCGCCGGGCTGGAGCCCCGCCCCGTTGAGGACATCGAACCAGTCGTCGGCGGGTGTGAGGTAGTGCACCGCCCCCGGCGCCGCCGGCGTGCCGACCAGCACGAGCAACACAGCCGCGATGACAGGACGCGCTGCGGGCATGGCAACCTCCTTCACCCCGGCCGCCCGCGCGGCCGCGGGCCGTCGGTAGACCTGTACTCCGGGATTTCCTGGATAGCTTCTCGCCGACGACCGTCGTCGGCCTTTCTGACGATTCTATCACGATTCCCGAGACCAGCAAGCACAGTTCTGGCCCGTGGAGAGCGGACAGAAGCGGCGGCGTGACGCACGGGTCATCGTGATGTCCTCCTGCCCGGTAGCCTCGTAGGTACGGAGATAGGCCTACCCATCAGCAGTCCCTGCATCTCGTACTCGGACTCCAGCGGCCGGTTGATCGAGCCGATCACGGCCCTATTGCAGGCAAATGCCCGCCCTCGGGAGCCGGGAGAAGGCTTGTCGATCTCTCGGACTGTGATAGAATCGTTGAGAAGGCCCGAGACGGCCGTGGGCTGCACGTCATATGGGAAATCCCGGTAGAAAGGACCCGACCATGGACCTGGGCATGGACATGTGGAAGTACTACGGCATC
>CBFCZU010000239.1:0-6569 GCA_965602635.1 uncultured Planctomycetales bacterium | reverse complement strand
GTCGCCAAGCTCCACGAGCTGGCCGAGCGGTACGAGCTGACGATCCCGTGCTTCGGCCACGCCGGCGACGGCAACCTTCACGCCCGCGTCGTCATGAACCCCGACTGGCCGGAGGAACGGTGGCAGTCCACGCTGCCGAAGCTGCTGAGGGAGCTGTACGCACTGACGGCCTCGCTCGGCGGGACGATCAGCGGCGAGCACGGCATCGGCCACAAGCGCAAGGATTACCTGCCGCTGGTGATGTCCGAGCCGGCCATTGAGCTTATGCGGGCGATCAAGCGGGCATGGGACCCCAGCAACGTCCTGAACCCGGGAAAGGTATTCGACCTGTGAACTGGCGATCTACGGCTGCGGCCGCGGTGCTGGCGTCGGCGGCGTGTCTGGCCGGCCCGGCAGAGGGAGTGTGCGAGATGAACCCCAAGGGCGAGCTGAGCGACGAGCGGATCGACGAGCGGATCACCAGGCACCGCACGGCCGAGGTGAGGCTGACGATCGTGGGGGCCGGCGGCAAGCCGCTGGCCAACGCGCCGGTCGTCATCCGCCAGGTGCGGCACAAGTTCCTGTTCGGCTGCAACGCGTACATGCTCACCCGCTGCGGCAAGGCCGGGCTCGAGCGGGGCTACCGGCGGCGGTTCAAGGCCCTGCTCAACTACGCGACGCTGCCGTTCTACTGGGGCAGCTACGAGCAAGAGCAGGGCAAGCCGGCGGCGAAGCGCCTGCGCGAGATGGCGCGGTGGTGCGCCGACAACGGCATCCGCACCAAGGGCCACCCGCTCTGCTGGCACGAGGTCGTGCCGCCCTGGCTGGCCGCCAAGGCGCCCGCCGACGTTGAGGCGCTCCAGTGGGGCCGGATCACGCGCGACGTGAAGGAGTTTCGCGGGCTGATCGACACCTGGGACGTCGTCAACGAGGCGGTGGTGATGCCGAGCGTCAAGCCCAAGACCAACCCGATCGGGCGGCTGTGCAAGCGCGTCGGGCGGGTCAAGCTCATCACCCAGGCGTTCGCCCATGCCCGCAAGGCCAACGGCAAGGCCACGCTGCTGCTGAACGACTACGTCACCGACGCGCGGTACGAGAAGCTCATCACCGACTGCCTTGCCGCCAAGGTGAGCATCGACGTGATCGGCATCCAGTCGCACATGCACGCAGGCTACTGGGGCGCCGCGCGGACCTGGCGGGCCTGCGAGCGGTTCGCGAAGTTCGGCAAGCCGCTGCACTTCACCGAGGCGACGCTGCTGTCGGGCAAGCTCAAGACCGACTCCGACTGGCAGAGCCGGCGCGCGGGCTGGAACACCACCGCCGCCGGCGAGAAGCGCCAGGCGCGTGAGGTCGCGGAGTTCTACCGGGTGCTGTTCTCGCACCCGGCCGTCGAGGGCATCACCTGGTGGGACTTCTCCGATCTCGGGGCGTGGCAGGGGGCGCCGGCCGGTTTCATCCGGAAGGACATGTCGCCCAAGCCGGCCTACGAGGCGCTGATGAAGCTGATCAGGAAGGACTGGTGGACGGGTGAGCTCAAGCTGACCACAGACGCGGCGGGGCGGGTGAGCTTCCGCGGCTTCCTGGGCGACTACGCGGTTGAATCGGGCAAGGCGCGGGCGAGCCTTCGGCTGGACAAGGCCGGCAAGCTCACCAGGAAGGCGAAGCTCGCGCGGGTCAAGTAGGACAGGCGGTCTCATGCAGCAGACCGCGCACTGGACGGAGGCTAGCAATGTCTGCCAAGCAAAACCGACATCGTTATCTCGTCGCCCTGCCGCGAGGCGAGGGGAAGGTGTTCCTGTCATGGCGGCTGCTGGGCGGCGACGCGCCCGACGCGGGCTTTGAGATCGAGCGCCGGGCCCAGGGCGGCACCTGGCAGCGGACGACTGCGACGGCCGTCGTCCATTCCACGAACTTCGTGGACCACACGCCCGAGGCGGGCCCCTGCGAATACCGCGTGGTCGGACCCGGGGACGAGGTCTCCGAGTCGGTCTCGGCGGATTCAGCCGCCCCGGCCAGCATCGTGGCCGTGGACATCCCGCTGAACCCCGACGACAGGCCCGGGGGCAAGTCCATCGCGATCGGCGAGCTGTGCAACGACGGGCGGATCGGCTATGTGCTCAGGTCGGTTCGGGCAGGGACCATCTGGATCAGCGCCTTCGCCCACGAAGGCAGGCTGCTCTGGGAGGCCGACACGCACCTGCCCGCGGCCGGGGGGTGGGACGGCTCGACGCTGCACGTGCCGGTGCTGTGCTGGGACGTCAACGCCGACGGGCGGACGGAGGTCGTCTTCCGCAGGGACAAGGCCGCATCGGGCGCCGAGCGTCACGAGGCGACCGGCCCGGACGAGACGATGGTCGCCCTTGACGGCGAGACCGGCGGCGTCGTGTGGGAGCGCCCCTGGCCGGGCGTCAAGCCCCGCGAGATGATGACGGTCGGGCAGCTCCGCGGGCCGGGCGAGCCCGCCAGCGTGGTGCTGCTCGACGAGACATACGGCGACGTGGTTCTGACGGCCGTTGACGGCGGCAGCGGCGCGACCACCTGGCGGGTGGAGCAGGCGCGCCCGGCCGGGCACAACCTCGACATCGCCGACATCGACAGCGACGGCGTTCAGGAGGTCATCTGCGGCGGCGTCTGCTACAACGGCGACGGCAGCGTCCGCTGGCAGGCGGAGCCCTTCGGCCACACCGACATATCCAAGCCGGCCCGGATCGACCCGGCCCGCGACGGGCTGCAAATCTGGTACGCCGTCGAAAGCGGCGACCCCGGCGTGTACTTCGTGGACAACCGCGGGCGGACGATCTTCAAGGAGGCCTTCCGCCACGCCCACTACGGCTGGATCGCCCGGCACACGGCGTCGGTGGCCGGCCTCCAACCCCACACGGCCGAGGACGCCCGCCACGAATACGGCGCCGCCGACGCGGGCGCCCGCGAGCAGGGACACTTCCCCATCTTCCTGCCGGACGGCTCGCACTGGCTGAACCTGACCGAGTGGCAGCGGAAGAACTTCGTCCCCGTCCACTGGGACGCCGGGCCTGAGGTGTCGTTCATCATCCGTAAGGAGAACAAGCGTGTCGTCCGCCTGCTCGAGGGCGGCGAGATCGAAGACCTGCCCGACGGCAAGCTCCCGGAGGGCGGCGCGTACGGCCGGAACCTCGCGTGCGCCGACGTGATCGGCGACTTCCGCGAGAACATCGTGGCCGTCGATGCCGAGCGGCACCGGCTGGTGGTCCTCGCCAACCCCGCGCCCTGCGGCGTGCGCGGCTACTCGCCGTATCAGGATTTCGAGTACCGCCACGACCGCAGCCAGCACGGCTCGGGGTATTACGTCTATCTTTCGCCGCCGTACACGGCCGCGGGCCGCTGATCCCGCCCGTTACAGAGGTCTCCACCCTCGCGCGATGCTGACCCGATGGGGCAGGGCGGCTGTCATCTGCGCCGGCGTCGCAACAGGAGGATGAACGAGCCCCCCAGGAAGGCGAGCGTCGCCGGCTCCGGGATGAACTGGAGGTTATCCACACTGAACTCCACCGGGTCCGCGGACAGCACGGCGGCATTCCCGGAGCCACAGATGCTCAGGACGACATTCTCCAGGCCGGACGCGGCGCTGATGTCGATGGTGTACCGCATGAACCCGTTCGGAGCGAGCGTGCTGGGTGTCCTGGTCGGATGCACCATGCCGAGGGGAAAGACTAATTGCATGGAGATCGTCTGCGTCAGGAGCACGCCCCACTGGTCGCAGCCGTCGGTTCGGACGTCAACGGAGAAGGCCGTTGCCCAGGCCGGGACGTCCAGGACTTGACTTGCGTTCGCCTGCCAGTGCCACACGCCGGACCCGCCGACGCCGGGGACGGGCGGAAGCTTTGCCCAATGGGCCGTCGCACTCAGGTAGTGGTCGCCGTCGCTGCCGCCGTCGCCGGCAATGACGAAGCCGTCAGGTCCCATCCCGGTCCATCCCGTGACGTCCCCGGTCTCAAAACTGGGATTGACGATATCGCCGCGCGCGACGGTGGCGGGAGCGGCCAAGGCCAGCACGAGCGACAATGAGGTGCCGATCTCCCATTTCATGGGATTTCCTCCCCGTCCAGGAGCAAAGTTCCTTGCCATCTGCCTCAGCCCATCTTTATATATGATACTGTCCAGAAAGGCAAGCCGAAAACTCCCCAGTCCAGGAGGTCTTGTGGGGCACCCGAGGAGGTTCGGCACGGTTGGCGTGCTGCCCGGATGCTGCGGCGCGGGCCGCTATTTGAGGACGAGCTGCTGGTCGGTCCGCAGGAGGGTCTGGTGGCAGACCCAGGCGGGGTCGGTGTCGGGGAAGTCCTCGCGGTAGTGGACGCCGCGCGTCTCGGTCCGGCGCAAGGCCAAGGCGATCACCAGCAGGGCGGCAGTGAGCATGTTCTGCGCTTCCCAGCCGGCTGGGTCGAAGAACTCCTTGTCCATGACGTACCGGCCCCAGAAGCCGATGATCTCGCGGGTCTCCTCCAGGCGGGCGGCCGTGCGGACGATGCCGGCGTTGCGCCACATCACTGAGCGGAGCGAATTGCGGATGTCGGCCAGGTCGAGCGCGGTCCGCTCGGACGGCGGGTTGGCCGAGACGATCCGCCGGGCGGTGAGCCTGGCGTTCGCCTGCCCGGCCTCTGCGGCGGCGCCCAGCCCGCAGGCCTTGCCGAAGACCAGCGCCTCCAGCAGCGAGCTGCTGGCGAGGCGGTTTGCCCCGTGCAGCCCGGTGCATGAGGCCTCGCCGCAGGCCCACAGCCTCGGCAGCGACGTCCGCCCGCTCGCGTCAACCTTCACGCCGCCGATCATGTAGTGGGCGGCTGGGCGGACCGGGATCAGGTCCGTGCCGACGTCGATGTCGAAGTCCACGCACAACTGGTGGATGTGCGGGAAGCGGCGGCGGAAGCGCTCCGTCCCGATGTGCCGCACGTCGAGGTGCACGTGTGTGGCGCGGGTGCGGGCCATCTCGGCGGTGATGGCGCGGCTTACCACGTCGCGCGGGGCAAGCTCGCCCTGCTCGTGGTAGCGCTCCATGAAGCGGTCGCCCTTGCGGTCGAGCAGGTAGGCGCCCTCGCCCCGGACGGCCTCGCTAATCAGGGCGCGGGTCGCGCCGGCGATATAGAGCGTGGTGGGGTGGAACTGCATCATCTCCATGTCGGCCAGCTCGGCGGCGGCGCGGAATGCCAGGGCCACCGCGTCGGCGGTGGCGCCGGGCGGGTTGGTCGTCTCGCGCCAGAGCACCCCGGCCGCACCGGCGGCGAGCACCGTCTGCCGCGCCCAGATCATCTGAAGCCCGTACCTCGGGTGGAGCGTCAACGCCCCGAGGACGGCCCCGTCGCCCTCATCGGTCAGCAGGTCGACGGCGAAGCATTCCTCGAAAATCTTGACGTTCGGGCAGGAGCGGGCCTTGGCGATCAGCGTCTCGGCCAGGTGTTTGCCGGTCGCGTCGCCGTGGGCGTGGACGATCCTGTCGGCCGAGTGCCCGCCCTCGCGCCCCAGCGCGGTCTTCTCGCCGTCGCGGTCCACCGGCAGGCCCCAGTCGATCATCTCCCGGATGGTCTCGGGCGCCGCCTCGATTACGCGGCGGATGATCTGCTCGTCGCCGATGCCGGCCGCGCACGCGATCGTGTCGGCCACGTGCGACTCCACCGTGTCGGCCGCGTCCATCGCCGCCGCGATGCCCCCCTGGGCCTCGTAGGTGTTCGACCGCGTGACCGTCTCCTTGGTGACCACCAGCACCTGCGAGGTATCGCCCGCCGCAATCGCCGCCCGCAGCCCGGCGGCGCCGGCCCCGATCACGAGCACGTCGGTGAAGATGTGCCCGATGTCCCGCGTGTCGAAGCTGAGCAGATACCGGCGCTCGAGGAAGGCTCTGTCCATGCGGCCATGCTACAGCCACCCGGGCGATAAATGCAACAAACGGTTGATTCCGGGGGCCTATTAGAGCATCTTATAGCGTTCGAGAACTCACATTAGTGAAGGAGCCGTTTGATGCCCTCAAAAGTAACGTTCGCGTCAGCCTGTCCGAAGGAGCTCCGCGCCGCGTCCACGCTGCCGGCGCTGCTGGAGAGGATGCTGTCCCGGTGGAGCTTCAAGAAGCGTTTCTCCGGCAAGCGTGTGGCCATCAAGATGCACCTTGGCGGCGGGGACGGTTTCTCGACGATACCGCCGCTGCTGGTTGCGCGAGTGGTGCGGGCGGTCAAGGCCGCCGGCGGCAAGCCGTTCATCACCGACGTTGCGGGCTCCGTCGCCAGCGCCGCCGACCGGGGCTACACGCCCGAGGTGCTCGGGGCGCCGCTGCTGGGCGTGGCGGGCCCGGCCGACAAGTACGTCCACACCCGCCGCGTTAACTACCGCACGCTCAAGAACGTCAACCTCGCCGGCAACATCGTTGACGCCGACGCCATGATCGTGCTCTCCCACGGCAAGGGCCACGGGCACAGCGGCTTCGGCGGCGCCATCAAGAACATCGCCATGGGCTGCGTGGACTCGCCCACCCGAAGCTGGATACACCGCCTCATGAGCGCCGCGTTCGAATGGGACGAGTCGAAGTGCACCGGCTGCCTGCTCTGCCGCGACAACTGCCCCAACGACGC
>CBFCZU010000238.1:0-6569 GCA_965602635.1 uncultured Planctomycetales bacterium | reverse complement strand
GGGCCGCGTAGAAGCGGTCGAAGCGGATCCCCGCCGCCGCCATTGCATCGAGGTTCGGGGTCTTCAGCTCCGGGTGGCCGTTGTAGCTCGTGTCGCCCCACCCCTGGTCGTCCGTCATGCAGAGGATAATGTTGGGCTTCGCCCGACCTCCGGCGCCCGGGTGCCCGTCGCCCTCCCTCGCGGCGCGAAGCTCCTTCCTGTCGCCGGGGAGATGGGGCAGCGCAAGGGCAGCGCCGCCGGCGAGCGTCGTCTTCAGGAACTCTCTGCGATCTACGCGTCTACCCATCATGTCCCTCCTGATCCTGCCGGACCCGGATCGCCATACCAATCACTCGGTCGGCGGCGCCGTAGTAGAGCAGCCACTTGCCCTTGAAGCGCACCAGGCCGTTGGCGACCGTTGTACGGCCCGTAAACCCCTTCTTCTCCCACTCATGTTCCGGGTAGAGGAAGGGCTCCTTCTGCTCTTTGAGCACGGTCTTCATGTCGTTGCGGTCGATGAGGGCCTGGCGGAGCGTCCAGGCGCCGAGGCGTGCGTGCGGGCCCTGGAACATCAGCAGGATACCGTCTCCGCGAAGAAGGGCGAGGGCGCCGGCCTCGTGCGAGCCGCCCCAAACCGACTTGCCTGCCGGCGTCCAGTGGATCAGGTCCTCGCTCCAGGCAAGAGCGCACGGGTGCGTGTAGTACATCCAGTACTTGCCGTGGACCTTCGCGGCGATCAGGTGCCCTTCCTGGAGTCGGGAGACCACCACGCCCGTCCGCGATCCGTAGACCTTCCGCGAGGCGGCCTTCCGGAAGGCCGGCCCGTGCTTGGTCCAGTGGACCAGATCGCGTGACGTCGCGACGGACATGGTATCCCGCTCGCCGCTCCAGGTCGTGTAGTTCATGTAGTAAACGCCGTCCTCACCCTCGATGACGTGGAGGTCCTCACAGCCACCCTCCCACTCGTACTCCTTCCAGGCATCGTTGTCCGGGTAGAGGACGGGCTTCGGATGTCGGGTGAAATGGACGCCGTCAGTGCTGTGGGCCAGTCCGATGCGGCAGGTTCTGCCCCATTTCAGGTCGGGGCTTCGGTCGTCGGCCCGGTAGAGCAGATAGACCTTGCGGGTCCGCACCACGGCCGCGGGGTTGTAGACGTTCTGCTCCTCCCACCGGACGTCCTTGCCCCGAATGGGACAATGGAACGTGGAGTCCCCCGTCGGCCGGAGGATCGGCTGCTTCCGTTTGACGAACGGCCCCAAGGCCCAGTCGTGCTTATCGGCGTCGCCCGACGCGAGGGAGGAGCCGAAGACCGGCGCGGCAACAGTCGAGGCTGCGGCAGTCACGATCCGTAGAAAACCGCGGCGAGTCGTCTGGTGGTTGCTCATCGATCACCTTCCGGGTGGGGAATCCTCTCATGGGGAGTCTAGGCGTAAGCTACTTCCGGCGGGCGAACGTCAGCTTCCATGCATGGCGATTCCTTTCGATACGGCAGGCATTGTACGTCACGATTGGGGACGAGGTCCATTGAGCACAACCCGCGCTGGTCGCGGTAGGGACCGCGTGGGGTTACCGGTTCTGTACCAGGGCAGATTTGACCCCCTCCCCGTGACTTGATCCAGGTCTTATGAGAGAATCCTGTCGGCCGGATGGCCGGGAAGGACTCTCCAATGAAGAAGCGGCACACGCCGGAGCAGATCGTCGGGAAGCTGCGTCAGTGCGTTCATTCTCGGCCTCACTGGCGGGGAGAAGTGTGGGCTATGGTCGTCAAGGTGTTGTTGGTTCCATGATCCCGAACAGGACCGATACTGGCAACGGTGTTCTTCTGGGAGAGATTCCCCAAAACAACAGGGTGGGCAGTGCCATTGTGGATGGTGATCCCCGAGGCCTTGTAGGTCTTCGGTGAGTATTTCGCGAATCGCTCCTCGTAGCCGTCCGGCACGTCCGGATAGTCTACGCAGAGGAAGTCAAACCGCATCGGGTATCCAACGATGATTGGGCGCAGCGTCTCGGGCGCGGGATTGCCCGCGTAGGTGAATGTGATCGAATGGCCCCGGCCTTTGATCGCGGCCAAGGGGTGGTCTCCCAGCCCGTGGGGGGATGGGAGGACCTTGAGATCGATCGTCTGGTTGGCGTGCGAGTCGAAGTGGATATACAGGAGGGGGCCGTAGGCCGCGTTCCCGCTTGAGGCCTTGATCACTCCCCCGCTCGGCAAGGAGTAGCCCTGGACGACGCAGTCCAGCACCTGGCAATTGGAGACCGTTGCGCTTCTGGCCATGTAGAGTTTGATCCCCCCGCGGGTTTTCTTCACCACGCAGTTCTCCACGATCATGTGGCCGGCGCCTTTGTAGGCCCGGATGCCATCCTCCGTGCAATTGAGCATGTGGTCTCGCGGGATGGGGAGGCCCTTGACCTCCTTGGGCCACTGAAGCTGGTAGTTGAATCGTTTGGCCAGATCGCCGACATCCGTTTCATTGTAGCAATCGTTGCTGGGACGCAGAGTCCCCTCGACGACGGTGTTCCGAACGGTCGTTCGATCCCCTCCCTGCACGTAGATGACGTGGCCGAACGCCTCCATCTTGATGATGCAGCCGTCGATCACCGCCCGATTCCCCGTGATTTGTATGCCGCAATGCTTCCTGAGCCCGACCACATTCCCGGCCCCGATTCCGTACATGTTGCCATAGCCGTAAGGGAAGGAGCCCCTGACGGTCATCTTGACGCCGATGATCCGGTTGTCGTCTCCCGAGACGACCATCTCGTTCATGCGCCCGAACTTCCTTCCCTGGTTGTATGCGCCAAAGTCGGCGACCTCGGTCGTGCCGTCGGGATAGACGTCCTCGAGAGTTCCCCCGCGCAGCGTGATGTTGTCGCCCGTGAGCCTGAACAGACTCTTGCCGGACACGACGTCCAGCGGGATCCTGATGTGGGCTCCGGAGAGGTCCACGTCGTTGTTGGAACCGGAGAAGCGGAATCCCTCGCGGTCCGCGACTTGGTAGTCTCCCGGCACCAGGACGATCCGCTGGTTGCTTTTCGCCACCGCTTCCCGCAGGGCTTCCAGGGATGAGACTCTGACGGTCGGACGCGTGCGGCCCGGGGTACGTCGCTCGGCTTCCCCCGCGTCGTCCGGCTCGAGGGCATACACCCGCAAGCTCCTATAGATGTGGTGCGTACCCACCATGCGAAAGCCGAAGTAGCCCTCGCGATAAACCGGAAACTGTTTCCGGGTGTAGATGGCCTCGCGGGGTACCTTGTTGCCCCTGCTGTCGCGCGCCTCAACCGTAACTCGGTCGCCGCGGGCGATCTGGTAGTTGAGCCTGCCGTCGACGATGTACTGGATCACGTCGTCGTAGGCCACCAGTTGTACAGAGATTACCTTGTCCGGGGTAACCAGGTAGCCGGGCTGCCCGTCTTTGTCGTTCAGCGCGATGTGTTCGGCCGGCTTGCCGTCCACCTCGCGCGGATACCGCCGCATCCGGGTCGTCAGGTTGGCAACCGCTCCGCCGCCGCCCGTGCTGGCGTAATAGCCGTGCATCTTGTCGTAGGATCTGAACTTCCCCGTGTACCGTCCCGGATCGAACAGCCCCCGCACGGGATCCACCGGATCGGTGGCCATCCAGAAGTTGTTGATGTCGCGCGGCTGAACTCCCTTGATCGCTGGCTTCGGCGTCGGGCAGAGCACGTTGTAGACAATCGTCACGCGCGTTGGGAGTTTCTTCTTGAACCACACCGTGCACCCGCGTCCCGGCACCAGGCAATCCAGCGAGTGGTCTCGCGCCTCGACCTTCGCCGGCGGGAATCCCGAGCGCTGCTGGATTTGGACCACCCAGTTGTCGAGATTCGCGAAATCATCCCCGGTCAGCAGCAGCCCGACCTTGAAGAGGCCCACGCCACGGCCGAGCACCAGGGGGTTCGCCGCGTTGGGCGGTGGCGAGTTCAACGCGGGAAGCTCGGATTGGGCAACCGCGTTCATGCAGAGAACGCCAAGCACCAGCAGCCCAGAGAGAACCGGCTCTACTCGCATTTGTCGCATTTGCATGAATTCCTCAGGAGGTTACAATTCGCAGTCATGAGCTTACAACAACACGCCCATGGCACTACCGCCGTTTCAATACCAGCTTCCGCAGGTTGATCGGCTGCCAAGCGTCGCGATCGGGTTTGATTCTCAGGGTGTGCTTTCCGACCTTCTCGAAGCGTATTTGCCCGAGCGACTTCTCGGCGTAGTCGTAGTACCCTCCGGTAGAAGAGACCTCGACCGTTTCCAGCTGATCCGGCAGCCCGATGCGGAACCGGGTCTTCGCCTCCTGGACGGCCAGGTCGGCCCGGATCTCGTATTGCCCGGGCTGGTCGACTTGGAAAGACCATTCCACCCAGGCCTCCGCGTCGGTCCAGTATCCGATATTGGGAATCCCGTCATGCTCCTGTACGCGTGCGTCTCGGGTGCCTTCATTGTTGTGGATGAAGGCCGCGTTGGCCGATAGAACGAGGGCCCCATCTTTGCCGGGCTTGGGCAAGGCGGCCCCGATGTCCAATGCCCCCTTGACCTTCAGCACGACAACGCTGTTGATCGAGTCGGGAGCCTTCGCCGGCAGCGATACGACGACGCCCGGGTCTTGCTCGCGTGTCTGCAAGGCCGTTCCGTCAGCCAGAAAGTACGCCTGCTGCACTCGGTTCCTCAAACCCGGCACCGGCAGTTCCCCGGTCTCGGGCCAGTCGAACACGTGCAGATACAGGATGGTCCCGTCGGCGACCGCCTTCCTGGTGCAGCGTCCCCAGGGCAACTTGCCGAACGGGCCGGCGGTGGTGTCGTAGATCGATTCACCGTTGACCTTCATCCACCGACCGATGGCCTTGAGGCGTTCGGTCGCCTGGGGCAACAGGGTTCCTTGGCCGGTAGGGCTGACGTTCAACAGGTAGTTGCCCCCCTTGCCGGCAATGTCCGCCAGGTTGCGAATCAGGGTGGTCGTGGATTTGAAATTTGTGTCGGACTTCTTGTAGCCCCAACTGCCGCTGATGGGCATGCAGACCTCCCAATCGGCCTCGGCCGGGGCCTGCGCGGGGATCCTGCGCTCGAACGTCTTGTAGTCACCCGGGTGGTCTTTGCCCAAGCGGTCGTTGGTGATGATGCCGGGCTGCAGGGCCGTCACGCCGTGGAGACTCTCGAAGGCCTCCTTGCTCATGGCTCGAGGCGTGTCCCACCAGAAGATCGCAATGGGGCCGTACTCGGTCAGCAGTTGCCGGGCCTCGGGAACCGCCTTCTCTCGAACGTACTGGTCGAAGCTGACTCGCCGGATCGTCTTGTCCCAGGTGTTCCCCATTCCGCCCGGATGATGCCAGTCCTGGCACTGCGAGTAGTAGAAACCGAAGCGAATGCCCTGTTCGCGGCAGGCCTCGGCCAGTTCCTTCATGATGTCGCGTTTGAACGGCGTGGCATCGACAACGTTGTAGGGGCTGCACTTCGAGTGGAACATGGAGAAGCCGTCGTGGTGCTTGGCCGTGATGACCAGGTACTTCATGCCGGCCTCTTTGGCCAACCCTACAAAAGCCGTGGCATCGAACTTCGTGGGATTGAATCTGTCAACGTTCTCCGTCTTGTAGTCGGCAATCGGAATCCGGGCCTTGTTCATCATCCATTCCGCGCTGTTGGTCGGCATCTTGCCCTTGTACTCGCCGCCGGTCACCGAATAGACACCCCAATGGACGAACATCCCGAACCGCGCGGAGTTCCACCATTGCATCCGTGCCGCGCGCTGCTCGGGCGTCTCCTTCGCACGAGACGTCGACTGTGCCTCGGCGGCCCAAAGGGCGTTGCAGAACAAGGCACACAACAGGGCACAGCATGCCACACACCATTTCCGCCTACCCGTCATATCCCACTCCTCACATGCGTGTCCACCAGGGGGGTTGTCGTACTTCCTATTGCCCATGCCAGGTGAAGCTATCGCCTTTCGCGAGCTGCTTCTGGCGGGTTTCTGTGCTGTAACGGACCTTCAGCGGATTTCCATTCAGCGAACGAATCGCTGCGTGGGTCAACTGGCCATCCTTCCAGTGGATGTCTACCTCAAAGCCGCCCCGTGCGCGTAGACCTCGTACCGAACCCGTTGGCCAGGCTTTGGGTAAGGCAGGTAACAGGTGAACTTCACCGCCGTGGCTGTGCAAGAGCATCTCGGCGATACCAGCCGTAGCGCCAAAATTCGCGTCGATTTGAAAAACCCGCCCGCTATTGAAGAGGTTCGTTGCGAGTCTTGGCATGACATGATGGGTGAGAACGTTATGGGCGCGATCACCGTCACCCAGGCGAGCCCACAAGGCGATCCGCCAGGCGCCAGGCCATCCCCCAGCGTCCCCCCGTTGGATCAGTGATGTCCGCGCTGCGTCAAACAGCTTCGGGGTGTCGCGCCGGTTGATCTGGCTGCTTGGATACAGCCCATACAGGTGCGAGACGTGGCTGTGCTGATCCTCGGGATTATCCCAATCCACCAGCCATTCCTGAAGCTGGCCGTGTCGACCGATCTTCATGGGCGCCAGACGCGCTCGGGTTTTCGTCACCTGCGACCGAAAGTCCCTGTCGATATCCAAGATCTCGGACGCCG
>CBFCZU010000237.1:0-6607 GCA_965602635.1 uncultured Planctomycetales bacterium | reverse complement strand
GAATACCACACCCAGCCGCGGGCGAGGATGCTGGGCCACCTGAAGGGCGCCCTGAAGAGCAAGAAGCGGACGAGCCCGGCGGGCACGTTGATCCTGGCGGGGCTCAAGAACGCCGTGAAGACGAGCGAGATCAAGACCGGCATCCGTTCCCCCGAGGGCGCGCACAACGTCCTCGAGGTGGCCAAGGCGTGCCTCCAGGACGATCCCGCGACCGCCGTCGCAGTCGCGATGATGATCCAGCAGCGTTTCAACTTGCTCGCCACCGGGGACCTCATCAAGCTCGTGGCGACGCCGAACTCCAATCGCGAGGGCAAGCCCTACGGCCTGTACACCACACTTGAACAGCAGACTGCCCAGCAGCGCGAGGAGTTGACCGATCTCCTGTTCAAGGTGTATCGCCAGGAGTTCATCAAGCGCATGGAAGCGGAGAAGGGCGAGAACCGGGCGCTGGTTGACACGATCATCGACCTGACCAAGCTCAGGAAGCCCGTCGCCGGCTGGAGACCGCTGGGCAAGGTGAAGCCCGAGGACCGCGTCTGGCGTTTCACGTCGTTCGATCCGCTGACGGAAAAGGACAAGAAGCACCCGCGCGAGAAGAAGCGCTTCCGGACCATACAGCTGCCCGACGAGCTCAAGGGCTGGTACAAGGCCGACTACGATGACAGCCGGTGGGCCAGGGGCCGCGCGCCCATCGGCGTCGGCGTCCACAGGAGGGGCCGTGTGTCCTTCAAGAACAACTCAGACTGGGGCAAGGGCGAGTTCATCGTGATGCGAACGACGTTCGAGTTGGATGCGGTGGACTGCGACTCGTACCGCCTGAGCATCCTGGCGAAGCAAGGCTTCCACGTGTACCTGAACGGCCACAAGATTCATACCTACATCTGGTGGAAGGACATGCCGCACTACCGCGCGATCGTGCTGGACGCCGGCCATATCAAGCGCCTGAAGAAGGGCACCAACGTTCTGGCGGCCTACGGCAACGTCGAGTACGACAAGAGGACGCACGAGCCTGCGGGGCAGATGGACCTGTTCATCGAAGGTCTGAATATGTCGGACCTGAGGTAGCTTGATTGGAAGGAGCAAAGAAGGTGAGCAGAAGAACGACGATCCTGATGGCCATCCTTGCTGCCCTGTGCTCTAGCCGCGCAGTGGCTGTCCCGAAGCCGCTGAAGGTCTACATCCTGGCCGGGCAATCGAATATGCAAGGCTCGGCGCACAAGCGCACTCTTGCAGCCATTGGCGATGATCCCCAATCGGCTCCACTGCTCAAGGACATCCTCGCCGCGAACGGCCAACCGGTCGTATGCGACAACGCGTGGATCACCTATCTCACAGGCCGCCGTGGCGAGGAAGCGAGGCTCCATGGCAAGGTCAAGGTGGGCTACGGGTTCGACAACGAGCGCATCGGTCCCGAATACGGTTTCGGCATCTACATGGACCGAGCGCTGGCGGTACCGGTCCTGCTCATCAAGGCCGCCTGGGGCGGCAAATCATTGGCCTTCGATTTCCGCCCGCCGAGCGCTGGAGCCTACGTGCCCAGTGACCGTGAACGGGAGAGAGGCAACATCCCCCCGAAGGAGAAGGTCGGCCACTGCTATCGCGCAATGGTCCGGTTCGTCCGGGGAACGCTCAGGGATGCCGAGAGCATCCGCAAGATCGTGCCGGACTACGACGAGAAACAGGGCTACTGCCTTGCCGGCTTCGTCTGGTTTCAGGGCTGGAACGACATGTGCAGCCGGCACCAGATCGCCCAGTATGCGGACAACATGATCTACTTCATCTCCGACGTGCGGAAGGCATTCGATGCCCCCACCTTGCCCTTCATCGTCGGTACCCTGGGCGTCTAAGGCATCGACCCGGACCCGCGGAAGTTCGACAAGGGCCTGCCGGTGACGCGGTTCCGCAAAGCCCAGGTTGCGGTCGTGGAGGAGTACGACAGCAAGGCGCCCGCGGCGCTTCGCGGGAACGTCGTCGCCGTGGACTCAGGACCCTTCTGCGAGCTCGCACTCAGCGACATCTACTGGAAGCGTCGCCTCATCGAGGAAAGGAACAGGAGATGACTACTCCGAAGCACGGCCGCCAGGGACGGCGAGCGGGTTTGTGGATGTTGTTGCTCTTGCCGCACCTCCTGGCGATTGTCCCTGCAGCCGCCCAGAGTCCATCTGAGTATTACACGGAGCCACAGATCTATGGGATGCGTCCAAGTCCCGGCAGAGAGTATGAACTGGGTCCGATCGGGGTCACCGGCATCGTCGCTCGGATCTACAAAGGTGTAACGGTCGCCGTAGAGAGCACGCAGCCGAACACCCCGGCCCATGGCAGGTTCGCCAAAGGCGAGATCATCCTCGGCGTCAACGGTGCGAAGCTACGAGGCAAGAACCCGTTCGTGGTACTGGGTACTGCTCTGACCGAGGCCGAGGCCACGGATGGTGTGCTGGCCCTTGACGTCAAGCCAGGGAAAGAGGGGGCCGTCAAGAACGTCACCGTCACGATCCCGGTACTGGGCGCCTACAGCAAGACGTTCCCGCTGAACTGTGCAAAGTCCAGGACGATCATCCGACAGGCTGCCGAGTTCTACTCGGGCGGGGATCGCCTGAAGAAACACAGTTTCCTCAACGCTCTCGCGTGCCTGTTCCTGCTGTCGGCCGGTGACGACGCGTACGTGCCCCGCGTCAAGGAGTACTTCGCCCAGTTCCTGGCGGAAGACGGCAGCGTCAAGGAGATTGGCGATCACAGTTGGCACAACGGCTACAACGGTGTTGCCTGCGCCGAGTACTACCTGCGCACCGGTGACAAGTCCGTTCTGCCGATCCTCCAGTACTATTGTGATGATGCCAGGGACCGCCAGCGCTACGGCATCGGCTGGGGGCACTGGGGTGTCAACGCCAACCCCAGCTACGAGGCCGGCGGAGGCATGATGCATTCCGCGGGCAACCAGATCCTGCTGACTCTGCTGCTGGGCAAGATGTCCGGCGTTGATGTGGATGACAAGACGCTGCTGGGTGCGCTCAAGCACTGGTACCGCTTCGCCGGCCATGGCGCAATCCCCATCGCCGACCAGCGCTACTGGGCCGCCCACCTGCGGTCCGCCGGCAGAGACGGAGCCACTGCCTGCGTGATGCATATCGCCGCCTTCGCGAAGGGCGACGTCACCATCTACAAGAAGGCCAAGGAATACCTGGCGATGTCCGCGCTCACAAGCTGGCCGGACAGGGCCTACAACTGGGAGCTGTACTGGCACAGTATCGCCGGCGCGTTAATGACCGAATACGACGCAGACCTCTACTACAAGACGATGCGGCGTTTCCGCTGGCGCTACGATCTGGGACGGCAGGCATCGGGGGCATTCTACTTTCCCGGCGGCCACGCCTCCCTGGATCCAACCGATGCGGGCATCTCGCTGGCGCTGGCCTACACTGCCCCGCTCAGGAAGCTCCAGATAAACGGCGCGCCGCGCTCGGAGTACGCCAGGGACTTCACGCTGCCCGAGCGCCTGTGGGGTAATGAGGCGGATCTGGCGTTCCTGACGTCCAAACACCACAAGGACTTCTGCAAGTACGGAGAAGAAGAAGAAGAGATCCATATTCCCTGGAGACAATTGCCCAACGGTCTCCGCGGGCAGTATGGGCCTCACAAGGTCAAAGGTCTTGACCTCAATGTGATGCTCAAGAACGTCCGCCATGCGCGGTGCGCCGTTCGTACGGCCGCGGCCAAGGCCCTGAACTTCAGCAAGCGATACGGTGAACTGGCGGCGTTGCTGCGAGATCCGGACCCACGTCTGCGCCGGGCCGCGCTTGACGGCATCTCCGACTGCAACCCGTGGTTCACGAGTCCCACCGCAGGCAGGTATGCGCTCAAGCCCGAGCAGTTCACGCCGGCGATGGGCGAGGCCGTCACGAAGATCATGAGCGATCCCAATGAGGCGTGGTTCGTCATAGACGGCGCCTTGACCGTGCTGAGCATTGCTCCCACACCGGTGATCAAGGAGAACCTCCCCAGTATCCTCAAGTGGACTACCGTCGATGACTGGTGGCTGCGCGAGTCCGCGTTCCTGGCATTGATCGGACTGGAGCGAGACGAGGCGCTCTTCATCGAGCACTTGCCGACCATGATCGACATGATGATCAACGAGTACAACTACAACCCGCGCCACAAGATGGTCAGGCAACTCAAGGGGGCCTTGAAGAAGCGCGGGAACGACAGCCCGGCGGGCAAGATAATCATCGCAGGTTTTGAGCGCGCTGCGCTGGAGAGCGAGATCCTGCCGGACATGGGTAAGTACGAGCGCTCTCGAGAAGGAGCGGCCAACGTCACTGAAGTGGCCCTGGCATCTGTCACACAGGCGCCGGAGGCTGCAACAGACCTTGCAGAAGTGCTCGTTCGCGGCGGCTTATTGAGGTCGCTGGGTACCCACGATCTGATGAGTATCCTGAAGGCTCCGGACGGGAAGATACACGACCGCTTCATCGGATTGTATCCCGCGCTCGAGCAGGTTCCCGCTGGCCAGAAGCAGCGACTGTCCGACATACTCTACGATGACTTTCGTCCGGAGTTGATCAGGCGTCACGAGGCGGCCGAGAAGCCCGACCCCAAGCTGATCGACATGATCGTCGAACTGACCCGTCTCAAGAAGCCGGTTGCCGGCTGGCAACCAATCGGCACGCCCAAGCCGACAGAGCGCACTTGGCGCTTCCGCTCATTCGATCCGTCGAAGGAGGAGAAGCTGCATCAGCGGATTGGTCCGCCCAAGCGCCTGCGGGAAGTGACCCTTCCGGCAGGCATGGACGGATGGTACAGGCCCGGCTTCGATGACAGCAAGTGGAAGTCCGGCCGGTCGCCGATTGGCGTGGGTGTGTTCAAGGCGCACGGGCATGGGCGGTTCTGGACGTACAGACCCAACTTCTCCTTCAAGAACAAGTCCGACTGGGGGGACGGCGAATTCCTCGCCCTGCGCACAACCTACTGCAATGTGCGGTACGAACAGGACAAGAAGACCGGGGAGTATCATCCGGTCGGGCAGATGGATCTCTCGATTGAAGGTCTGAAGAAAGATGAACTCGGGCTGGCGAAATGAAGCACTTCTCCAAATGGGGCTGGGAAGGAAAGAACAATGAAGCAAGCAACCTTGAAGACGATGTGGGTAGCAGCCCTGGCGGCTGCGCTCGGCAGCAGCGCGATGGCCGCACGGGGACCGCTCAAGGTCTACATCCTGGCTGGTCAGTCCAACATGGAGGGCCAGGCCAAGATCGAGACGTTCGACTACATCGGCGACGACCCGGCCACCGCCCCCATGCTAAAGGAGATGCGCGGCCCTGACCGTAAGCCCGTTGTCTGCGAGAAGGTCTGGATATCGCTGTTCGGCGGGAAGACCGTCGGTGAAGGCGAGAAGAAGGGCAAGCTCACGACAGGCTACGGTGCGAACGACCAGTGCATCGGACCCGAGTTCACCTTTGGCATCTACGTGCAGAAGCTCCTCAATGAGCCGGTCCTTCTCATCAAGACCGCCTGGGGTGGCAAGTCCTTGAACACGGACTTCCGGCCGCCCAGCGCCGGGCCGTACGTGCTGCCCAAAAAGACAAAGGAGCTTTGGGCAAAGCACCCTCAAGGCGCCCATGGCATTCCCAAAACCCAGGACCGGCCAGAATGGCATGCCGAAAAGGCGGCAAAGACGGGGGTCTACTACCGCCTGATGATCGAGCACGTAGAGAAGGTCCTGGCCGACCCGAAGCGCGTCGTGCCGGACTACGACGCCAAGGCTGGTTATGAGATCGCCGGTTTCGTCTGGTTCCAGGGCTGGAATGACATGTGCGATGGTCACACCTATCCGAATCGGCACAAGCCAGGCGGCTATGACGAGTACAGCCGGCTCATGGCGTGTTTCATCCGTGATGTCCGCAAGGAGCTTCGAGCCCCCGACCTGCCTTTTGTGATTGGCGTGATCGGCGTGCATGGCGACGAGGCCACCGGCGGGATTGCCAATCTCCGACCTGCCATGGCCGCGCCGGCCGCGATGCCCGAGTTCCAGGGCCGGGTCGCTGCCATACAGACGGCGCCGTTCTATGACATGGCTCTGGAGGCCATCGAACAGAAGCACTCGAAGGTCCGCCAGATGGCTTACCTCCTGCGGATCAAACACAAGGACCACGCCAACAAAGACGGCAAGATGACCAGAGAGCAGCAGCAGGCCTACGTCAGAGAGTATCGAGCCAAGCTAGTGACCGCCGAGGATGATGCGTTCTGGAAACGCGCCGCCTCACACCAGGGCTACCACTACTTCGGATCGGCCAAGACCATGGGCCAGATCGGCAAGGCCTTTGCCGAGGCTATGTTGGGCATCGAAAACGGAACCAGAAGTAACGGGGCCGGCAAGCGAGGAAGCCGATGATCGAGCAGAATCAGTATGGCTACGGACGCAACTTCATGAATCGTACGTTTGTCATTGTCATATGGACCGTTCTGGGTTTCTCGCTGGCTGCTCCCTCGGTATGCGCAGGTGAGCTTTACGTTGCACCCGGCGGCAGCGACGACAAGACGGGCACGAGAACCAGCCCGCTCGCCACGATCTCCAAGGCGCGCGATATCATCCGAGCACTAGATAGCTCCGAGC
>CBFCZU010000236.1:0-6629 GCA_965602635.1 uncultured Planctomycetales bacterium | reverse complement strand
GAAGAAACGCCGGGTGCCGCTTCGTGGCCAAAGCCCACCGATAGCTATCGGTGGGATTGGCCGCGGGCGCCCCTCCTCGCCAGCCCCAACGGGGCGTAGGAGACTGCCCCGCCCTTGCCGCCGCGCCGGGGAGGCGGTACAATCGCTGGCATGAACCGGGGCGGTGCGGGGCATATCGAGCCTTCGGCAAACTCGCGGCCGACCGAGGAAACAACCAGAAAAGTAGCCCGTCCCCTTTATTCTCCGAAAAGGTACACTCTCCTCTGCAGG
This sequence comes from uncultured Planctomycetales bacterium, assembly GCA_965602635.1. GTDB lineage: Bacteria > Planctomycetota > Phycisphaerae > SM23-33 > SM23-33 > CBFCZU01. The sequence continues at coordinate 6,359 of CBFCZU010000236.1, read as the reverse complement.
AGAATTGCTCCTCCACGGGAGAAGAGCGAAGTCGCAGAGGGAGGCGGGCATATCGAGTTCGCTGACGATCGTGTCATAGTCAGGATAAAGCATCTATCCGAAGGGCTTCTGTGCTTCGTTGCCACCATCGCAACAGTGGCAACTGTCTTGGCAGTCCTCCCCTGGGGGTGGCAATTCGCGAGGTATTTCGGGCTGACTTGGCCCGTGTGGGTTTTTGTAGTTATCGCAATCCTATGGAAAAGGAAGGTCTTTGAACTCTATCCCAAGAATGGTAGGACATATTGCATGCGTCGCCCATCGCGCCTGGGCTTCTCCACACGCTTTATTATATGCCTGGAGCTGCCGGCTGGAACATGGCTGGGACTCGACGTGGGTGCTCGCTCGGACCGGCGTACGGTCTTGCGCAAGCTTCAGGAATGCTATGGTGAAAGGATGTATATTGAGCCTGGCGCGGAACCATGACGCATGGAGTTCCGGAACAACGCCCGACGGAAGGGCATTTCGGGCGGGATCATGGCCCGATGCCAGGCAACATGTCCGCTTCCTGGAGTCCGGGAATAGCTTGAGGATTACCGGAACCGCAGTAGAATCGTCGCAGAGGCCCACGGTGGCCCTGGGCGCGAGTTCATTTGGGAAATCTCGGCTGTGTCGAAAGCCGTTGTTCGTGGGAGGCTATTCGCACACCGGATCGCAAAGGGGTAAGCCATGACAGTGACACCGCCTACCGCAGCGCCGCCGGCTCAGCCCGCGGCCCCGCAGAAAACCTCCGGCTTGGCCGTGGGCGCCCTGATCCTGGGCATCTGCGGCATCGTCCCCCTCCTCGGGTGGGTGCTCGGGGGCATCGGCATCGTCCTGGGGGTCGTGGCCCTGGTCAGGAATGCCGGCGGCAAGGGCCTTGCCGTCGGTGGAATCATAGCCGGCCTCGTCTCCATCGTCATCGGTCAGGCGGTGTTGGCCCCCATGCTTGTCTCGGCACTGCCTGGTGCCCCGCGCCACCAACTAATGGTATGCGCTGGCCACCTCAACGCCATTGGCAAAGGCATGGCCATGTACTGCGTGGAGAACCAAAATGCCTACCCGCCGGATCTGGACGTGCTGGTCCGCCAGGGCAAGGTACCGAGGCAAGCCCTGCGCTGTCCATCCGTCGAGCACGGGCGTCGGTGCGACTACTTCTACCTGGCGCCCTCTGGGGACCCCGCCGATCTTCCGCGCTACTTGCCTGTGGCCTGTGACCTCAGGGGCAATCACGGCGATTGCCGGAACGTACTGTACCAGGCCGGAAACGTGAGGCGGCTCACGGAGGCGGAGTTCCAGGCCGAGGTGGGCAAGCCGGTCAACGCCGCCTTCGCCGCCGCGCTGAGAAAGGCCGAGGGCGAATAGCAGAGAGGGGATTGAGTCATGGGTCGGCGGTGGATTGCAGCGCCCCGGCGACCCTACTGACTGTTCTTTCCTTCGGCCACGTAGGCTGTGAAGGGGACAGCGAGTGTGTAGTCCTCCCGGCCGATGAATTCCAGGCGGAGTTCTCCGGTCAGGGGGCCGTAGGGGGCGAGGACGAAAAGCGGAAAACTGAAAGCTCAAAGCTGAAAGCTGAAAGCGACAACCGTTTTCGTGCAATTCGTGGACTGAAAAGCTGACTGCCGACCGCTGACTGCTGACTGCTGACTGCTAACTGCTAACACAGGCACATCCGCGCTGCGCTTCGCTAGAGCCAGTCCCCGCTGTCGGGCCTCCTGGCCGGTGGTCTCACGACCCGAGCGTATCGGCTTCGGCCTGCGCGAGCTGCCGCCGTGCGGCCACCAGCTTGCGGTAGAGCTTCTGGACCTTCTCGGCCTTGCCCGCCACGGCCGCCTTGAGCAGGTCGCCCTCGATTTCGGCCACTTCCAGACGGTCGTAGTAGTCCATCGTCTCCTTGAGGTGCGCCAGGACGATCTTGCCGGTGAGGATCGGGTGGTTGTTGGTCACGTTGGCGTCCGCGAACATCGTGCCGTGCTCAAGCTCCACCTCCAGCCCGACGCGGAGCGTCTCGACCGGGATGTCCATTCCCTCAACGGCCATCGCCTTGAGTATGACGGCCGCCTCCCTGGCCGAGACGGTCTCCGGCGGCTGGGCCGCCCAGTTGCTGATGCCCAGCTCCTCACAGACGCGCTGGACCTCCTCGAGCGAGACATATTCGGGGTTTGCCATGTCATGTGCTCCTTTCAGGCCGATTGTCGCACGATCGCCGCCGCCGGGCGCCGGCGGGTCGGCTCAGCAAGCAATCCGCAGACAACGTACGGTGGCGGGCTGAACGGTTTCAACTCAAATCCCGGGGACAGTCTGCTCAAGGGGGAGCCCCGCGACGCTGAAGGTCATGATCTACAGCACGAACTCCAGCAGTTGTTGGGTGTGGTCGAACTCAAAGTCTGCCAGTCCGCCGCTGGCTGAAGGAGCGGTGTCCCCCGGCGCCGGCGTTTCCCGGCCTGGAGGACTGGTCGGTCTTCGCATTGCCGTGGACCAGCCGGCGCGGGCGGCGCCTTTGATGTCGGCCTCGAGGTCGTTGCCCACGTACAGCATCTTCGTGCCCGACACACCGGAAAGCCGTTCGGCCAGACGGAATATCCGCACGTCGGGCTTGGCTATGCCCAGATCCCCCGAATACAGGCGCGTCGGCAATAGATCCAGCAGCCCCACCCCGGTCAGCGCCCGATCCAGACAGAAGCCCGGCCAGGCGGTGTTGGCGATCAGCCCCAGGCGCAGCCCCGCTCGCGAGAGTCTGCCAAGGACCTGCTTGGTTCCGGCGAACAGCCACGACGCGTACCGCGGGCCAGCGTACGCATCGGCCAGGCACGCCGCGACCTCCGGGCCCAGGTTCAGTCCCAACTCGTCCAGCACCGCCGTCATCAGGCGGAAGAAGTTGTAAGAAGCCCGCAGCCGGCGCTGGCATTGGTCCTCACACTTCAGCACTGCCGCTCGAAGCGTCGCGGCATTCGCCCTGAGGCCGTATTCGCTTATCGTCGCGCCGAGCCGCTCGATCCGGCCGTCCCAAACCTCGCTGGGAGTGGGGTCGTCGCCGCCGGCGGCACCGAACAGCGTTCCACCGGAGTCGAAGAATACGCCGTCGAATCTCACCTGGTAAGGTTCTCCACGTCCAGCGTGATCCAAAGCGGCAGATGGTCGCTGAGGTATTCCTTGTCCGCCCCGGCCGACGCCGTCGAGTCCTTAGCCATCACGCCGTATTCGATCAGGCGTCCCCGGAGCGACCGTTCGATCCAGATGTAGTCGCCTCGGCCGTCGCCCAGTCCCGTCGGACGGTGGCCCTGGCCGGTCAGCGCCGCGGCGTCGTGATACCCCTGCCGCACCATGTATTGGCAGACCGACCCGCCGGGACGCTCGTTGAAATCGCCTGCCAGGATCCCCGGCCGGACAGCGCGCTCGACCACGGCGGAGAGTTCCTTGAGCCGGTGCTCCGCGGCCCCCGGCCCCAACTGCCGCGAGGAAGGCAGGTGGACATTGCATACACGAATCGTCCCCATCGGTTCGGCCGACACCTCCGCGCCCTGCCACATTCGCTGTGGCGGCGGCTCCTGCGATCCTGAGTCGTCCAGGGATCTTCCCTCCCGCCACAGCATCGCCCCGCCGTACTGGCGCTGCACGCCGCCCGGCGTGTATCTGCCCGCCATGCCCATCGCCGCCGACAGCCGGGCGAAAGTATCCGCGTCCTGGATCTCCTGGAGGCAAAGGACCGCCGCACCCAGCCCGCGGTAGATCGCGACCAGCGATTCCAGGATGCCAGGAATTGGCTTGCCCGGGCGGTCCGTCGGATAGTCCGCGCCCTGAAGCCAGAATACGTTGTGACTCAGTATCGTCAGCCGCTTCATCAGATAAGGGGACGGAAGTCCCTTGCTTGGCCCTTCGTGCCGAGAATCTACCGCAGGGCGACCGACCTGTCAAAAGACTACCGTCCCCCCTGCTCTGCGCTACGCCCGCCTGCGATACACCTCTTTCCGATCGCCGACCTTGACGACGTGGACGATGAGCTTCTTGTCGCCTATCTGGTAAACGACGCGATGGTCGCCGACGCGCACCCGGTAAATGTCGTCCGTCCCGGTAAGCTTCCGGACCCCCCGGGGCCGCGGTACGTCTGCAAGGGCCCCGATGGCGGACATGACGCGGCGCTGCTCCCGCCTGGGCAAGCCAGCGATTTCTTTCTTGGCCGACTTCTTGATTTCGACGCGGTAGGCCAAGGATTATAGGCCCAGGTCCTTCTTCACCTTCTCGAAGGACTCGCTCGGCTCGCTCATGCGCTGTCGGACAGCTTCCAGGTCGATCTCGTCCTCCAGCCGTTCCAGCAGTTCCGCATCTTCCACAGGCACAAGCGCAAAGAGGTCCTTGCCACGCCGCTCGACGATAACGCGTTCGCCACGAAGCGAAACGCGGTTGCCAAGCCCGGCCAAGTTGTCGCGGACCTGGCTTATTGACAGGTTTTCCATGGTGGGCTTCTCCAATATCCCTAATCGTACGAATTATACGAATCGTACAAGAGAAAGTCAAGTATTTTCCGGCGTTTGGCGTGTGTCCCGCCGACCCAAGCGGGCGCGATGCTCCCCGCCAGGCCGGGGGGTGCAGAGGCCATTGCCGATCAATAGGTTCGCCTTCTGACCTCCCCTTTCGGCCTCATGCGGTTTACGAAGAAGTACCGTAGGGCGTCGATGCAGTGGTCGGGGCCGTCCTTGACTGGGGAGTCGATCAGCCGGTTCGACCTGGGCGCCGGGGCGGGGTAGTGATACGTCTGGAAGGCGCGGATCAGGCTGGTGCAGCCGCGGTCGATCTTGAGCGTGGGCTCTCCCTCGGCCGGGGCCAGGGCCGCCCGAACCAGCTCGAGCCCCTCGGCGATGGTTGACCCCCGCCAGGAGCAGGTGATCCCCGCGGCGGCGAGCAGCTCGGTGCAGGCCGCCCCGCTGGTGGACTCGCGTGCCCGCCCGGCGGGGTCAACGTAGGTGGCGGCGATCTTCGCCCCGGGCGGGTCGCGGCGGAGGATCTCGGCGGCGTGGCGCGCCAGCGGGCGGCGGGCGCGGACGTACTCGTCGATCACGTGGACGCCCCCGGCCGGCGAGATCTGGACCCACAGGCACACCAGCGGCTCGGCGTAGCCGAAGTCGATCGCCCGGTACGTCGGCCAGTCGGGGCAGAACTTGACGCTGCCCACGTGCACGTCGGGGTTGAACTCGCCGAGGACGAGGTACTCGCGCCTCGCCCCGCGGCAGAGCATTTCGGCCTCCCAGGCGGCGCGGCTGGAGCGGGCCTTGATGGCGATGGCGTCGTCGATGCGGAAGAAGCCGCTGCCGTGCCTGGCCCGTCCGCGGCAGTCCTCGGCCAGGGGGCAGTCGCGGCAGCGCCGCTCCGGCGGGCAGGGCTCGATGACCTCCCACAGGCACCACTTGGTCAGGCGAAAGCCCGTCGGCCGCCCCGGGGAGGGGTCCGCCGCCTGCCCGCCGCCCTGGGCGGAGTCGATCAGCCGCTCCATCAGCCCGCCGCTGACGTGGGCGGTGGACAGGACGTCCATCGTGCCCGGTCCCCTGTCGCCGCCGGTGGTGCAGAACTGCACCGCCCGCCACACGCCCGGGGTGAACAGCTCCACCTCGTCGCAGCGGATGCGCTTGACGTGGGCGCCCCTCACGGCCGTCTCCGACTGGGGCAGGACGAGGATCGAGCTGCGGTTGGTCAACTGGATTCGCCGGCGCGTCGAGCCCTTGTGGTCGGTGACGTTCAGCGGCTCCAGCAGCCCGCGGACGTAGTCGCCGACGCGCTCGGACTGGTCGAGGCTGCCTCCCAGCAGGATCGTGTCGCCGCCGGGCTCGAAGACCGCCTCGAGGCACGTCAGCAGGCTGGCCATCATCGACTTGCCTCCCCCGCGGTTGGCCCAGACGAGCTGGTCGCGGGGGCGATAGATGGCCTCGACGAGGTACTCCCAGGGCGAGCCGTGGGCGGGGCAAACCGGGCGATCCGGCACGGTCAGGCCCATCTGAGAAATGAACCACTTCAAGTGCGTCTCGTTCTCCGGCCTGTGGTGGTGCATGGCAAAGCTCCCAACTTCGTGGCGGCGCGGGGCGCGCAACGCGAGCGCCCTCCGTACTTACCGGCCGCGTACACGTTTGCGCGCGCAAAGACGTTGCCATGACGCCCCCCCGGCCATAACCCCCGGCCGGGCCGGTGGCAGAAAATTCCATTTTTCGCGGAATTCGCCCGGGGGGAGGGGTGCCGTTTGCGCGCGCCAACGCGCTGCCAAGACCGGCCGGGGGGCGGGGGGCCCCCCGTGGAGGGCGGGCGGGGTCAGCGCCCGGCCTTTCCCCTACGGGAGTGTAAAAAGGGGGCGGGCCCCG
>CBFCZU010000235.1:0-6677 GCA_965602635.1 uncultured Planctomycetales bacterium | reverse complement strand
GAGCAGACGCCGGTGGTCCACGTCGCTCCGGGCCCGCACCTGTCGAACACGGCCCTGACGACGCGGGGGATGATGACCGACGTGCTGATCGCGCTGCTGCCGGTGCTGGCGGTCGCGGCCGTCGTCTTCCGCTGGTACCTGCTCAAGCAGCTCGGCATCTGCGTGGTTAGCTGCATGGCGGCCGAGGCCATCTTCACGGGCATGCGTGGCCGGCGCCCGCGGCTTGGCGACTGCTCGGCCGCGGTCACCGGGGCGATCCTCGCCCTGTCGCTGCCGGCGACGGCCCCCTGGCACGTGGGCGTGATCGGCTCGTTCGTCGCCATCGGCCTGGGCAAGGCGGTCTTCGGCGGGCTGGGCGCGAACATCTTCAACCCCGCTATGGTCGGCAGGGCGTTCGTGATGATTGCCTTTCCGGCCCTGCTGGGCGCGGGCGGGTACGTGGCCGCGGGCGGCTGGGCAGAGGTCGTCAGCCAGGCCACGCCGATGACCGACTTCAAGGAAAACGCCCTGGTGACGCCGCTGTGGGAGCTGATCCTCGGCACGACCAACGGCTCGCTGGGCGAGACCAGCGCCATCGCCTGCATCATCGGCGGGGCGTACCTGTGCCTTCGCCGCACGGCCTCGTGGGAGATTCCGCTGGGCGTGATCGCCGCGGCGGGGGCGATCGCCGGCGTGGACAACCTGCTTCACCCCGCGGCCGAGTGGACGGCGCTGCACCACCTGGCCGGCGGGGCGCTGCTGTTCGGGGCGTTCTTCATCGCCACCGACCCGGTGACCAGCCCCCTGACGAGAAGGGGCAAGCTCATCTTCGGCGCCGGCGTGGGCGCCCTGGTGATGATAATGAGGCTGTTGAGCGGCTATCCCGAGGGCGTGATGTTCTCCGTGCTGCTTATGAACGCCCTCGTGCCGCTGATCAACCGCTGGACGGTGCCGCGACCGGTGGGCGGGCCGACGCCGAAAGAGGAATAACCCGCGAGCCGACGCATTAACGAATTAACGATCACATGACAGGCAAGGGATATATTGGTCAGGCGTGGCTGGTGCTGATCCTGGCCACGTGCTTCGGCGCGGGCCTGGCGGTGGTGCATATCGCTTGGCAGGGGCGGATCGACCAGAACAAGCGCAACGAGACGTACGACCAGATCCCCAGTCTGGTGGCCGGGGCCGACAAGGAGCTGACCGAGGAGCTCGTCATCGACGGGCGGAAGGTGCTCAAGGCCTTCGGCAAGGGCCCCGACGGGCGGGCGGCGCACCTGGGCTGGGTCGTCCGCGCCTCCGGGCTGGGCTTCGCCGACCGGATCGAGCTTCTCATCGGCCTGAGCGCCCGGGGCGACGCCATCACCGGCCTGTACGTTCTGGAGCAGAAGGAGACCCCCGGCCTGGGCAGCAAGATCACCGGGGATTTCCAGGATCAGTTCGCCCGGAAGGACCCCGCCAAGCCGCTGGAGGTCACCAAGGACAGGCCCGCGGAAGGCGCCAACGAGATCAGGGCCATCGCCGGGGCGACGGTCTCGACTCGAAGCGTCTGCGACATCGTCAACGCCGCCCTGAAGGGCCTGCCGGGCAAGCTGGCGGCCGGAGCCAAGGAATAGCCCACATGCCCAACGACGGACCAACGCCGCTGGAGCGGTTCATCAACGGCATCCTGCCGGAGAACCCGGTGTATCGCCTGCTCCTGGGAATGTGCCCGACCCTGGCGGTGACCAGCGGGATGAAGCCGGCGATGACCATGGCCGCGGCCGTGGCGTTCGTGCTCATCTGCGCCAACCTCATCACCAGCCTGATTCGGCACCTGCTCAAGCCGCACCTGCGGATCCTCGTCTTCACGCTGACCATCGCCACCTTCGTGACCATCGCCGACCGCTTCTTGCAGGCCTACGCCTGGCCGATGAGCAAGGTGCTGGGCCCGTACGTGCCGCTGATCATCGTCAACTGCATCATCATCTGCCGCTGCGAGGTCTGCGCCTCCAAGCAGTCGCCGCCCGCCGCCCTGGCCGACGCGATCGGCCAGTCGATCGGCTTCGCCTTGGCGCTGGCGACCATCGCCTCGGTGAGGGAAATACTCGGCGACGGGACGTGGATGGGCCTGCCCCTGATATGGCAGGGCAGCGAGCAATACAAATGGGTCCTCATGCTGCTGCCGCCGGGCGCGTTCATCACCCTCGGGCTGCTGCTGGGTGCGGCCAACTGGATAGGCTCGGCCCTGGGCGGGCGGGCGAAGGCAGGGAGGTCCGCGGAGTAGGTCCGGCTCCGCCAAGGTGAGAAATGGAGCACGTGGCGCAACTCATCCTGATCGCTGTTGGGGCGGCGCTGATAAACAACTTCGTCCTGAAGTACTTCGTGGGCATCTGCCCCTTCCTGGGCGTCTCCCGGCGGCTGGACACCGCCTTCGGCATGGGCTGCGCGGTGACCTTCGTCATCTCCGTGGCGGCGGCGCTGAGCTGGACCTGCACCTACTTCATCCTCCGCCCCGGCGCCCCGCTGACCGCCTGGGTGTGGTCGCTGGTCAGCCCCGGCTCGGACGCCGTGGTGGACCTGAGCATCCTGAACTACATCGTGTACATCTTCGTCATCGCCTCGTCGGTGCAGCTCGTGGAGATGTACGTGCGGAAGTTCTTCCCCTCGCTGTACAAGTCCTTCGGCGTGTTCCTGCCTCTGATCACCACCAACTGCGCGATCCTGTTCGCCTGCCTGGAGATCATGAAGCACGTATCCGGGGCCGGGCCCGCCGAAATGTGGGGGCTGGACAAGGCGCTCATACTGGCGTTCTTCGGCGGCGTCGGGTTCACCATCGCCATCGTTATCATGGCCGGAATACGCGAGGAGCTGGACGCCTGCGACGTGCCGGCGCCCCTCCGCGGGGCGGGCATAACCCTCATCGTCGCCGGCATCCTCGCCCTGGCGTTCATGGGCTTCACCGGCGTGGACAAGTCGCTGGCGGATCTGCTGAGATAGGGATGACTAGATGTTGATGTGGATTGTCATACTTCTGGCCGCCGGCACGATGCTCGCCCTGGCGGTGTTCATGGGCTTCGTGCTGGGCTGGGCGAACCGCGCCTTCCACGTGGAGGTCGATCCGCGCGTCGAGCAGATCAACGCCGTCCTGCCCGGCGTCAATTGCGGCGGCTGCGGGTACGTCGGCTGCAACGAGTACGCCGAAGCGGTCGCCGCCGGCGAGGCCCCGCCCGACAAATGCACCGCGGGCGGCGCCAGTTGCGCCGCGGCCGTGGCCAAGATCCTGGGCATCGAGCTGGAGGCCTCCTTGCCCCGGCGCCCCGTGGTTCACTGCGCGGCCACGGGCGAGCAGCGCCTCCGGCGACACGAGTATCGCGGCGAGCAGACCTGCGGGGCGGCCAATCTCCTCGCCGGCGTGCAGGGCTGTGCCTACGGCTGCCTGGCCCTGGACGACTGCGTCGAGGCGTGCAACTTCGACGCGATCCACATCATCGACGGCCTGGCCACGGTGGACTACGAAAAGTGCGTCGGATGCGGGGCATGCGAGCGGGCCTGCCCCAGGCACATCATCTCCATGATCCCGTTCAAGGCCGAGCGGGTGCTCGTCGTCGCCTGCTCCAGCAAGGACCCGCCCAAGGTCGTGCGGAGCGTCTGCACCGTCGGCTGCATCGGCTGCGGCGCCTGCGCCAGGCTCAGCGACCTGTTCAGCATGTCCGACGGCCTGGCGGCGATCGACTACGACCGCTACGATCCGCAGGCCGACCTGGCGCCCGTCGTGGCCAAATGCCCCCGGGAGATGCTCATCTACGTCGGCAAGCCATCGGATGCCGACCTGGCGGCCGTAGCCGCCGAGGAGTTGCCAGCCCGCGTCGAGGCCGAGCCCGAGACCACCGTGGACAAGACCCAATGGCGCGGGTGAGCAGCGTGGCCGTGGGGGCGGCGCGAAGGCCCGGCCGGAGGAAGCGGCGTGGCGGTGCGATGGGAATACTCTGGGCCATAGTCCGTATTCTGGCTCTGGTGTACGTGGGGCTGGGGGCGATAGTCCTCATCTTCCAGTCGCGGTTCCTCTATTACCCCCACCGCAAGCTCGAGCGCACACCCGAGGACGTCGGCCTGGCCTACGAGGACGTGCACTTCTCCGCCGGCGACGGCGTCAAGCTGCACGGATGGTTTGTCCCCGCCCCCGGCGGGCGGGCGGTCGGCGCGGTCCTCTTCTGCCACGGCAACGCCGGCAACATCTCCCACCGGCTGGTCTCCGTCGCCCAGTTCAACCGCATGGGCCTGGACGTGCTCATCTTCGACTACCGCGGCTACGGGCGCAGCGAGGGCAAGCCCGGCGAGAAGGGCACCTACCTCGACGCCGAGGCGGCGTGGGACGAGCTGGTGGGGCGGGGGATCGCCCCCGAGCGGATCGTCGTCTTCGGGCGGTCGCTGGGCGGGGCCGTCGCCGCCCGCATCGCCCGCGACCGGGGCCCCGCCGCGCTGATCGTCGAGTCGGCGTTCACCTCCGTGCCTGACATGGCCGCCCGGATGCTGCCGATCTACCCCGCCAGGCTGCTGGTGCGGTTCCGCTACAACACTGTCGAGCACGTCGGCAAGGTCGGCTGTCCGGTCCTGGTCGTCCACAGCCGCGACGACGAGATGATCCCCTTCAAGCACGGCCGGCGGATCTTTCAGGCGGCCGGGGAGCCCAAAGAGTTCCTCGAATTGACCGGCTCGCACAACGAGGGCTTCCTGAGCGCCGGCCAGGAGTACGAGGGGGCCGTCGAGCGGTTCATCACCCGCCACCTGCCCGAGGCCCCGGCCGATGAGTGACGCGGCCTCAGCGCCGGCTACACGGCGCCGCTCCTGCGGCGCCTGCGTTTGGCCAGCGCGGCGAAGATTCCCCCCGTCACGGTGCAGCAGATCATGGTGACGGCGGCGGAGATGCCTATCATCGTGGTGGTGACGGGGTTGATTCCCCCGCCGGGCCCGAGCACCGCCGCTGCCAGGCCCATCGTCCCGGCCAGGCCCAGCCCCAGCCCGCGGAGCGCGCCGCTCAGCAGGCTTCGCGCACGGTCGGCGAAGGGGATCGTCAGGGCGACCAGCAGGGCGGTGACCACCGCCGGCGTCTGTGACGGCCTCCAGGCCATCATCAGCCTCGTCGCCAGGTAGCCGGCGGCGAAGAGCAATGCCGCCGCCCAGAACCAGCCCGTCTTGCGCTTGACCTTCCTCGCCACCGATCGGCCCAGCCACTTTCCTCGCCGCGACGCCGCCCGCCGCCCGGACGGCCTCTCGAAGGCTAGTTGCTCGCCCTTGTCCGCTCAAGGCAATTGTCGCCCCGCTGGCACCGGCGGCGTGGGGCATGTATCCTTACCCGCGACCAGTTGAATTCGGAGGCCATGCCATGCCCGACGCGATGACGCCAAAGCAGCGCGTCCTTACCGCACTCGCCCGCCGGCTGCCCGACCGCGTGCCGCTCAACTACCTGGCCAACCCGGAGATCGACGAGCGCCTCAAGGCCCACTTCGGCCTGGGCGGCGACGACGGCGAGGGCCTGCTGGAGGCGCTGGGAGTGGACTTCCGCGCCGTCGGGGCCTCCTACGTCGGGCCCAAGCTCCACGAAGAGCCGCCCGGGCGGCGCGTGGACGAGTGGGGCATCCACCGACGATGGATCGAGCACGAGACGGGCGGCTACTGGGACTACTGCGACTGGCCCCTGCGCGACGCGACCGTCGAGCAGGTCGAGTCCTGGCCCATGCCCTCGCCGGACGACTACGACTACGCCCGCGTGGCCGAGGCGTGCGGCCGCCACGAGCGATTCTGCGTCGCCGCCGGCGGGGCGGGCGTGGCCGACATCATCAACTCGACCGGCATGCTGCGGACCATGCAGCAGGTGCTGATGGACCTGGCGACGGACGACCCGGCCGGGCTCAGGCTCATCGACCGCAAGCTGGAAGTGCAGCACGAGGTCATCGCCCGCACCCTCCAGGCCGGCGGGGGAAAGATCGACCTGCTCTGGATGGGCGAGGACCTCGGCACGCAGATCGGGCCGATGATGAGCCTGGAAATGTTCCGCCGGATCATCCGCCCACGCCACCAGCGGTTCGTGGACCTGGCCAGGGACTGCGGAATACCCGTGATGGTCCACTCCTGCGGCTCCAGCAGTTGGGCATTCGACGACTTCGTCGAGATGGGCGTTTCCGTGGTGGACACCCTCCAGCCGGAGGCGAGGGACATGTCGCCGGCCTACCTCAAGCGCCGGTTCGGCGATAGGCTGGCATTCCACGGGTGCATATCGACGGCCGGGCCGCTGGCGTTCGGCTCGCCCGACGACGTCGTCGCCACCGTCCGCAAGACGCTCGAGGTGATGATGCCCGGCGGCGGATACGCACTCGCGCCCACACACATGATCCAGTCGAACACGCCCACCGAAAATGTCCTGGCCATGTACGAAGCGGCGAAAGAGTTCGGGGAGTATAAGAGCTGACCGCTGATAGCTGATCGCTGACGGCTTTGAGCGCTCAGCGGTCGGCTTTCTGCGTCTCGGCTGAGACTACGCTGCTTATCCCTCCGCGCGGGTTGAACCGGCCTGTGACCTTCATCCGCCGCGGCTTGCAGGCGGCCGCCAGGTCGTCCAGGATGCGGTTGATCGCGTCCTCGTAGAAGAGCCCCTCGTTGCGGTAGCCCTGGAGGTAGAGCTTGAGGCTTTTCAGCTCGATGCACAGCTCGTCGGCGACGTA
>CBFCZU010000234.1:0-6678 GCA_965602635.1 uncultured Planctomycetales bacterium | reverse complement strand
CGCCGCTGGAAGTGTACGAGCGGCCGGTGAACCGTTTCGTGGCGGGTTTCGTGGGAACGCCGCCGATGAACTTCCTTTCCGGGACGGTGGCTCGCTCCGACGGGCGGCTGCATTGGGAGGGCGGCGCTGGCAAGATCGCCATGAGCGACGCGCAGACCGACGCCCTGGCCGGCCACGTCGGGCGGGATGTGGTCATGGGAGTCCGCCCGGAAGCCATGTCGTCCAATCCGGCCGGACGCTTCGCCGGGACGGATAACACCATACCCGTCACGGTGAACGTCGTGGAGGTGCTGGGCGACAAGATGGACGTCCACATGTCGGCGGGAGACGGCGCCGCGCTGGTGGCGCGGGTGGACGCACACGAGCGGCTTGAGGAGCGACAGCAGCAACAGATGTACCTGGACTTAGAGAAGGTCCACTTTTTTGAACCGGGAGACGCGGGCGGCAACCTGTGTCTCGGCGGAGTCTCGGCCGGTGTTCAAACCTAGGGCGAATTCGCCCGGCCGGCGAGTGCCGGCTGGAGGAGTCAGCCCACCCGGGCCGAAGTGCGGCGCGAGGCCAGAAGCTTGGCCGGGAGCGACTATGCGTCCCTGAGCGCCAGGACACGCCTGTCGGTTTTATAAGTGGGCGAGAAGACCCACTTTTTTTTCGCTGCGGCGGGCCTGGCCCGCCCGGCAAGGAAAAGCATGAATCAGGAACTACTGCGAATCATAGACGGCATCGCCCGCGACAGGAACATCGAACGGGAGACCGTATTCGTCGACCTCGAGGCGGCGATGATGTCCGCCGTCCGCAAGGCCTACGACCGGACCGAGGACATCGAGGTGCGCATCGATCGCGAGAGCGGCGATATCAGCGCCTCGGTCGGGGGCGAGACGCTCTCCATGCGCGAGCTGGGGCGGATCGCCGCCCAAACGGCCAAGCAGGTGATGATCCAGAAGATTCGCGAGGCCGAACGCGACAGCATCTTCGACGAATTCGTGGAGCGCAAGGGGCAAATCGTCACCGGGCGAGTCGTCCGGCGAGAGGGCGGAACCCTGGTGGCCGAAATCGGCCGGGCCGAGGCCATCCTGCCTCGCAGCGAGCAGATCCCCGGCGAGACGCACATGCCCGAGGACCGCCTCCGGGCGATGGTGCTCGACGTCCGCGAGCAGGGCAGCCAGATCCGCATCGTGCTGTCGCGGACGCATCCGGACTTCATCCGCCGGCTCTTCGACCTTGAGGTGCCCGAAGTGGCGGAGAAGATAATCGAGATCTGCGCCCTGGCGCGCGAGGCCGGCTATCGCACCAAGGTCGCGGTCAACAGCCTCGACGCGAAAGTGGACGCGGTGGGAGCCTGCGTGGGCGTGCGCGGCAGCCGGATCAAGAGCATCGTCGACGAGCTGGGCGGTGAGAAGATCGACATCGTCCGCTGGAACGATTCCTCCAAGATCCTGATCGCCAACGCCCTCAAGCCGGCGGAGGTGTACGACGTCTCGCTGTGCTTCGAGCTGGGGCGTGCCATCGTCGTCGTGGTCGAGGACCAGCTCTCGCTCGCCATCGGCAAGCGGGGCCAGAACGTCCGGCTGGCGGCAAGGCTGACGCAATGGGACGTGGACATCCTCACCCCCGCCGAGTTCAACGGCGGGCTGGACGTCCTGGAAAAGGCCCTGCTGGACCTCGAAGGCGTGGACAGTCAGATCGTCAGCCAGATCATCGCCCTTGGCATGGTCAACGTGCTGGACGTGGAGGAGGTGGGCCCCGATCCGCTGGTCAAGGAGCTGCAACTGGAGCGGTCGCTGGCCGAGCGGATCGTGGCGCGTTGCAGCGAAGAGGCCAAGCGCGTTGCCGAGGCCAAGGCTGAGGAGAAGAAGGCCGAGGCCGCGGCGGTAGCGGCCGCGGCGGCAGCGGCCGCCGCCGCAGAGGCCGCCGCCGCAGAGGTTTCGGCCGACGAGTCCGTGGAGCCTTTGGCGGCCGCCGAGCCGGGCGCTGCCGCGGAGGTCGCCGGCGGCGAACTTGCCGAGCCTGCGCCGCCTGAGGCCGCCGCCGCAGAGGTTTCGCCCGACGAGTCCGTGGAGCCTTTGGCGGCCGCCGAGCCGGGCGCTGCCGCGGAGGTTGCCGGCGGCGAACTTGCCGAGCCTGCGCCACCTGAGCCCGCCGCCGCGCCGCCATCGGCCGAGGAGGACGTGCCCCCTGCCGGCGAGGCGGCTGAGAGTGTCATTGCCCCCGTCGTGGCGGAGCAGGAGTCCGAGCCGGTCGGGGTACAGGACGACAAGCCTGCCGACGGCGGAACGCCTGCGGGCGACGTGCCCGCTACTGAGGATGATGACCCGGACGGGACGATAGAATCTCAAGAGGAAGAGCCGAAGGCGACCGGATAAGGCCGTGTCGGCCCCGGCGCCGCCGGAACATGCCGCATGATGCGACGCCGCCACAGGCGGCGGGAGACGGCTTTTGGCCAAAAGGGTATTTGAACTTGCCAGGGAGCTGGGCGTTACCTCCAAGGACGTCCTGACCAAGTGCCGCGCCGAAGGCATTGAGCTGAAGAATCACATGTCGGCGATCTCGGCGGGCTTGGCGGCGACGATCCAGGAGTGGTTCAGCGAGATTGACACGGGCACGGCGGTGGAGACCGCCCAGCACGTGGACCTGGCGGCTGCGCGCCGCAAAGCTGCCGCCCAGCGCAAGCGGCGGAAGAAGGCCGAGGCCGAGGCGGAGGCGGCGAAAGCGCCGCCGGCGGAGGTGGTGGCGGAAGCACCGGCCGTTGAGGCCGTGGCTGAGGCGCCGGCGCCGGCGGAAGCCGTGGCCGAAGCTCCGGTCGCGGCGGCCGAAGCTCCCGCGCCGCCGGTCGAGGCCGTCGCTCCCCCGGTCGAGGAAGCACCCCCCGAGGCCCCGGCCGTCGAGGAGCCGCTGCCCGAGCTTGAGCCAGAGCCCACGCGAGCGGTGGCAGTGCCGAACGTCCCTGAGCGACCCGAGGTCGTCAAGCCTGCCGGCCCGCAGGTGGTCCCCGAGCCCGCCAAGCTTCACGGCCCGCAGGTGGTGCGCTTCGAGGGCCTGAAGGTGGACATCGGCTCGGGCCGGCCCAGCGCGGGGGCGGGTGCCCCGCCGCGGGGCTCAACGGTCAGCGGGCGGGGAGGAGAGAAAGCTGGCCCCATTGCCGAGGAAGAGGGAAAGCCCCGGCGGAAGGGACGCCGCAGCCCCCGCCGCAGGGGCGGGCGAGCCGCCGAGCCGGCAGAGGGGACCCGCGAGTGGCGCGACCGCGACCTGGCGGAGCGGTCGGAGCGTCTGGCCGCCGCCACCGGCGGAACGCTCCGCCGCCACCGCACCTCCGTGTCGCCCCGCACGCCAGGCAGGCAGTTGCCCGTTGGCCGCCCCACTGAGGCCGAGATCGAGGAGCCCATCACCGTCAAGAGCCTGTCGGCGGCCGCCGGTATCAAGATCGGCGAGATTATCAAGCACCTCCTCGGCATGGGCGTCATGGCCACCATCAATCAGACGCTCGAGCGGGACGTGGCCGAGGGCGTGGCACTGGAGTACGGAATCGGGCTCAAGGTCAAGGAGGCCAAGTCCGCCGAGGACCGCTTCGAAGAGGAGCTTGTCGGCCGCCTCACGGGCGAGGGCCTGCCGCGGGCGCCCGTCGTGACCTTCCTGGGGCACGTCGATCATGGCAAGACCTCGCTGCTCGACCGCATTCGCGAGGCAGCGGTGGTCGATGGCGAGGAAGGCGGGATCACCCAGCACATCGGCGCCTACCGCTACGACCACGGCGATTCGCACGTGGTCTTCCTCGACACGCCGGGGCACGAGGCCTTCACGGCCATGCGCGCCCGCGGGGCGAAGATGACCGACGTGGTGGTGCTGGTGGTGGCCGCCGACGACGGTGTGATGCCTCAGACGGTCGAGGCCATCTCTCACGCCAAGGCCGCCGAAGTGCCGATCGTGGTCGCCCTCAACAAGATCGACCTGCCCAACGCCAACATACAGCGTGTGTTGGGCCAACTTGGCGAGCAGGGCCTCCAGCCGCGGGAATGGGGCGGCCCGGTCGAGGTGATTCAAACCTCGGCGACTACCGGCGAGGGCATCGAAGCGCTGGTGGAGCTGCTGAGCCTTGAGGCGGAGCTGCTGGAGCTCAAGGCCAACCCCGAGGCCCAGGCCAGCGGGTACGTGGTCGAGGCCATGCGCGACCCCAGCCGCGGCGTGCTCACTCGCCTGCTGGTCAAGGACGGCACGCTGAAGATCGGAGACGCGGTCATCTGCGGGCAGGCCCACGGGCGCGCCCGCAGCATCATGGACGACCGCGGCAGACCCCTGCCGGAGGCCCTCCCGGCCACGCCGGTGGAGGTAACCGGCATGGACGAGGTACCCGAGGCGGGCACGCGGTTCTTCGTGGTCCCCGACCTTGGGCAGGCCAAGACCGTCGCCGAGGAGCGCCGCCAGAGGCAGCGGGTGCGGACGCTTACGGCCGCTCCCCAGGCCTCCCTGGAGGACATCTTCGGGCGGATCGAGGCCGGGCGGGCATCGCAGCTACAGTTGATCCTCAAGGCCGACGTCCAGGGGTCGCTTGAGGCGCTGCTCAGCAGCATCGCCAAGCTCGGGAACGAGGAAGTCAAGGTCCAGGTGCTCCACGAGGCCGTCGGCGGCATCACCGAGGGCGACGTCCTGCTGGCCGAGGCCTCACAGGCGATCATCTTGGGCTTCCGCGTGGTGGCGGACACCCGGGCCAGGGCCCTGGCCGAACAGAAGCGCGTGGACGTCCGCACCTACCGCGTGATCTACCGGCTCGTCGAGGACCTCCAGCAGGCCGTTGTGGGCATGCTTGCGCCCGATCTGACCGAGGAGATCACAGGGCGCGCCGAGGTCAGGGAGCTGTTCAAGATTTCCCGAGTGGGGACGATCGCCGGATGTTTCGTCACCGAGGGCGAGGTCACTCGCAATTCCAAGATCCGAATCATCCGGGACAACGTAGTCATAGAGGACGGACGGGAACTGGACAGCCTGAAGCGGTTCAAGGAGGACACCCGCGATGTTCGGGCGGGCCTGGAATGCGGCATGAAATTCGCCGGCTTCGACGACGTGAAGGTCGGGGATGTGATCGAGGCATACCAGGTAGTGGAAGTGGCCAGGAGCATCTGAGGGCCCGGGCCCTCCACCGCACCGGGAACACGCGATGGCGACGAAGGTTGGCCTGCTTCACCTGGACGTCATGATCGGTGACGCCATGACCCTCAAGGACAAGCGTCGCGTGGTCAAGGGCTTCAAGGACCGGATCGCCAGCCGGGCCAACGTGTCCATCGCCGAAGTCGACCACCTCGACAACATTCGCCGCGGGACCCTGGCGGTGGCTATGGTCGGCAACGACTCGGGATACCTCCGCGGCGCGCTGCAGAGGGTCGTCAACGCCGCCAAGGGCAACCGGACGTGGGTTCTGCTTGAGTACGAGATCGAAGTAATTTGAGCGGCCGGAAATGAGCCGAAGGACCGAACGTATCGGGAAGTTGCTGCAGCAGACCATCGGGCAGATCCTCCTGCGGGCGCTGTCCGACCCGCGCATCGACGTTGCGCGAACCTCGATCACCCGGGTCAAGGTCCAGGAGGACCTGCTCCGGGCGAAGGTGTATGTCTCGGTGATGGGCAGCGAGGTCCAGCAGCGGCTCGCGATCCAGGCGCTCAACCACGCCGCCGGACGGGTCGCCGGGCTCTGCCGCCAGCAGGTCAAGCTGCGCTATATGCCGACCCTGAGCTTCCTCGCGGACGAGCAGTTCAAGGGCGCGCTGAAGACCTGGGACATCATCCGACAGGCAATGGACGAAATCCGCGCCAAGGAGGCGCAGCAGGCCCCCGGGGACGACCAAGCGGATACCGAGGAGACCCCGCAGGATACACAAGGCCCCTGACAATGAAGAACAGCGCCAGCTATCAGAAAAAGATGAAGAAGATCTTCTCCCAGGCCCGCAAGCAGCCGCCGCGCGATACAGAGGACACCGTTCGCCTGATGCTGATGGGAATCCTGGAAGAGGACGTCCCAGCCCGCAAGGCCGCCAAGGCCATGGAGGTGCTGGAGGATGAGTTCGTTGACTTCAACGAGCTGCGGGTCAGCCCCGTCAAGGACATCGCCGAGCGCCTGGGCGCGGACTTCCTCGGGTCCCAAGCCAAGGCCGTGACAATGACCGTGGCGCTCGGGGTCCTGTACCGGCGCATGAATAGCCTGTCGCTGGACTACCTGGCGCCCAAGACCAAGCGGGAGGTCCGCAAGCTGCTGCGCAAGGAGTGCGGGCTGAGCCCCTACGCCGAGAGCGTGGTGACACTCTACGGCTTCCAGGGACACGCCATCCCCGTCGATAACCTCCTGCTGGAGGCCCTGAAGCTGGACGGGTACATCGACCCGGACAGCGATCTGAACGACCTTCAGGGGTTCCTGGAGCGGATCATCCTCAACAAGGATGCCGTTCGCTGCGACGAGGCGCTTCGCGAATACGCCGCCAAGTCGGCTGCTCGGGTGGGCAGAGAGCTTGCCCGCCGCCGGAAACTGGCCGAGGCCGAAGCAAAGGCCAAGGCCGAGGCAAAAGCCAAGGCCGAGGCGGTAGCCGAGGCCAGGGCAAAGGCCAGAGCCGAAGCCAAAGCCAAGGCGGAGAAGGCACGCAAGGCCGCCGCGCGAAAGGCGACAAGGAAGAAGCCACCTGCCAAGGCCAAGGCCAAGGC
>CBFCZU010000233.1:0-6692 GCA_965602635.1 uncultured Planctomycetales bacterium | reverse complement strand
AGGGGAATCGGGCTTGCGGAGGGCCCTCGCCAGCACCTTCGCTCCGTCGCCCTCAATGTAGCCGATCCTCGTATGCCCACGGCACAGCCCGATCGTGTCGCTTTCGTGGCCTAGCAGGGCAAGCAGGCTCTCCCCCTCTTCATAGCCCTCACCTTCGCACGGCTTGGCGGCATAAACTGTGCTGATGTGCTCGGGGCGGGCGAACAAGCGCGGCATTTCGATGTCCGCCATCGCCAGGTCCCGTCCCTTTCGGAAGTTCTTAGCCTGCTGTCGCAGGAAGTTGTCGCCCATCGCAGGTGATCTCCTTGGCAACCGGCGAGTAGATCTGCTCTCGCCCTTTCTTCTCGCGCCGCACTAGCCTCTTCGCATGGAGGTCTCTCAGGCGGTTGTTCCAGGCAGTCGCTTTGACTCGAGCCTCGGTCCACTGCCTCTCAAGTTCTGCGCCCGTCACCGGACAGCATTTGAGAACGGCTCTGAGCGTGGACTCCTGGGCTGGGTCAAGCTTCCCAACGAGGGTAGCTCGCCGTAGAGGCGACTGTCTGCCCTTGCAAACGAGATAGCATTGGTGGTTCCACTCGGCCACAAGTTCCAGCTCGTCGCGCCAGTCTTCCCTCACGTTGGCGAGCACCGGGAAGAGGTCCGTCTGTCCGGCGCAGGCCCACCGAAACAGCGGGACGATCATGGCGTTGATCCATGAGCCTGTGACGAGGTCGACACCCCGGAAATCAAGAAGCACGACCTCGCCTGCCGACACGCTCGCCAGTCTGCGGCAGACCTCGGCGAAGTGCGTCTTGCCGGCCGCGCCCGGCGGTTCGTCGAAATCCACGCACGCCTTCAGGCTCTCCGGCGTCAGGGCGGCGTAGTGCCGCCTCGCAATCTCCGGGCTGTTGCCCATCAACTTGATCTTGTACAATAATCCTAGAGCGGTCCAAACCCTCTTCGAAATACACAGGGACACGAAAATGTCTCTGCCGCTCATGACCCGGCCGGACGCTTAGAAACTCCGACCCGGGGGTTATCGGATACTAAAGTTGTATCAAAGTGATTGCGGATGGGTGGCCGAAAGTCCTAGCGAGTAGTGATGCCGGTGACCGCGTGTATCAACCTGGAAAGATGCCGAACAAATTCCCAACGCCCGTATCAAAAACGCGGCTGCCCGTATCAAAATGGCGTTGCCTCGGCGTCGTGGAACGCAAACGTAACGTGCCTGAGATTAACGTGTTGCGCCCGTAGCTCAATTGGATAGAGCATCGGTCTTCGGAACCGAGGGTTGGGGGTTCGAGTCCCTCCGGGCGCGTTGGGGCACCGGCGGGGGCGCCCCGCCCGGGCGGCGGCTCGGAGCCCCGGCAAGGCAGGGCCGGCAGCTTGCCGGAACGGGATTCATGAAACTGCGAGCAGTGATTTCCGCGTGCGTGGGGCTGGCTCTTTGCAGCCCGCTGGCCGGACAGGCCCCCGCCGGGCGCGAGACCCTCCCCCAGAAGGCCGGCAAGCTGTATGGCTCGGCCATCAGCCAGTACAACCTCAGGGCGTGGGACCAGGCCGAGCCGCTGCTGGAGAAGTTCATCAAGCTCTACTCCACCCACGACCACGCGGCCGTGGCGCGGATGCAACTGGCCTACTGCCGCGCCCAACTGAAGGACCACGAGGGATACGAAAAGGCGCTCAGGCAGGTCATCAGGAAATACCCCACCTCGCCGGCGTGGTACGTCTCCTACGGCTCGCTGCTGGGCAGGGCCAAGTCGCTCAAGGATCACGACAAGTACCTCGACCTCCTCGAGGCCATGCTCAAGGGCCTGAGCGAAGCGCCCCTGAGCTTGCACGGCAGCATCGCCCGCCACTTCGGCGACTACTTCAACCACGAGTACGGCGTCACCCACGCCTTCACGCCGTACGTCTCCTGGATGGCCTCGGTCCACCCCCGCCCGGGCTGGGTGATGGACGTCGTGGCCGTTGCGGACACCCCCGAGCGGGCCCAGCGCGCCCTGGCCGCGCTTGAGAAGACCTTCAAGGCGCGCAAGGGCGAGCTGCCCCCCGACTGGCAGTTCGCGCGCGTCGCCCTGCTTAGAAAGGCCGGCAAGGTCGAGCAGGCGCGGGCGCTCTTCGACGAGTACGTCAAGCAGTGGGGCGACGACCCGCGGGCGATGGACCTTTGGCTGCTGGAGATCACCCGCGGCCCGACGGCCAAGGACGCCGCGAAGGTTAACGCGGTCTTCGCCCGGCTGCTGAAGACCCACGGCCCGGCGGGCGAGCTGGAAGAGCCAATCCGCCACAGGCTCTACGCCCTGCAAGGCGCCAGCAACTACGACCAATTCGCCCCCCTCGCCCGCGGCTACCTCAAAGCCTACGAGGGCAGCGATCACTGGGACCACATTGTGAGCTGGTGGGTGAGCCTGGCCGAACGCCTGGCCGCCAAGGGCGACACCTCCAGGATCCCCGACACCTTGAAGATGCTCGACGAGCTGCCCGACAACGACAGCCCCGCCCGGCAGCGATCGATCCTGTACCGCAAGTTCGCCCTGCACGTGGGGCAGAAGGATTTCGACAAGGCCGTCGAGATCGCAAGGGAGCTGACCGGCGAGGAGCACTGGTGCGCCGCGGCCTACAATCACGTCCGAAAGCACGCCTCCCAGAACAAGGTTTTCATCAAGGTCGAGGACGAGGCCAGGGCCAAGTGGAAGATCCCCCGAGTCAATCCCACCAGCAAGGCCTTCGTAATGCTCGACAAGCTCAAGGCCCGGCTGAGCGACGACCAGATCCGCCACGCCGAGGAGCTCGGCGAGGAGATGTTCGCCAAGCACCGCGACGACGCCTCGACCATCGAGGCCGTCAAGCTGCTCGCGAGCTATTACTTCAAGAAGGCCCTCCACGAGCCGCGGGACAAGTGGATGGCCCGGATGGTCAACGTTCACCACTTTCACCCGCTCACCCAGGAAGTGCTCGCCGAGCAGATCATCGCCGAGAACGCCGCCCGGCGCTACGACCGGCTCGCCAAGGCGATCGACACGGCGGTGAAGCGCTTTCCAGGCGCGGCCTGGCGGTGGGACTGGTACCGAATGCGCCTGCACTGCTACAACGCCGCCAAGGACGCCGACGGCGCCCGCCGGCTGAACCGGACGTACTACGGCGCCGGCGCCGACGCCGGCGAGATCCGGGCCATCCGCGAGCTCGCCGCCCAGGAGCTGGCCGTCCACGGCAAGGACAACCGCGCCATCGGCGACGCATGGACGGCCAAGGCCAGGACGTTCGCCGGCCGGCCACAGGAGCTCTACTGCCTGGGTCAGGCCTGGAGCGCTTACTACTGGAGCCCCTATCGCCATCACGCCTACGACCGAAAGGTCCAGTGGAACAACGGCCTCGCCGTCACCAGGCAGCTCCGGGAGCAGGAGCTCGCACCCGAGCTGCGATGGAAGATGGGCTTCGCCGATGTCAATCTGCTGGCCCACAAGGCGGACGCCAAGGCGATGATGGCGGCGATCGACGAGCGGCTGACGGAGAAGCGCTACCGTGACCTGAGCCTGCGGCTGGACATGCCGGCGATAGGCTCGGCCCTGGGCAAGGCCAAAGCCGGCAAGGCGGGGATCGACCTGGCCAAGAAGTTCGAGAAGCTCTGCTTCACGCGGCGGGACGCGGGGGCGATTGAGCTGATGCTGGCGGCGATGTTCGCAGCCGGCGAGGCGCACGCCCCGGCCGCCCAGCATTACCTCAACGCCGTGTACGCCCACCCCCAGCCGGCCAGGATGTACCATTACGCCAGGAGCGCCATGGGACATCTCCGCCAGGTGTCCGAACAGGCGTATGCGCAGGAGCTGGGCAGGTACATCGGAAAGGTCAACCGCGTCCAGGAGCTGGTGCCGCCGCTGCTTTACGATCTCGGGTACTACTACGTCGGCAGGCGCAGCGCGGCGGTCATGGACGTGCGGAAGCAGCTCGCCGGGCGCTTCACCGCCAGCGGGTACCTCGACCGGCTGGACCGGGACATCGCCAAGCTGCGGCGGTGAGGAGCAAGCGCGGTGAACAAGGCGATCGTGGCTGCGGTGTTGGTGGCGCTGCTGGCCGGCAGGGCGGCGGCGCAGGCCACCCCCCCGCCGAGGGAGGTCACCAACGAGGACGTTGACCGCGCCATGGCCCAGGCCAAACGCTACCTCTGGGGCCAACAGTCCGCCAACGGGCATTGGGCCCCGCACAGCCATCTCGTCCCCGGCGGCGGCGCCACCGCCATCGCGCTGTTCGCCCTGCTCGAGGCGGGCGAAAGCCGCAACGACCCGCGCATGAAAAAGGGCCTCGAGGCACTGGCCGGGCTCAAGACCAGCAACCTCTACGTCGTCACCACCCGGGTCATCGCCCTGAGCAAGGCGGCCGCCCACTTGAAGGAATCGCCCCACCACAAGCAGCTCCAGGCCGACATGAAGTACCTCACCGCCGCGGCGCTGCGGCAGCGCGGGGCGTGGGGATACGCCGGGCCCGAGCGAACCGGCGACAACTCCTGCAGCCAGTTCGCCCTGCTGGCGCTGTGGGAGGCGGACCGCGTCGGGCTCCGCATCGACCCCGCCATCGTCCGGGCCGTGGAGCGAACCTGGCTGACCCGCCAGCAGAGCGACGGCGGGTGGACCTACTCCGGGCAGCCCAAGGTCAACACCGCCTCGACCGTATCCATGACCACCGCCGGGCTGGCCAGCCTCTACATCACCCAGGACGTCCTGACCAGGGCCTGCAAGCCCTACCCCCGACGCGAGGCCCTCGACGCCGCCTGGCAATTCCTCGGGAAGAACCTCAGAACCGACTACCACCAGAACGGCTACCTGGCGTTCTGCGTCCAGCGCGTGGGCATGGCCAGCGGGGAGAAGTTCATCGCCGGGATGGACTGGTTCGCGGTCGGCGCCGCCAAGCTGGCCGAGCCGAACCCCTACGGCCGGTCGTACCACGGCCAGTGGGGGCCCGTCGTGCGGGCGTCGTTCGAGATTCTGTTCCTGGCCCGGGGGCGGACCCCGCTGACATTCAACAAGCTCGCCCACGGCCAGGCCGACGACTGGGACTTCCACACCCGCGACGCCGCCCACTTCACCGAGTACATGCGGCGCAACTTCGAGCGCCCCATGCGCTGGCAGATCGTGAAGATCACCGACGACGTCCGCCGGCTGCTGGACGCGCCCATACTGCTGGTAGCCGGCAGGAAGGCGCTGGACTTCACGCCTGAGCAATGGGCCAGGCTCAAGGAGTACACGCTGCGGGGCGGGACGCTGCTGTTCGTGCCCTGCCACAACAGCGTGGAGTTCCTCGACTCGGCCAGGCGGTCTTTG
Organism: uncultured Planctomycetales bacterium; assembly: GCA_965602635.1. Lineage (GTDB taxonomy): Bacteria > Planctomycetota > Phycisphaerae > SM23-33 > SM23-33 > CBFCZU01. Next base: position 1,395 of record CBFCZU010000233.1, on the reverse strand, counting down.
GAGGACCTCTACGCCGAGCAGCGTAAGTCGGCCTCCGGCGGCAGCACGTCGCGCCCGGCCTCCGGGCCGGCGGTCGGCGAAGGGCGGTACCTGCTCAGGCCCCTGGCGGCGGACCACCCCATCTACAACCTGCACGGGAAGGTCCGCGGCGGCCCGCAGACGGCGCCAATGTGGGGCGTCTCCGACGGCACCCGGCTGCTGGCCGTCGTCTCGCGACGCGACCTGGCCTGCCCCTGGCACCGGCGCGAGACCCGAACCGGCAAGATCGAGTTCCAACTGGGCGTCAACTTCTTCCTGTACGCCACCGGCGCCAACTCGCTGCGAATGCGAATGAGGCCCGTCTTCGTCGGCCGGAGCGGAAAGCCCCGCCACCGCGCGAAGGTCGCCTGGCTCGCCCACGCGGGCAACTGGTCCACCCAGCCGTACGCACTGGCGTGCCTGTCCGAGAAGCTCACGGCCGAGAACCGCGTCGCTATCGACCTGACCGTCGGAGCGCCGATCGAGGCCGACAAGCTGGCCGCCCACCGGCTCGCCTGGATGACCGGCTCGTCGAGCTTCTCGATGACCGACGAGCAGCTCAAGGCCCTGCGGGCGTACCTCGACGGCGGCGGGACGTTGTTCATCAACGCCGTCGGCGGCTCGAGCCCGTTCGCCGACGCGGCCGAGGACATGCTCGAAAAGCTCTTCGCCGACACCACGGCCGGGGGCGTCCCCGCCGGGCGGGGCTCGCCACTGATCACCGGCAAGTGCGGCGAGTTCCGCGGCCCGCCGCTGGGCAAGCTCGCCCGCACCAGGGCGTGGGAGAAGGCCCGGCCGGCACCCCGCTCGCCGGTGAGCGTTTACCGCCGTCACGGGCGGGCGGTCGTCATCTACGCCCGCTACGGCATCCACGACACGCTCGACGGCCACACCGCACACGGGGCGTACAGCTACATGCCCACCTCCGCCAGGGAGGTCGCCGCGAACGTCGTGCTGTACTCCATGATGGACAAGCCCAAGCCGCCCGCCACCCAGACCGCCCCGGCAAACCGCTGACGCCCGGCGAATCGGCCCAGACATCGAGGACACCGCTTCGGAACCGCCCGGAACCAGGCAGAACGGAACGGAACGAAACGGAAAGTTTCGGAACGAAACGGAACGAAACGGAAAGTTTCGGAAAGTTCTAGAACGAATCGGAACGTTTCTGAGCCGAGCCGAAATCCGTAAGTCCTTTGGCAACAGCGACTTGCCCATTTCGCGCCGCGAGCTGTGCGAACACGCTGGATCCTCCAGAACGCAAACGGCCCAGCTTGCCCACCTTGCCGCAGCCTTGAACCTGCGGGTGCCACAGCCCCCGCGGGGCTGTGTTCGGTCCGCGTTTCGAGCAACACGGTCCCGCCGGGACCGTGCCACCCC
>CBFCZU010000232.1:0-6725 GCA_965602635.1 uncultured Planctomycetales bacterium | reverse complement strand
CCCGGCGCACCAGATCGCAGGTCTGGGTGAGTACCACGAACGCGGCGTACTTGGGGTCGAGGAAGTACCGGTGCGCCTGAGCGATCACCTCGGCCAGTTGGGGGCCAACCGAGAGGATGTCCCCTTGCTCGAGGTCGTCATGGGGGGTGAATGGCGCGTAGGTCCAATGCCCTACCGGCGCGGCGTCGGCCATGCCTATGCCTCGGTGGACGTGTCCATCGAGCCCACCCCGGGGTCGCGCGGCGTGTATCGGAGCCGAGCAGTGCCCTCGAGGCGAGCGGACACCACCACGCGCCCCTTCTTGGCGGGTCCGCTGGCGGTGCTGTTGGGGAGCCGGTCGGGTTGCCCGGGTTCCGCCACCAGGTGGCGGCCCCCGCCGGGGGCCCCGTTGCTCGTCCCGTTCTCCTCGTCGTGGTCAGGCAGCGGCGTCATCGCTGGGCTCCTCGGCGGGCAGACTCAGGCTCTCGCACAGGTTTCGCACGGTCCTGCGCACGTCGTCGGGCTCCATGCTGAGCCACGCGATCAGGTCTGGCTTGTCCTCGGACCCGCGGTGGAAGTTGCAGTGCAACACGGTCTCGTCGTCATCGGTCATGATCGCGACGTTGAGCTCACCGTCGCCGAAGGCCAGCACACGGCCGAAGGTTCTCGCTCGCATGGCGAATCCGCCGTCGCTGAGCCTATCGTCGGCCCCTGTCGAGCCCAGGTGGTCAAGGTCGAGCGGCTCCGTCGTGCGGAACTTCACATTGAAGCCGGCGGCGGTCACCGGGGTGACGGGAAGCCTCTCCAGGGCCGTGGCTCCCGCGCGCATGGCCTTGCCCAAGGCTGGGTACCCCGGCGTCTTGAGGTTGATCAGAAGGCGGAACGGGTCGTGGCTGACGAAGATGTCCCCGTCCGGGTGGAACACCCGATAGGGAGACAGGCCGTCCACCGGCACCTCGATGCGCAGGTTCTGGTCCTCCTCGAGCGCGTACACGAAGCGCGCCACCCCCTTCGGGGTGAGGATGGCCCGGTTCCAACGGCCCGCGATCACCACGTTCCAATCGAACGGATCCACACGCTACTCCCTCTGCCCAGCACACTGCGGCGCCAGCCCCGCATGCATTGTAGCGCAAGCACGAGCGGATATCATACAACAGGCGCAAGAGATGTTCAAGTGCGCTCTGCTGCTGTGTGCCGCAGTGGGCCCCATGCTTCGCCCGGGCGCGACCATGCCCGAGACGCGCCCCGCACTCCCATCCGGCCGTCCCCCCTCCGAATCACGCGTCACGCCTTACCACCGCCCGACTCGGACGCCGGCGCGGCCGGCCGGCATCACGTGGGCCACGTAGTAGCCCAGCGCGTCGCTGATGTGGCCGCGGAAGGGGTTCGAGAGGTCCGGCTCCGAGGTCTCCGGCTGGTAGCAGTGTTGCTGGAGGTCCTCGATGAGGTGGCGGCAGCGCGGGTGGATGCGCAGGCGCACGCGGCCCCGGGCGTCGCGCAGCGCCGCGTTCACCGCGTTGAAGCGGTCGCGGCGCGGCGGGTTCGACGCGCCGACGTACACGATGGCGTGGGGGAAGCGCTCGCGGATCAGCGCGTAGTCGCTGGCCCCCGCGGTCGAGCGCGCCGAGCCCGACGCGGCGCCGTAGACGAGCCGCGGGACCGACGCCGGGTCGGGCGCGCGCGGCGTGCCGCGGGCGGCGGGGTCGCGCTCGTGCTGCTCGCGGCTCTCCTCGCCGCGGCGCCAGAGCCAGTTGTCGAGGGCCTCGCACATGGCCGGGGTGTTGGAGTTCACGAGCCACAGCTCGTCGAGGACGCGGATGCCGGCGGTGTCGCGCTGCGCGAGGACCGCGGTCATGGGCGTGACGTTGAAGTCGAGCGACCAGACGAGCGGCTCGCCGGGCACGAGCCTGGCCTCGGGGGTGACGTGCAGCGCGCGGTCGAAGGCGTAGTAGACGCGGCCCGCCTGGGTGTTCACGAACTGGCCGTCGAGCTCCTGCGCGGCCAGCAGCGGGTCGTACGAGGCCAGGAGCGCCTCGATGTAGTCGGGCGGCAGGTGGCGGTTGTCGCGGGTGCGAGCGAAGAGCGCCTCGTGGGTGTGGTAGGCCTCGGCGGTGGCCGGGTCGTTGGGCTTGCGGATGAACTCGTCGTAGATCCAGTTGTAGCCGTTGGGCGACGAGGTCACGCGCCCCTCGAGGGCGTCGGCCTGCCGGCTGCGCAGGCGGCCCTTGAGCACCTGCCAGGCCTCCAGGCGGGTCTCGCGCAGCTCGTCGAGGTAGAACCAGCCCAGCTCGATGCCGCGCAGCAGATCGTAGTTCTCCATCGAGCGGCACAGCACCTCGGCCCCGGTGTCCAGGTGGAACGTCATGTCGGTGGTGCGGCTGAAGCGATAGCCGATGCGGTAGCGCTGGAGGAGCATCTCGAAGGTGCGCAGGGTGGCGTCCTTGAGCTGGCGATAGCTGTTGGCCCCGATCAGCCCGAGGCAGCCGGGGTTGCGGAGCGCCTTGGCCAGCGCCCAGAAGCACCCCACGTGGCTCTTGCCCGAGCCGATGCCGCCGAACAGCCCGGCAAACTTCGCGCGGCTCCGCAGGAAGCGGTACTGCGCCGGCATGGCCTGGTAGCGTAGGTCCATGAGTTCTCTCCCAGATGGTGGGGGGATGCGGGGACGTGACGCGTGACGCGGGGACGTGACGCGTGACGCGTGACGCGTGATCAGACGGGCCGGGTGGCGCCGCGCGGCGCGGATGAGGGACGTGGTGCGTCACGCGTGATCAGAGGGGGCGGGACGCCCCCGATCCTGCCGCCAGGATGGCGGCGTTCCGGCCCTGGCCCGGCGAGGTTCGCGACTCGGGTCATACCTCCCTGCTACGCCGCGCGTTACGTCATCCTGTCGCCAAGAAGTAGCGTTGTGGTGCTAGCCGCGGCGGCCGGCGCTCCTGGTCACGCGTCACGCATCCTCCCCTCCGCGAGGCGGCCCGACGCGCCGACCGGCCCTTCTGCTCACGCGTCACGCGTCACGCATCCTCCCCTCCGCGAAGCGGCCCGACGCGCCGACCGGCCCTTCTGGTCACGCGTCACGCGTCACGCGTCACGTCTCACGCATCGTCCGGCCCCTCGAACTGGACGACGACGTGCAGGGCCTTCAGGTCGCCGCGCTCGCGCAGCTCGCGCAGCCGGGCGCGCAGGTCGTCGAGGCGCTTCTCGGTCTCGCGGATCTCCTTCCAGTACGACACGGCAGCGCTGAAGTTGAACTTCAGGCCCTCCTCGCTGCTGACCAGCGCGTCGGCGGCGTCGCGCTTCTTGCGCCAGTCCACCACGCCGGTCTCGACCGCGTCGGCCTGCTCGCCGAGGTGCGCGATGCGGTCCTGGAGCGTGGCGATCTCCCGCTCGAGCTGGTCCATCTCGTCCGTCGGTTCCATGGTGGGTCACCCCCTGGTTGGGAATGGTGTGGACGTCCAACGCCCGGCGCGCCCGTGCCCCGGGCGCCCCGGCCCTCCGCTCCGCTCGCACGTGCGCCGCGCCGCAATCCTCTTGATCCGGCGGACCCGGCGCGCTATCATCTCGGCGGCAGAGCCGCGCCGCCCCCGCACAGAGCGTCCTTGGCGCGGGACGCGCCGCCCCGCCAAGGGCCGCCTTGCCCGGTCGCCGGCAACCCTGCTTGGGGGGTAGAGGCTTGGGGACAACCGCCTACTGGAATGGAGCGAAGAAGGCCCATCTGACGAAGCACCAGGTCCGCGCGGCCTGGGGGCGAGGCGACTGGTGCCTGGAGGCGATCGACCTGTGCAACCGGGCCTTCGAGATCTACTACACGTCGGTCCAGCGCATCAACAAGATCACGAACCGACGCCACCAGGACCAGATGCTCAAGGAGCTGACCGCGGCCGGCAACGCCGGGCGCAACTGGAAGCTGTGGCGGATCCTCGGCAACCGCGCCTACTGGGTGGACGAGCCGTACGACCTGGCGTCGGCCTTCAAGCACATCGTCAAGAACCGCGGCTACTGGGTCAGCAACAAGACCTGGTGGTACAACGGCGGCAAGAAGAAGGTCCATCCGTACTACGTGCGCTTCCTGCCCGTGTCGATCGTGAACTACCTGAACGCCGTGGACAAGCGGATGGCCATCCTGGTGCAGATGGCCCAGGAGCTCAGGAAGCAGATGCTCGACCTGATCAGCGCCGAGCAGAGCAAGCGCTGGGAGCCGATCGGCATGGTCCTCGGCCAGATCAAGAGCGGGGCCGAGCGCGCCGCGCCCTTCCTCTGGCTCGCGCCCAACCAGCAGACCCGCGCCGAGAAGACCGCCACCTTCTTCAACGTCCTCTCCAGCATCCAGTCGGGCATGACCGCCTTCGCCCAGGCCAAGGAGGCCGGCTTCGGCAACGCGGCCTCCGCCGCGCTCGGCACCATGCGCGCCGCCATGGGGTGGGTGCCGGTCCTGGGCGACTTCTACGGCGCGGCGATCGACATGATCCCGGGGCTGGCCAAGGGCTTCAAGGCCCTGCTCAAGCAGCGGTGCGACCGCATCGACGAGCTCATGCGGCAGCAGTGAGCACGGCCCGCGCGCGAGCCGCGGACGTGGGCACGCACATCGCGAGGCGGCGGCCCCCACCGACCCTGCGTCGGTGGCGGCGAGGCCCGACGACTACCGGCGGGCCGGCGCCGGCCGCACTTTGTGCTTGCGGCGCCGAGCCGGCCGGCGTATAATTCCCAGGTATGCCGTCCTGTGCACGCAAGGCCGGGGCGGCCGAGAGAGGCCACGTTCGTCCGACGCAGGGCCGCGGCTGGAGGAGACTCGCGCCATGGCAACCGATTGCTTCATGAAGATCTCTGACCTGCCCGGCGAGAGCACCGACGAGAAGCACCCCAAATGGATCGACGTCGAATCGTTCAGCCATTCCCTGGACTTGGAGACCAACGTAGAGCAAGGCGGCGGTCCTCCGACGACGGGGCGTTGCGTCCACGGCGAGTTCGTCGTCGAGAAGGCCATCGACCGCACCTCGCCGAGTCTGGCGGATTACTGCGCCAATGGCGAGTCCATCGACTCGGTCAAGATCGAGATGTGCCATGCCGTGGAGCAAAAGCAGACGTATGGCGAGATCCTGCTCGAGGACGTGCTCGTCAGCAAGTACGAGATCAGCCACTCGCGCGGGGGCTCCGGGAAGCCCTGCGAGGTCATCTCCTTCTCCTATGAGAAGATCACGTGGACCTATTACGAGGAGACCCACACGCTGGGCGCGCCGAGGGGCGAGGTCTCGAAAAGCTATGACCGGAAGCTGGACAAGTCGACCTAGAACTCTCCCGCGCAGACCGCACGCCCACCGCCCGCACCCGGCCCCGGCTCCACGGCGCGGACCCCGCCCATGCCGCTCACGCCTCCGACGTTTCAGCCGACCGCGGCTAGCGTACGTTCCACGAGTCGATTTGCTCGACGTTGACCGCCGGCTCGGTCGTCCGGTAGTGCACCCTGTACTCCTGGAAGACGATCTGGACCGTTTCCAGCGGCCCGCTGACCGCTTCGTCGTTCCCGTACCAGGACTTGATCGAGGCGATCCGCGCGTTCGTCAGCCCGAACGTCAGGTACGTTTCCTTCGTGCCGGCCGCGCGGCACACGTCGATCGTGGCGTCCACCGCCTCGTTGTTGGTCAGCGCCTTCAGGATCAGGGGCGTGGACGGGTCGACCCGCTTCACGATGCTGAAGGGCTCGTACTCCCGGTCCCCCGAGGCCATGCCGGTGCTCGCCTCCCGGACCGTCACGACGTTGTGCGAGTAGGACAGGACCCGGATCCACTCCGGGTGCTTCTGGTCGGTGCATCCGCCATCGACGTCGACCCCATTCGCCACGAGCTTCAGAAAGCAGTCCACCGCCATGGCACGTCCCCTTGTCTGCGCGGGCACGCGCGCCATGCGCCGCCTGCCCGCTGGCCGTTCCCGCCCCGTCGCGGCCCCGGCCGCACGGCGCGGCCGCCCCGGCGCGCCCATCATACTCCGCAGCCGCCCCAAGTCAAGGCCGGACACCTCAGCGATGGAACGCGCCGGCACCCTCCCGCAGGATTCCGAACCTGCGGGAGGAGCGTGGCGGGCCTCTCCTCCCGCAGGCTGTGAGTCCTGCGGGAGGGTCTCCCGGGGCTGGCGACCCACCGCCCCGCACCGCCCCATCCCCCGGGCGCGCCTCGTTGCCTGCGGCGGCCGCTGGCCCGCGCGGCGGACGCGTGCGCGTCCGGTCGCTCGGCACCCTCCCGCAGGATTCGCAACCTGCGGGAGGAGCCTCTCTCACGGCTCCGGGTCGAGCGCGTCATCGGGCCAGGGGCGTCCGTGCAACGGATCGCCACCGACCCAGATCAGTTGACAAAGCCCCGCGTCCGCTAGCTGGGCCACGTCGGGCCTCGTGTGGATGCGGCGCACCAGCTTCGTGCCGAACCACGTGCGCAGCCAGGCCAGCGCGGCCCAGGCCGCGCGACACAGGCAGTAGGAGTCCGTGTGGTGGGCCGGCAGCTCGGCCAGCGTCAGCGCCATCTCCTGTTCCATGTCCTCGCGGTGCTCGTCCAGGCTCCCGCAGGTCCTCTGGAGGTCCGACACGATCTCGCGACACGTGCGAAACAGTCGCTCGAACCGCTCGCCGCGGATGAGCTCTTCGTCTGGCTGGTCACTCAAAACTGCTCCTCCTCTATTGTTTACAAAGGAGAACCCCCCCGAAAATATGCGGGCCTTTTTTGGGAGCGGCGGCCCGTCCGCCTGGGGCCGCGCACGGAACT
>CBFCZU010000231.1:0-6763 GCA_965602635.1 uncultured Planctomycetales bacterium | reverse complement strand
GTCAGTGGCTGAGGTGATCGTGTCCGACAGGCCGAACGTCCTGATCATCTACCCCGACCAGATGCGGGCCGACGCGATGGGCTGCGCGGGAAACCCCCACAGTGGTGCTGTACGCCGTCACCCACCCGGAGGTGTTTCAGCAGCCGGGGTGAGCCGCGACGCCTGCTCGCCGTCCTCACGCGCGCCGGTCGGCGCGGCGCCGTCGTCCTTTGGGGCCGCGGAGGTATTCTTGGGCGCCGGCCGCTTGGGGGCGGGGGGACGGATCTTCCAGACGTGCACGATGGACTTGTCCTCGTCGGCGCGCGGCTCGAAGACGTACAGGCAGCCGCGGGCGGCGTCGAAGGCGGCCGCGCTCGTCCGCTCCAGCGGGCGCTTCACCTTCGACAGCCGCAGCTTGTCGAAGTCCAGCGTGGCGTAAGGCTGCGGGTCGTGGGGCTTTTTCTTGCCGGCCGCGACGGCCGCGAGGTCGGCGGGGTCGTAGAACAGCATCTCGCAGACGAACTTCGTGCTCCACCAGCCGCGCTGGTCGTTGGGGGCCGGCGGCACGGCCGGCCAGGGGCCCTGCTCCGGCCAGACCACGCCGTTGGCGAAGCCGTACCAGCACTTTCCCTTGCCCTTGGTGCCGACGAAGACCAGCGCCGAGCGTTTGCCGGCGGTCATCCAGGCCGCCCCGGTCCAGGCGTCGGAGTGGTGGTAGTCCTTGAGCTTGACCTGCTTGTCGTCGGTGATGGCGGAGTATCGCAGCAGGACCTTCGCCCGCAGCTTGGCCCCGGCGGCGGGGGGGTTGCCGTCCAGCCAGGGCGCCAGGGCCACCAGCGTCGGGCCCTGCGAGCCCTGCCCGCCGTCGCGGAATCGCCCGGTGGCCAGGGCGAACCCGCCGGCGTGCTTGTCGGCCCAGGCCTTGGGGATCGGCAGCATGTAGTCGGTGGTGATGTAGGTGGTGATGTCGCCGATCCGCCAGGGCCCGGCGGGGTTGGCCTTGGCGAGGTTCGTCTCGCACCATCCGTGGGAGGGCTGCTGGCTGCCCTCGTCCATGTGCGGGCCGAAGCTGAAGTACAGCTTGGCGGTGGTCTGCTTGCCCCTGGCCGGCAGGTACGCCAGGCCGGCGCGGGCCTGCTCCATGTCGCGCTTGAAGAGCTTGCCGCGGACGTCGGTGAACTTCTGCAGCGTCTTGGCGACGGGGAGCTTCTTGACGTCCTTGTCGGCCGGCACCGCGGGCTTGGGGATGCTGATCTCCGAGAGCCACTGATGCCAGTTGTGCCCTGTGCCGAACAGCGACCCCGGATGCCCGTCGTCGCCGCCCTTGGCGTCGCCGGTGGGGCAGTAGGCCATGGCCTGGCCGGACCAGCCCCAGGCGTGTTCGTCCGGCCCGTCGGGCAGGCGGAAGGCGCCTTTGTAGACGAGGTCGTCGGGCATGATCCGCCCGCCCGGGTCGGCCCCGGCGGCGACGGCGATGCACAACAGAATCGAAAGGCCCATCGAGCAGCAGTGACGCGTCGTCATCGCCGTATCTCCCACAGGCGGCGTCGAGTGTCGCGATAGCGCAAACGCGGTGAATTGCCGCCCGTCATTGTCCCGCGATCCAGCCCGCCGTTCCAGGCCTCGCCTCTCTTAAGTGGGTATGCCGTGGCGGGCGACACTGTGGGCAACTGCTACGTCACGGGTGCGACCTATGACCGCCTATGCGCCGGACGGGAGGACTCTGGCCCTGCGGGGGCTATCGAGGCTGGCTTTGCTGCTTGGCGATGAATATCCGGTCGCCGGGCTTGCAGGTGAGTGTCTTGGAGGCGTTTTCGAAGTTGCGGGCGATCTTGAGGGTTTCTTCGGCGGCGATGAAGGCGACCCAGTGGCCGCGGGGTACGTCGGAGTAAGTCTTGCCGAGTTGGACCTTGAAGGCCTTGTCCCCTTTGCCGACGACGAAATAGGAGCCTGGGGTGATACCCAGCCGCTGGAGGTCGGCCGAGACGAACTGCGTGTAGATGTTGCCGAAGCCTTCGCTGATCCCGGTCACCGTCGCGTACGCGCGGCCGTCCTTGTGGATGGCGACGGAAGGCAGCTCGAGCAAAGACACGGTGGCGTCGTTGTTGGATTCGAGCCGGCCGGTGCGGGCGCACTGGACGAGTGCATCCAGGGCGGCGCGGGTTTCGGCGGAATTGACGTTGCAGTGGCCATCGCGTTTGACTACCCAGATCACCGTGGGATGATCTGGCGCCGCAGCGGCCTGTTCCACGTACGCGGTCGGCTTGGCCAGCTCGCTTTGGTTGGTGAGGAACAGCACCGGCATTTGCGGCCGGTGTGTCAGTTGATAGGGATTCAGCTCGTCGTGCATGGTCAGCGCCGCGCCAATCGCCACGACGCCGTCATAGTCGGGTGCTCTGGTCTCGGCGATCATCGCGCCAATGGCCCCGCCCATGGACGGGCCGATCACGAACGTCCGCTTGGGCTGGCCGAACTCGCTCGCCACGTGCCGGCGGAGCGCGTCGATGTCGGCGACGGCGTCGCGGATGATACGGCCGTTTCGGCGGTAGCTCGAGGAGGCGATGATCCAGCCGTCGGCGAGCAGGCCTTTGCAGAGCCGGCTCTCAACGTCAAAATCGGCGGACAGCGGAGCGTCGGCCGGCCTGTAGCCGTGTGCGAGCATCAGCAGGTAGCCGTTCCACTTGGCCGGAGCCGCGACGACGTACTTCGCCTGGGCCAGCGTGCCGGTCGAGATTTGCGGGGATGCCTCCCGGAGGGTGGGGTCCGCGCACCCAGCCAGCAGGAGCGTCGATGCCATCAGTGTAATCACTGCTTTCAATGCCTATCTCCGATTGTGACTTAACGTTTGTGCCATCTTGTTCGGGATTTCCCAGATAGCTCTGGCTTGCGACCGTCGCAGGCCACGCTTCTTCCATTGTCTCTTGCGTCGAGGCCCCTGCAAGCACTTCCCGCTCCGCCTGTCGCCCCGATCTTGATGAGCTTCTCCCGCAGCGTCGTCAGCGACCAGTGCTTCACCGACCGCGACAGCGCCAGCCGCCGAAGGAAGTTGCCCGGGTTTCCCCCGTTGCAACCCGCGCGGGCTCCACTAGAATCGTCGCGCCGGGTGTCCGTGAGAGGCATCCGTCACAACTGAAAGGAGCGACGAATGAAACTAGGCATGTGTCACTACAGCTACCACCGCCTCTGGGCCGAGCAGTCCTGGGACATCGACCGACTCACCGACGAGGTAAAGGCCCTGGACATCCCGGGCATCGACTACCACGCCCGCCTGCTGGGCACGCAGGAAGGTGCCGCCGAGAGAATCGCCGCCGCCCTCGACCGCACCGGCCTGGAGCTATCGGGTTTCTCGCTGTCGACCGATTTCAACCAACCCCCCGAGAAGCTCGAGCCGCACTTGGAGGACACCCTCAAGTGGCTCGACGTCGCCGCCCAGCTGAAGGCGCCTGCCTGCCGGGTCTTCGGCGGCCACGCCGACCGCGCCAACGCCGGCGATGTCGAGGCTGGCATGGAGTACATCATCGGTGTGCTCAAGCGCCTGGCCCCCGAGGCCGAGAGCCGCGGTCTCGTGCTGGCCCTGGAGAACCACAGCGGCCTGCCCGGCACGGCCGAGGAGCAAAACCGCGTGATCGAGGAGGTTGGCTCCCCGGCGGTGCGCTCGACCATCGACGTCGGCAACTACATGGGCGCCGGGCAGGAAGGCGCCGACGCCGTGCCGATCGCCGCCAAGTACGCCGCCTACGTTCACGTGAAGGACTGCAAGAAGACCTCCGACGAGCTGAACGCGAAGGGCGGCATGCAGTACCACGCCTGCACCGTCGGCGCGGGCGATGTGGACATACCCGCCTGCCTCAAGAGTCTCGCCGCCGCCGGCTACGACGGCTACGTGGCCATCGAGTACGAAGGCAAAGAGGACGAAGCCATCGGTGTCCCCGCCAGCACGGAGTATATGAAGGAGGTCCTCGCGGCGCTGTAGGTCCGACGCGCCGACGGCCGAGATGGGAGGATGCGCGATGACTCGCCCATGAGCGAAGCCGGGCCGGGGAAGCCGCCTAGTGACCAAAGGGCCGGCCAGGCAGACCAGGCCGGCCGGTAAGGAGATCGCAGACCATGTCAGTCGTTTCCGAAACCAGGTGGCTCCGCGGCGATCCCGATCGCCCGTTCCCCACCGATCTGGACCGGCTCAATGAACTGAAGTCACGCTGGACTGTCCCCACCCACGAGCCGGTGTGGTTCTACCGCAATCGCGGCTCGGCCTGCCCGGCAGAGGAGCAGCGAGCCAACGGCTATCAGACCGCCGAGAACGTCCAAGTCATGGCCGATATGGGCCTACACGTGCCCAAGCGGGCGCACTTCTTCAAGGGATTCGGGCTCCAGCGCGAGCGCCCGGACATCGACAAGACCGTCGCCTATGCAAAGCAGTTGCACGCCCGCGGGATGCTGGTGTCGGTCTACGTCGGCGGGACGCTGTTCCCCGATTACTTCCTGAAAGAGGTGCCCGAGGCGATCGACTGGTTCCGCAAGGACCAGCACGGCCTGCCGATCACCTACAGCGGCTACCAGCTGGAGCGGTGGTTCGCCTGCCTGAACCACCCGGACTACCGGGCGTACCTGAAGCGCGTCCTGGACATCGCCGTCGAGGAGGTCCAGGCCGACGAGATCTTCTTCGACAACCAGATCCTCCGCCACGAGCCCCGAAGCTGCCGATGCCAGTACTGCCTGGAGCACTTCCGGCAGACGATCCGGCGGAAGTACACGCTGGCCGAGTGCGAGCTGCGCTACGGCCTGCCGGAGTACCCCGATTCGGTTCCGCCGATCTGGAGCCAGGCCTGCAAGCCGTGGCGGCTGGATCGCGTCGGCACCCCCCAGATCCAGGACTGGATCGACCATCGCATCCTCACGGTGCTGGAGTTCTACCGCGACATGGCCGAGCACGTGAAGTCGCGCAAGGCCGACACGGCCGTGGGGCTCAACATCAAGGGCATCCACGGGCACAACCGCGCGTTCAACCACGGCATCTGCCACGGCACGCTGGCCGGCGTGCTGGATTTCAGCTGCATCGACGGCTACCGCGTGGGCGTCCGCAACGGCACCGTCGTCTCGGAATTTCGCTTCTTCAAGTCCTCCCACAGCACCCACATCACTGTCGCGGACGCCCAGTCCTCCGAGCTGGAGACGGCCGAGGCGCAGGTGTTCAACTACCGCAAGGAGATCCCCGGCCACGGGTGGCTGGGCGACATGGGCAATTGCACGGCCTTCACGCCGATGACGCAGTTCCTCCGGGCCAACCAGCGGCTGTTCCTCCAGCGCACGCACCTGCACGACCTGGCGGTGCTGCGGAGCGAGCCGTCCACCAACTACAACTGCGCCAAGGTGCACGAGCAGCTCATGGCCTTCGAGCAGACGCTCGCGGTGGAGAAGCTCCCCTGGGGGATCATCTTCGACAAACAGATGGACGAGATCGACCGCTTCCGGATCATCGCCCTGCCGGAGATGCAGGCGCTGTCAGACCTGTGGATCGAGCGGCTGGACGCGTTCTGCCGCGCCGGCGGCGGGGTCATCGCCTCCGGCCAGGCGGCCGCGTTCAACGAGTGGTACCGACCCCGAGACCCCGACCACGCCCTCACCCGCTGGCTGGGCCACCCGCCGCGGGGCGAATACGAGACCGCGCGGGTGGGGGAGGGGTGTTTCGTCTACGTGCCGCAGTGGGAGGTCGCCACGCCGTGGAGCTTCGACGACTGGTTCGGCATCTGGGGCGAGAACGTCCGCCCCGTCTCGAACCGCCAGGTGTTCCGGCGCGCCATCGACGACGCCGTCTGCGGCAGGCCGCTGACCTTCCGGGTGGACGGGCCCGAGTCGATCTTCGTAGAGGCCATCGCCGCGGTCGAGGGCGCCGAGGCCGGCGTGGACCTGCACTTCGTCAACTACGAGCACCAGCACCGCGAGGCGGATCTGCTCACGCGCGTCGCCCTGCCCGCGGGGAGGTCGACGGCCCAGGCGCTGCTGACCGACCCGCACCGCCCGGACCATCCCCCCTGGCCGGTGCCCGTGAAGGCCGCCGGCCGGGCCGTGGAGTTCGCGATGTTCACGCCGAAGGTCTACGGCCTGGCCCAGGTCACTTTCTCCTGAGCGGCCCGGGCGAATCGTGAAGGCAGCAACGTGCAGATGGGCACGTGCCCGGTCCGCAGTCTCCGCCCACGCGGCAGACTCGGCCTGGATCCGTCGGTTGGTCTCTGCCTCGTCTGCCTGCATCCGGGGCCGGGGTCGCGGAATCCGAACGGATCCGGCGGAACGGAGCCGCCACCTTTTCGACCTCCAACTGCAGGCGCGACAGGCTCGACACGCTCTGCGTTCCCTGCGGTCTTTCGCGGGGAATCAGTTGCCTGCCCCTTTTCGGGGCCATGCGTAGACGGCCACCTCGCCGGGCCCGACCTTCAGCTCCAGCCCTTTGCCCCCGCTCCTGCTCAGGGCGAAGTCGGTTATCTTCTCGACCGATTCGATCTCTTCGCTCAGCTTCACACACTGCTCGGCGGCCGTCCGGTTGAAGATGAAGCCGATCCGGTCCCGGCCGGATACGAGCTCTCGCGCATACACTCCCGGGGCCGGGCGAAGTCTGCCCGTCTCGATGCCGCATTCCTCCGCGATATGGGACAGGATCCCGGTGCAGTCGGCGTAATGCGTCTCGAAGCGGTCGTGGAAACAGGCGCCCAGGCTCGTACCGATGTAGTACAGGTTGCCCTTCCGCGTCGCGCCGACGCGTCCGTCTTGCCATGAACCGACCGCCACC
>CBFCZU010000230.1:0-6778 GCA_965602635.1 uncultured Planctomycetales bacterium | reverse complement strand
TTCTTCGCCTGGAGGTTCACCGCCACTGCCGCCTGGGTGTCCCAGTAGTAGATCCACTTACCGTCGGGTGAGTACTGCAGTCGGATCAGCGAGTACATCATGCTCAGGGCTTCGGCCCCGTAATCTCGGGGCGGGAAGTCCACCCACACGGTCGAGATGACTTTCCAGGTCTTCGCGTCGCGGACGACGAGGGCCGCCGGCAGTGCCTCGCCAGTAACAGCGTCCTTGACCACGTGGACCGCGTCTTCAACGGGAGGCAGCGTCAGGTCCTCTGTGTCGGGCAAGTCCGCCCCCGCCGGCCGGGGGGGCATCAGCTTCTCCCACTGCTCCATGCGCTTGGCCATGCGCTTGCCGGCCCCTTTCATCTCCTCCTCGGTCCGGAGCTTGATCCGCAGGTAGCAGACTTGCTTGCCGTCCGGGCTGTAGGCCGGGGCCGTGAGCATCTCGTCGCTCGTCTGCTCGATGACGCGCAGCTCCTTGCCGCCGGTGAGGACCATCAGCCGATAGACCTGCTTGTCCTTGACCGGCAGCCCCTTGTCGCCGAAGGGGGCAGGCTCGGCCGTGACGAAGACCAGGTCCTTTCCGCTTGGCGAGAAGGCCATTGGGCTTTCGGTGCAGGCCAGCAGGTGCCAGAGCAGCGCGCCTGCGGCGACGGATATGGCCAGCATCGCCTTCCAGGTAGCCGGGGTGCCTTTCACGTGTCGTACCATGGCGGTTTCCTCGAATAGAGTGTTGGCTGCTTGTCGCCGGGGCGAAAGACGGCCCGCAGCAGGCTCTTTACGGCTATGGTGGTTCCCTTGCCCAGCAGCGCTCGGTTGACTCGGCGCTTCCGGCGGTCGCGCTCGAGCAGTAGCTGCCGCAGGGCGCGGGCGATCCGCCGCCGGTCGGTGCCGAGCATGGTCTTCCAGTAGGCGCCTTCGAGCTGGCGCAGGCTCAGCGCGTCGGTGCGGCAGACGGGCGTGTGGAAGTTGTAGCTGGCCAAGTCGCGGTTCTCGACGTACCCGCCGCGGACGGCGCGGTCCCGCGCCTCGGTGCCGGGGTTGGGCGTCAGCGGCATGAGGAACCCGTAGTCCATCCCCATTTCGTACTCGCAGCGTATCAGGCGTTCCAGGTCGGCGGCGGTGTCGCCCGGCAGGCCAAAGATCACCGTGCCGATCGTGTACACCTGCGGGTACCTCTCGCTGAATATGGCGAACGCCTGGCGGCAGGTCTCGGCGTCGTTGTTGTGCTTGTTCAGCGCCGCCAGGCCGGGCGGGTCGTCTCGCTCCACGCCGATCATCACCTGGTGCATCCCCGCGCGGACGAGCTTCTCGAGTATGCCGAGTTTCTCGTCGCGGACGACGCAGTCCGCCCGCAGCCAGGCGGTGTGCAGCGTCCTGGCCCGGCCTCGGGGCCCCACCAGATCCGACGCCAGCATCCGCTCGGCCCATGCGTCGGACCAGGGCGGCGAGGCGTTGAACGTCGGGTCCACCCAGCCGAAGGTCCGCCGCCCGAAACGGTGGTACAGCCAGAGCACCTCCTCGAAACTGCGGCCGGCGCTCTTGGTGCGGAGCCGGGGGCGGACGGCGCCGTCGCCGTTGAGGCGCTCGCCCATGTGCCGCCAGAGCACGCAGAACGAGCAGGAGTCGATGCAGCCACGGGAGTGCTCGACGCTCACCAGGGCGGGGTGGTTCCGCGAGCGCCGCCCGTAGGCGGCCATGTCGATAAGGTCGTAGGCCGGCATCGGCAGCGAGTCGAGGTTGTCGATGAGCGGACGCGGGCCGGTCCGGACGACCCGCCCGGCGGCGTCGCGGAATGCCAGGCCCCTTATCCCGCCCCAGCGGGCCGGCTCGCCGGCGGCCGACAGCAGCTCGGCGAAGGTCGCCTCCCCCTCGCCGCGGACGATGACGTCAACCGTGCTTTCCTCGAGCGTCTCGTCGATGGCGTGTGCGAAGTAGGTACCGCCGGCCACGACGAGGCACTCCGGCCAGAGGCGCTTGACCAGCCCGGCCGCCCGCAGGGCCTCATGGGCCGAGACCGTCTCCTCCCCGATGCCCAGCACGTCGATAGGCCGCTCGGCCAGACGCCGCTCCAGCGTCCGCCAGCCGAACTTCTCGCCCGGCGCGTCCCAAACCTCCACCTCGACGCCCGGCAGCTCGCGGCGGGCGAAGGCGGCCAGGCACAGCAGCCCCAGCGGCTGCCAGAAGGCGGAGGTCTCGCTGTTGAAAGGCCAGACGTACCGCGGCGGTCGCAACAACAGCACTCTCATCTGCCCAACCCCTTGCCATTGGGGCCCAAAGGAATGCCCAGGCAATGCTACGTCATCGGCCCCACGACGGCAAGGCCGCTCCGAAGGAGGCTATCCACCCCGCCCGCGTCTTGCGCGGAAAAGCCCGCCCGCAGGACGCCCGGTTCATCCCGGGCCCCGGCGCAAACCACGATGGGCGGGAACTCGATTCCTTCCCCCATCGACTTCCCGTACCCCATTACCTAATCCGGATCCAAATCGACCCGAGCCTGAACGCCCCTGTCCGTGCTCAGGGCCTCGAGTGTCACTTTCGGGCGCTGCATTCGCTGCGTCCATGACTTCGTTTCGGTCCGTCAGGTCGACGTCAAGGCGGGGCGTCGACACCACGGGGTGGACGGCGCGCCGGCGCATCGCCTTGGCGAAATCGTGCCAGAAAGCCGCTGTTACCACCCCGCCGTGCTTCTGGAGCAACCCGAGCCGGATGTCTTGCCGGACCCGTCGCTCATGCTCGGTCACCCCCAAGGGCGGGGGTGCGGGCGCCCTGTCACGAGTCACGACCGTCTGCCCGGGTGCTTCAATGATGACCTTGACGCCGCGCCGCCCATGGCGCTCAACCCGAATCAACGTGTCATTCAGCCAAATACCGCCTCCATGCGGGATCACAAGTTGCAGCATCGCCATCTCCTGTGTGCGCCCAAGTGTCTCTCCTGCCGCCTTAGCCGGTTTGAGGTAGCGCGCCCATCCGTATTGGCACAGCAGGTCTTCCATAGACCGGTCTCGGTGGGCGCAGAGCGCCCAGAGAATCTGCGTTTTCGGCTTGAATACCGATGGCGGTCCGCAATAAGGTGGGCGCGGTTCCCGGGAACGTTTTGTCGAGAACCACCGGCCACTGCATGACCTACGCCGTCAATGCAGTGGCCACCTTTTTGCTGCCGCCAATGTTCTGTCGTGCATCTTGCGTGTCAACCTGGCTACTCCGAGGGGAGCGCCGCCAAGGCAACCAAGGTGGCGTCCGTATACTGCTCTGATCGCACAGCGGCGAGCCCAAGTGATTGCAGGAGACGATACCAGTAAATGTCATTCTCGGTCCGCCCACGTATGTCCGTCTGAATCTGTCGCTTGAGGCGGGCCTGGCATTCCTCCCGTCGCGAGAAGAAGACTGCCTCTTTCAAGACGCCTTCCACCTCCGCGCGCTTGAGGGAAGGTCTCATCGCATTGGGCTCCACACGTTTCATGACAGCTTCATCTACGGCAAGTCGCTCAAATAGCCGGAGTACGTTGCAGCGTAGTTCAGCTAGGCCCTTGGACCGCGGGTCGGGAACCGAGAACCTGAGGATCTTCTTCTCAATGAGGGTCGGCGCCCGTTTCGATCCGCCTAAGACGACGTAGGCTACGCGGTCCGTGAAACAGCGGAAGCCAACAACTGTCATGGCTGCGGTCCCTTCTGCGAAGCTAGCTTACATCGACACCTCGGTCGAGCCCGCCCAAGAGGGCCGCAATCGCCCGAAGCGAGATATCGGCGCACCTCGATCGTAACGCGGTAATATGCTGTTTCTCAGCATATTCCCGCGAATCGACTCTGTCAAGCCTTAAATGGGATTCTCGCATCTTTTTTCTCATTCGGTGGACTGCCTACCTCGTTATTGAGGCGTCGCTCTGGTCAGCGAATACAGCCTGTGCACTCAACATTCTGGCTGTGCACTCAACATTCTGGAGCCATCCCACATTCACGCAACTGGACCACCGAGACGCTGGTGGTGGTCTTGATGCCCTCAGCGAATGCGACCGTCACGTGATGCTTATACAGCGTGCGGATCGGCGCTTCAACCAAAATATCGAGATTTGTGACACGGCGCGTAGGCCCCTCCCTTGCCGCAGCCGGGGGCGACCCTCCAGTCTCTCGGTAACCTGATCCCGGGTGCCGTGGATCCTCAGCACAGCGGGCGGAGCAGCTCGATGGCAGAGCGTATGTCGCGGGCCTGCTCGGCGCCGGAGATCTCACGCTCGAT
This sequence comes from uncultured Planctomycetales bacterium, assembly GCA_965602635.1. Lineage (GTDB taxonomy): Bacteria > Planctomycetota > Phycisphaerae > SM23-33 > SM23-33 > CBFCZU01. Next base: position 2,542 of record CBFCZU010000230.1, on the reverse strand, counting down.
GGTCAGCGGGCCGGTGTAGCCGAGCCGCTTGAGGGCGGCCACCACCGCGGGGAAGTCCACCTTGCCCTGCCCCAGCGGCACCTCCCTGCCGAGCCTGTCGCCGTCGGTGGGGTAGAGCCCGTCCTTAATGTGCGTGTCGCGGACGTAGGGCCCCAGGACGTCCAGGGCGTCGAGCGGGTTGGCCTTGCCGTAGAGGATGAGGTTGCCGGTGTCGAGGTTGACGCCCAGGCCGTCGCGCCCCAGCCGCTCGACCGTCCGCAGCAGCGTCACCGGCGTCTCCTGACCGGTCTCGAAGCGAAACTCCACGCCCACCTCCCGGCAGACGTCCACCACCTGCCGCAGGGCCGCCAGCACGCCGGCGAAGTCCGGGCTGTTGGGGTCCTCGGGTATGAAGCCCACGTGGGTGGTGATCGAGCCGAGGGCGAACTTCGCGGCGAACCGCGCGGCCTTGATGAGGGCCTCGACGCGAACCTGGCGGTACTCCTGCGGGACCAGGCCGATGGTCTTCGGCCCGTCGATGAAGTCCCAGACCTTCGGCCCCGGGTAGCCCGCCCAGAGGGTGCTGACGCTCACGCCGCACTCGCCGGCCGCCGCCAGCAGGGCCTCGCCCACGCGGTCGTTGTACAGCTCCGGCTTCCAGGTGACGACCTGGCAGCTCTTCAGGCCGAAGTCCGCCACGCGGCGGATCTCCTCGCCCGGCGACTCGACCAGGCCGACCAGCACGCCTATCTCCAGCTTCGACATCTCGCGGACCTCCAAAGGGCGCCTGCCGCCTACTGTTTACCGCGGCGACGGCCCAAAGAGAAGCCCCGGCGGCTCACTCGGCGCCACCGGCTGGGGACTGGAGGCGGACCATTTGCTCCAGGGCCTCCCAGCCGGCGAGTTGGGCGGGCGTCAGCGACGCCTCCCGGTCCGTGGCGAGGTGATGGCGGACCGCGCGGAGCCAACGACGGGTGCCGCGGGCCAGGCCGACGCCGTCGTTAACCACCAGGCCGGTTATGGTCTGGCGCTGATGCCGGCGGCGAATAGTGAGCTTCCGTTTGTGGTGCAGGCGATAGCCCAAATCGGAGAGGATCCGCTTGCTCAGCCAGATGACCATCTCGACGGCGCTGTGGTCATCGACGCCGAAGGAGAAGGTCAGGTCGTCCGCGTAGCGGCTGTAGCAGATGTCCGCAGCGCCCCCCCGTGCCGCGGAGACGCCCTGCGCCATCCCGGCCAGGCGCGCGTCGAGGCGGAAGTTGACGAGGTTGCTGAGGGTCGGGCTCGTGGGCGCCCCCTGGGGCAGGGCGCCGTTGCGGGTGCACAGGGCGGTGATCAGGCCGGCGGCCTCCTCGCTCCATCCGATGACGCGGAAGTACCTGTGGACGCGCTCGGCGCGGGTGGCGCCGAAGAAGTCCCGGATGTCCATTCGCAGCACGACGGCGCGTCCGGCGTGCGGGGCGGCGTTGGTGACGATGGAGTAGCCCCGGCGGAAGCCGGTCGCGCACGGATGCACCGGCAGGCGCGCCAGCAGGCGGCGGTTGATCGCCCGCTGAATGGCCATCAGGGCGGGGTTCGGCGCCGCGATCGGCCGCACGCCGCCCGAGCGCTTGGGAATGTTGAACTCGCGATAGCTGCGGTCCACGGCCTGAAGCCGGGCCAGCGGGATGCCCAGACGGAGGGCGAGCTGAGCGGCGTCGTGCTTCTCCACCGTGCCGGCGGGGAGCGGCTCGATGCCCCCGGCAGCGCCGGTGGATGGCAGACCCAACAGCCGTCGGATCAGCTCGAAAATGCCCATGCCTGCCCGCTCGCCTAGCCGGGAAGCGGGGACAGGCGCCTTCGGCCCAAGGCCGGCGGGACCTGTCCCCCTTCCCGCGGGCTGCCTTGCCCCGAAGTGCGACTTCGGGCACTGGTTCTCAAGGAAGGTCAGTTTGACCCGGCTGACGAATCATCAGCCTGCGCCCTGCATTTGGGCGTCGCCAAGGCAGCGACGGCGATGCTATCGCCCGGCCGCGGCTGCGTCAAGTCCGCGCCGCCCTTGCCGCAGCGGGGCCTTGCGGCAATAATGATCGGCGACGGCCGGACCCCCGCGGGCCGGACCGAACGCAAAACGGTGAACCAGCAAGGGGCCGAGAAGGAGACTCGCTATGAAACGTCACGCAGGAATCGTCATCGTCGCCGCGGCGCTTGGCTTCGCCCTTCCGCTCGAGGCCCTCGCCGAAGAGGGCACGGCGCGGGGCAAGTTCGTCCGCCTGACGGAGAAGAAGGTCGGCGAGCGGGAGTACGTCGGCGTCGTCATCGCCCCGGGCGAGGGCAAGGAAGAGGTGGTCGTGCTCATGGGCCGGGAAAGCAGGCTGCTCGCCGCCGCGCGGAAGCTCCGCAAGGGCCAGCAGGTCGAGGTCGCCTACGCAACCGAGGCCGGGCAGAAGTGGGCAAAGCGGATCGGCGCTGAGGCCCGCGACCGCAGCGTGCGGGGCAAGTTCGTCCGCCTGGCCGAGAAGACGGTCGGCGAGAAGGAGTACATCGCCGTGGTCGTCCAGCCGGCCGACGCGGACGCCGAGGC
>CBFCZU010000229.1:0-6779 GCA_965602635.1 uncultured Planctomycetales bacterium | reverse complement strand
TCGTTGATCAGGTCGGCGCGGATCGGGTCCAGCCCGGTGGTCGGCTCGTCGTAGAGCAGCACCTCCGGGTTCAAGGCGATGGCCCGCGCCATGGCCACCCGCTTTTTCTGCCCCCCCGAGAGCTCCTCGGGCATCTTCTCCTGCGTTCCGTCCAGACCCACCAGCCGGAGGACGTGGGCACATCGCTCGGCCAGCTCCTCCTTGGAGCGGACGCCGTGCTCGACCAGCGGGAAGCATACGTTCTCCGCCGCGGTCATCGAGTCGAACAGGGCGCTCGACTGGAACAGAAACCCCACCCGCCGGCGGATGGGCACCAGCTGCCGTTCGGACAGGGCGGTGATGTCGGTCCCGTCGAAGAAGACCCTGCCGGAGTCCGGGCGGAGCAGGCCCACCACGTGCCTGAGCAGGACGGTCTTTCCGCATCCGCTGGGCCCGATCACCACGGTGGTCTTGCCCCGTTCGATGTCGAGGTCGATTCCCCGCAGGACCATCTGGCCGTTGAAGGTCTTGGAGACCTTTTCGAGGCGAATTATCGGCTCGCTAGGTTGGCTCATCGCACCAGTCCCGCAGTCTGCGTGCCCGTCAATCCAGCTCCAGGATCATGGCCGCCTCGTCGCAGGCGTCGGCCCGGGGGCAGTGGATGCAGTCCCGCCAGATCTTCGTGGGCAGCGTATCCTTCTCCACCTGACGGAATCCGAACTTCGCGAAGAAACTGACCTCGTAGGTCAGGACGAATATCTTCGTCAGGCCCAGCTTCCCGGCGTCCTCGATGGCGCCGAGCAGCAGCTCCCTGCCCAGGCCTTGGTCGCGACAATCCGGGTCAATGGCCAGCGAGCGGATCTCCGCCAGATCCTTCCAGGAGACCGACAGGGCGATGCACCCCACGACGTGCCCGTTGCGCCGGCAGACCAGAAAGTCGCGGACCGATTCGTACGTGCTCTCCAGGCTGCGGTGGAGCATCCGCCCGCGCTCGGCATAGTAGTTGATCAGCTCGCAGATGGCTGCTGCGTCTTCCATCCTGGCGCCCTGTGCCATGGGCGTATTCTACCTTGGGCGGGACCAAGGTGGAACTTTTCCCTGGCCATGGGGCGGATTACGGGCTTGTTGGGCCTCGGACCCCGACACGTCCAGGGCCTCGGGTCCAGGCCGACCGCGTCGCTGGATGTCGTATCGTCCGCAGACGTCCGTCACCTGCCGCCCGGCGGGGCAGGCCAACGACTGGGCGAGCCCGGCCCGCCGCGACCTGCGGCGCGTAAGTGGTTGGAAGACCACGACCTAGTCGGAAGGGGCCCTGCTTGCAGGCCTGCCTCTATGGCAGGGCCCGACACTGGGCGCCCGAGCCGAAAATCGATTTGTGGATAACTGGCGTCCGGGAGTCTTATGTCCGATAGAATAACATTAGAGGAGGTACGTCGGGGCTGTTATGGAGGATGTGACGCTGCTGGTGTCGCAGGGGACGGCCGGCAGGCCGTTCCAGCAGAGGAGTACCTATGCTGGTGCTTTCCAGACAACGCGATGAGACGATCATGATAGGCGATGATGTCGAGATCACGATCGTGGACGTCAGGGGAGATAAGGTTCGGCTGGGGATTACCGCTCCTGCTCACATTGCTGTGCACCGTAAAGAAGTATACGACGCTATCTTGCGCGAGAAGCAGGCAGCCGGTGAGGGCAAGGACGGCAAGGCTCCCACAGTGGACTCGCTGGCGAACCGGAAGTCCCATCACACCAAGTCCTGAGCCCGGCGGCACGCTCTCCGCCTGGCCTGCTCGTCCCAACTGACCTGGCGACAAAGGGACGACTCTTCTGGTCTAGCCCGGATGTTACACGACGAGCGTGCAACATCCGCCGCGGGGGCTTCGACGCGAGCGACTTACGTCGCTCTTGCTCGGGGCCAGCCTTGAGCGAGGCGCGAAGCGCCGAGTCGAAACCTTTGCGAGAGAACCGTCTCTCGCAAAGGTGCTTATTGCATAGACCCGGAAGGGGTCATGCAATGAGCAGGCTAGGATACCGCCACGGGAACTTCCTGCATGGCGGCGGGCTGGGCGGGACCATGCACTTCACGCAGCTTCCGCACGTTCGTGACCTCTTCCAGGGCCGAGACGCACTGGGAGTCGTACCCGGCCGGGCTGCACCGCCGCAGCTCGCCGAGCGCCTCGATGGGCGGAAGTCCAGGCCGGTGAGGCCTGTCGTGCGTCATCGCGTCATAGGAGTCCGCGACCGCCATAATCCTCGCCGAAAGCGGGATTTCCTCGCCCTTCAGGCCGTGGGGGTAGCCGGTGCCGTTCATCCGCTCGTGGTGGTATCGGATGGCCGGGAGAATGTCACTCATGATGGTCAGCGCCCGCAGGATCCGGTAGGAGGCCTCGGCGTGATCCTTGACCGCCCGGTATTCCTCGCTGCCCAGGCGGGAGGCCTTGTTGAGGACGTAATCGGGCACGGCCAGCAGGCCTATGTCGTGCACCTGCCCGGCCATGTAGAGCATGTGGCACTCGTTGGCATCGAGCCCCAGCTCCTCCCCCATCCTCTTGGCCAGGAATCCGATTCGCTTGCTACGCCCCCGGGTGTAGTGCTCGCGCGCCTCAATGGCGGCCATTATCCGCCGGAGCACCTTGAAATAGTGCCACTCCGCCTGGCGGGCGGCCTGGTGCATCTCACCGTGCTTGAGGTGGAACTGCCTGACGGCATGGCTGACCTGGAGGTAAGCCCCGGCCGCGAGCAGCAGCACAATGGCCGCGAGCAGCACGAAGACCCCCTGGTCGGCCTGGACGGCCATTGCGTAAACGCACAGAGCGGTTGCTACGGCGGAAACGGCCACCGACCGGGCGATGCACGTCGTGTCGGCGGTCAGCTTTATGCGATGAAGCACCTTTGTCCCATCCTCAGAATAGCGACACCAAGGCCTAGTCATAGGAAACTTACGATAAGAGTTCGTCGTCGGCGGCGCGGAGACCGGGCCTTTTTTGCCCCGGCGGGCAGTAGGAGTGACACTGCCGCGAAAATGTAGCGGTTGTACCGCCTGTAGCGGTTGTCAGCTCGAGCGGCGGGGCCTACCGGCTCCGCAGCCAGGTGGTGCGGATTTCGCGAAGCGTGTAGCCGGTGTCGTTCAGCTCCCGGATCAGACGTATCCGCTTGACCAGGTCGTCGTCGAAAAACCGGCTGCGCTTTCCGGGGGTGGTGATCGGCTCGATAAGCCCCAGGAGAACGTAGTATTCTATCGTCTGCGTGGAGACGCTGGCGGCCTTGGCGGCTTGGCCGATCCGCATCAGTTTTTTCGCGCCGGAAGAAGGCATGTGGGCTTCGCTGTTCGCTCTTATCGTGACAGTGGAGGGGAAAACTTTAGCCCTCGCCGCCGGTCGATGCCGCCCCGCTTGGCGGCCACCGCAGCATTTCGCATCCGCCGGAGACATGCTAAGCTGGTGCCATGGATCAATTGAAAGAACTGCTCTTCGAGAGGCCGGCGACGATCTACGTTGTTCTCGGCGCCGTGGAGGTCCTGGTCCTGGCGGTGTGGGCGTGGCGGCGGACGTCCCGATGCGGGTGGGCGGCTCTGGCCGCCCCCGTCCTGGCCGTCGTGGTGGGGCTGATCGCCCACTACGTGCAGTCCGATGGGGAGAAGATTGCCGCAATCCTCGACGGGGCAATCGCCCATGTCGAGGCGGGAGAGGTGGATGCTGCCGCCGAATGTCTCGACAGCAGATTCGCCGCTACCGATTCCCAGGGCAGGCCAATCCCTAAGGACCGGTACGTCGAGATAGCGCGGCGGAAGCTGAGGGGCTGGCCCGTGGAGAGGATAGAGCTCCTGCGGCGCGAGACGGAGGTCTCCGGCAACTCCGCCGTGACCGAGCTGGACACCAGGATCATAGGCGTCAAGCCGGGCGAGGGCATCCCCAAGGCCGTCTGGGAGCTGACGTGGATCCGCCGCCGCGAGGGTTGGCGAGTCACGTCGCTCAAGGTGGTCTCCCCCCAATGGCTGGTAGGGCTGTCGATGATCCCCTGACCGCCGCCAACAGGGTACCACAGCTCGGAACCTCCGCCGGCTGGGCGTGTTTACCATCACGGCTGCTTTCGGAAAGGGATCACCATGTCGGCCAGGTTCATGCTTATTGGTGTTGGTGCGGCTCTGATCTGCTGGGGGGTCTCAAGTGCCGCCGATGTCCCCAAACCCCTGAAGCTCGACCTCGGAGGCGGAACCGAGATGGAGCTGGTGGGCGTCCCGGCTGGGGAGTTCATGATGGGCTCCCCCGACCGCGAGAAGGAGCGCCAGGCGTGCGAGACGCCCGTCCATAGGGTCAAGATCACCAGGCCGTTCTACATGGGCAAGTTCGAGGTGACCAACGCCCAGTACCGGCGCTTCCGCCCCAGCCATCGCAGCCGGTACCTCGACGCCGGCGACCAGCCCGCGCTGTGGGTCTCCTGGCACGACGCGGACGCATTCTGCCGCTGGCTTTCCAAGAAGGCCTCCAGGGCGGTCCGGCTGCCCACCGAGGCCGAGTGGGAATACGCCTGCCGCGCCGGCACCACGACCCGCTTCTACACCGGCGACAGCATCCGCGGGCACATGAACTCGGCGGACCTTCCCAAGGCCGCCTGGTATGGCGCCAACGCCAAGGGCAGCAGCAAGCCGGTAGGCAAGCTCAAGGCCAACGCCTTCGCCCTGTATGACATGCACGGCAACGCCTGGGAGTGGTGCGGCGACTGGTACGCGGCGGACTACTACAAGAAGTCCCCCGAGAAGGACCCCACCGGGCCCGAGAGCGGCGCGGCCAAGGTCCTCCGCGGCGGGTGCTGGTTCTACTGGACCACTTACTACTGCCGCTCGGCGCACCGCTACCGCTACCGCCCCGACGCTCGCGAGTCGGTGATCGGCTTCCGGGTGGTGGTGGAGACCGGCCCGTACAAGCCGCGTCCGGCGGCGAAGGTCGCTCAGCCCTGGCCGGCGAGGCGGGCCATCGTCGCGGCGTACGCCCCGGCCGACGCGCGGGAGCGCCAGGTGGCGGCGAAGTTCGGGCCCCCGGCAATGTTCGTCCCGAAGGCCGCCGAGGCCCCGAAGATCGACGGCAGGTTGGACGAAGCGGCCTGGAAGCGGGCCAGGGCCCTCCGCTTCCGGCATCTCAGCGGCCGGGCCGCGCCGCCGACACAGCCCACCGTCGCTCGCGTCCTCTGCGACGGGCGGAACATCTACTTCGCCTTCGACTGCACAGACGACGACATGAAGCGCCTCTCCGTCGCCGGCGACAACCGCGACGACCCCGTCTGGCAGGGCGACACGGTCGAAATCTTCCTCGACCCGCAGCACAATCAGAAGCTCGACTGCTACTTCCACATTGCCGTCAACCCGGCCGGGGTGACCATGGACACCAAGGGCGGCTCGAAGGACTGGAACCCCGCCCTCAAGGTCGCCACGTCCAGGTCCGCGGGCGGGTGGAAGGCGGAGCTGGCACTGCCGCTGAGCGAGCTGGGAATTGCCGAGGGCGACGTGCCGACCGTCTGGGGCATGAACCTGACCCGCTACCGCCCGGAGCTGGCCGCCGGAAAGCCCAAGCTCGGCACGCTCGTGCCGCACTCCTGGCCGGTGGACGAGCCCGACAAGCTCCGCTTCGCCGAGGACACCGGCTGGGCCGCCACGCTCTCGGATACCTCCCACACGCCCACTCGCTTCGGCCACGCCCTCCTGGAGTCCGGTACCAGGAACACGCCGGCACCCAAGAACGTCTTCGAGCTGATCGCCCGCGAGGATTTCGCCAACGGCGAGAGGGGCAAGTTCTCCAAGGGCACCGTCGTGGACGGCGGATACATGAGCGCCGGCAAGGCCCTGCGCCTGGCGGAAAAGGAGGTGACCCTCTTCCAGGTCCCGCTGCGGAAGTTCCGCGACGTCCAACTGCTCATCGCCTTCAAGTCCGACTCGGGCGGGATGTACTGGCACACCTTCGGCAAGATGTACGGCACCAACAAGTGCTGCGCCCGCCAGGTGACCACGCTGACCCGCGACCCGGCCAGGCTCGCGCCGACGGTCAACTACTGTGACGGGGCCGGGAGGATAGACTACACGTCAAGCGGCATGGCCGACCCATACTACGCCGGCTTCCGCAAGCACCTGAGCTGGTTCTCAGAGCCGACCATCGGGCGGATCCACTTCGGCGGGCCAAAGCACTGGGCCGTCGCCTACATCCGCGTCGGCGAGCTCCAGACCCAGCACCCGCACAACAAGCGCGTCGACCCCGAAAGGGACTCCATCCCCGGCTGGTTCTTCCACGCCTCGGGCGGCGGAACGGTGACGATCGCCGACGCGGTAATGTTCCGGGGGTTGGACTGCCAGCCGCCCGAGAAGGTCACCGGCCTGAAACTCGACCCGCAGAAGGGGCTCTCGTGGCAGCCGGCAAAGGACAACACGCTGACCGTCTGGTACAGGGTCGAGGCCGGCAGCGGCAAGGCCCGCAGGGCCGTCGCCGAGGTGCCGGGTCTGTCACTCAAGTGGTCCGCGAGCCTGCCCGGGCGTGGAAAGCTGACCGTTCGAGCGGTGGATTTCTTCGGGAACGTCTCAGCCCCCTCGGACCCGGTGACCGTCGGTGAATAGGTCAGCCGCCTGCCGCCGCCCATCACCCGCCCGCTAATACCCACTTATGGGCGCCCGGCGGGGGAGGCGAGCTGGCGGTGGGGCCGGCGCCGAGCTTCTCCAGGATCACGCCCACTCGCTGGCGTACCTCCGGGTCCGGGTCCTTCACGTGCTTGCGCAACAACGGCACGATGCTCTTGCCCATGCGTATCAACGCCTCCTG
>CBFCZU010000228.1:0-6936 GCA_965602635.1 uncultured Planctomycetales bacterium | reverse complement strand
GTGTGCAGTGCTTGCGGCCTGGGCGGCGACAGTTCAGGCCGACCCCCCGCCTCCGACCTTGTGGGCCACCCAGTTCGGCACCACTGAGCATGACATATGCAAGGCCATCGCCCTGGACGCCAGTGGGAACCTCTTGACCACCGGGTTCACCCGGGGCGACATGGCAGGGCCCAACCAGGGCCTGCACGATGTCTTCGCCGTCAAGGCCGACAGCGTTGGGACTGTCCAGTGGGTCAATCAGCTCGGGTCCAACGCCAGTGAGATTGGGTGGGGCGTCGGCATCGACGCGGCCGGAAGCGCTTACGTTACGGGGGAAACGGGAGGTGACCTGGGGGGGATGAACCAGGGCGCCGCCGACGCGTTCGTTGTCAAGTACGACAGCGGGGGGACCCACCAGTGGACGCGGCAGATCGGCACGGTTGACTCCGACGCGGCCTATGCCATCGCCGTGGACGGCGGCGGATACAGCCACATCGCGGGCTACACGTATGGCGATCTTGGGGGCCCGAACCAAGGAGGAGCCGACGCATTCGTGGTGAGATACGACAGCGGCGGCACAATGCAGTGGAGCCGGCAGATCGGCACCAGCGCCTGGGATGGTGCCCAGGGCATCGCTGTGGACGGCAGCGGCAACAGCTACATCACGGGCGGCACGGGCGGCGACCTCGCGTCGCCCAACCAGGGGAGCGGGGACGTCTTCATCGCCAAGTATGACAGCGGCGGGACGGTGCAGTGGAGCCGGCAGATCGGCACTTCCTCATATGATGTCGCAACAGGCATCGCCCTGGACGGTAGTGGGAACATGTGGATTGCGGGAGGCACGGACGGTGACCTCGGGGGACCGAACCAGGGCGCGCGCGACGCCTTTGTCGTCAAGTGCGACAGCACGGGGACGGTGCAGTGGGCCAGCCAGATCGGCTGCGCCGCCACGGATGAGGCCTGTGACGTGGCAGTTGACGGCAGCGGAAACGTTTACATCACCGGCTGGACGCTGGGCGAGTTGGGGGGGCCAAAGTGCGGGCGGAACGATGCCTTTGTCGCCAAGTTTGACGGCAACGGGGCGGTAGTGTGGATCCGGCAGATCGGCGCGATCGGTGTGATGGGCGCCGTCGACAGCGAGGGCATCGTTGTGGACGGCAGCGGCAACATCTGCATCGCGGGGAGCACGCTGGGCGACCTCGGAGGGCCCAGCCAGGGCCTTTCTGACGCATTGATAATGGCGATTGCCCCCTACTCCGCCACTGCCGGCGACGCCACGCTCGACGGCTGTGTTGACGGCCTGGACTACGTCGTCTGGTCAAACAACTACCACCTCAGCGACCAGTGGTGGGAGGAAGGCGACTTCACCGGCGACGGCATCGCCGACGGCCTGGACTACATCGCGTGGTCGAACAACTACCTCGCGGGCTGCCCGGCCGCGGTCCCCGAGCCCGCCTCCGCGGTCTTGCTGGTGTTGGGCGCTTTGGCGATCAGAAGGCGGAGGCACTCGGCCTGAGCTGTATCCGTAGGGATGCTACGGCGTGGCAAGCCCTCCTGCGCACTGGTGCTGATCCTGGGCATCTGTGCGCTGCTTCGACGGCGCTCCCTTCGGGTCTGCCTTCGACGGGCGCAGGCCCCGCAAGCGTAGCACGGCCGGAAGGCATGGGATACAGACGATGTGTGTTCCGGGAGTGGATGCTGGCAGGGCTGCCGTGCGGCGCCCGCCGAGGCCGGCAGCGAAGGCGTGGCCGCGGCGTGTGCGGCCACGCTGTTCCGCTCGAGCCTGTCTGCTCAACTGGTGCTGCGCTTGTCCAACTTGCGCTGTTTCTTCTCTTCTCTCTTCTTCTTCTTGGCCAGCTCCTTGCGGCGCTTCTCATAGTTGTAGTTAGGTCTTGCCAACTCATCTCCCTTCAAGCATGTCGTCTTGACCGCGATACGCTCCGGAGGGCTTCCCGAAGTGTTCAGGCCTGCGACCATCGCGAGTCCGTCTCATGATTCTATCGTGTTTCCGGGGCCAGGCAAGGCTCTTTCGGGCGGCGGGGGGCCCCGGGTGGCGGAGGTTTTTCAAAAAAGCGCGTATCGCCCGGGCCTGGCTGGTCGGCGGGCGGGGACGGGTCTCACGGACCCAATTTCAGGCCCACGGGCCAGCCGGCGGCCCGGCGGCGGCCAGCTTGCCGCATAAGTCCTTGTCGCAAGGCGGCATGCGAGGCCCCGCCGGAGGCATCCGACCATTGCCCTGTCAGAAAAATGCTCCGACCCCCACAAAAAGGGGTTGACAGAAACGGCCCCCGTGGTACAATGCATCCCGAGCCTAGGGTTAGGACTGGTTGCACCGTAACGAGTTATTGTTTGCACGGGAGTTCGGAGGCACTTTCTAGAGGAGGTGGACCATGAAGAAACTCCTAGTAATTGCACTTGCAGTGTCCTTGTGCGCGACGGCCGCGTTGGCCGGCGACCACTACCCCACGAGAGATGCGGCCATCAACAAGGTGACCGGGTGGGAAGAGTTCGCCAGCGGTGGCGTCTGCACGCAGTCCCGCTTCATGAAGGGCCGTCAGCACTACCAGCTGATGGACTTTGACTGGGCGGCGATCGAGGCGGATCTGCTGGCCACCCCCGGCGGCTATGCTGAGTTCAGCATGGTGCCGGTCGATGATGCCTCGAATTACATGTGGTGCTCGCTTCAGATAAGCGAGAACACCGTTGACTGGGTCGAGGGCGACGGCAACTGCCAGTTCACGAACTTCAGTTGGACGAACCCGGACGTGAACCCGGCCGTCACCAGCCAGTACGCCCAGACCCTCGCGATGGACGACCCGGCGAACCCGGGGACCTGGATCGTTGACCCGGTCAACTCCACCGGCGGCTGGCCGTGGAGTGACTTCGACGGCAAGCGTAACGTCACTGGCTTCCGCAACGCCAACGACCTTACCTTCAGCACGGCCGGCGTTCGCGTTTCGACCCTGTTGGATCCGGTGTGGCTGGGCAACCTGATTGCCGGCACCACCCCGGACGGCGGCGTTTCGCGTGGTTTCTACACCTACGACAGCATGAGCTTCTTCCAGAACAACGAAGCTTATCTGAGCGATGGTGGCCAGGCGACGTCCCCGATGATCACCGTCGTTCCCGAGCCCGCGTCGATGCTGCTGATCGGCCTGGGCGGCATTGGGATGCTGCTGCGGAAGAGGCGGTAACTCGCCTGTTCATAGCACAAGGACTGCAACAATAACAGCCCCTGGCCTCGTAGGCCGGGGGTTGTTTTTTGCGCCGACCGCCCCCGGCGGGCACGGAACTGTTTGTGTCCGGCGGGTGTTTCAGTTTCAATATTCTGCCCGGCCCGACTGGTTGTTGCACGGCGCCTTCGGGGTCCAGGCAGTAAGCACATTTGCGGGAGACATCTCTTCCGCAACGGTACCGGCGCGGCGGTTTCAGGACTGAGGGCGGGATGGCCTTGGCGAGGACGAACGCACAGATCGGCCGGCGGGAGCTGCTGCTGCGGCGGCGGCAGCGCGTCCTGGCGACGCTGCTGGTGCTGCTGGCGGGGCTGATGCTGCCGTTGGGGGCGCACATGCTGGCCCGCTACAACGAGCCGGCTGCGCTGATCCTACCCTCTGTCGTGCTGACCGCCGCGATCGCGCTGATCTGCCCGCAGTGGATCATCCCCCCCCTCGCCATCGTGGGGATGTACGCCGTCGAGCTGATCGCCTGGGGATTCCAGCGCCAGCGGGCCGAGCCAAACGTCCTCGAGCGGCTGCTCGACGGGCACCTGCACCTGCTGTGGGTGCCGCTGGCGGCGGTGGTGATGGGCTGGCTGCTGGTGGGCGGGCGGCGGCAGTTGTGGCCTCGGGTGCTGAGGCCCGGGTTCCGAACGAACCTGCACATCCTCAGCCGCAGGCCCGGCGTGTTCGCGCGGAAATACTGGCCGGCGATCACGGCCGTGGTCGTCGCCGCCGCGCTTGACATGCTCAGCACCATCAATTTCATGTCCGAGAGCGGCCCGCAATCCGAGCTGCACCTGGCGATGAGGTCCATGGCCGAGATGTTCGGCGTGGTGCGCGGCGTGGTGCTGGGCACGCTCGGGCGGCTGGTGTTCGTGTTCGTCGTGGCGGCGATCTGGCGCAAGGCGTGCACGGCGGTCATGCTCGTCTGTGCCGTGATTTACTTCGCGGCGGCATTGTGCAATCACTTGCGCTTGCTGTGACAATCCCCGCGGGCGGGGGAGAGGACCCGAGCGATGGCCGAGCCGAGCAACGTTCTGTTGATAACCACCGACCAGATGCGCGCCGACCACCTCGGCTGCTGCGGCAACCCGGTCATCCGCACGCCCCACCTCGACGCCCTGGCCGCCGGGGGCGTGAACCTGCGCCGCGCCTACGTCAACAACCCGGTGTGCATGCCCAACCGCGCGACGATTGCCACCGGGCGGCTGCCCAGGAACCACCGCTGCTGGGACAACGGCATCGACCTGCCCGACTGCGAGCGGACCGTCGCCGACGCCCTCAACGGCCGCGGCTACCACACCGCCCTGCTGGGCAAGGCGCACTTCCGCGGACACGGCAGGGCGTTCGCCGGCCGGCAGCGGGGCATCGAGTCGGGCCTGGCGTGGGAGGCGGGGCTCAACCCCTACGACTGGACCGGGCCTTACTACGGCTTTCAGCACGTCCAACTGTCCATCGGGCACGGGCACGCCAACCTCAGCCGGGCGCACCAGTACCTCTGGGTCAAGCGGCACCACGCCGAGGCGCTAAGCCGCCAGTTCGACTGGGAGCCCTCGCCCACCGGGGCGATGGAGTGCTTCACTCCGCGCTACCCCGCCGCCGCCCACAGCAGCAACTGGCTGGGCCAGATCGGCAGCGAGTACATCCGCCGGCGGGCAGCCGACGGCAGGCCCTTCCTCTGCTGGGTGAGCTTTCCCGACCCACACCATCCCTTCAGCCCGCCGAAGCCATACGACACCATGTACGATCCCCGCCAGGTGGTCATGCCGGCCCTGGGGCCCGAGGCCCTGGCCGACAAGCCGCCGCACTTCCGCTCCAGGGGCATGACCGAGCCGCAGGTCCGCGAGATGATCGCCCGGACCTACGGCATGGTCACGCTGGTTGACGAGAACGTCGGTCGGCTGCTGGCGGCGCTGGCCGAGACGGGGCTGGACGAGAGCACCGTCGTCGTCTTCACCTCCGACCACGGCGACCTGATGGGCGACTGCGGGCTGGCGCTGAAGGGCCCCTGGCTGCTGGAGGGGCTGATTCGGGTGCCGATGATCTGGCGCGTCCCGGGCGGCGCCGCCGGGGGCAGCACGGAGGAGCTGTTCAGCTCCTGCGACATCGCGCCGACCGTCCTGGAGCTGCTGGGCGTGGAGGTGCCGGCGGCGATGGACGGCCTGGCCCAGGGCGGGCTCGTCGGCGGCGGCCGGGGGCGGCGCGACGCGGCGGTGGTCGAGTTCCGCTACGCCCACCCCCAGCAGGGCAACCTGCGGAGCATAGTGACGGCCGACAGGAAGCTGACCTACTACGCCGGGTGCGACCACGGCGAGCTGTACGACATGACGGCCGAGCTGCCCGAAGCGAGGAACCTCCACGACGACCCGGCCCATGCGAGCGAGCGGGCGGCGCTCGAGAGACGCCTTCTGGACGAGATGATACTGACGGAGGACCGCCGGCTTATGCCCACCAGGGGGGCGTGAGGGGATAGTCCGGCGGCGCAGCGCCGGCGGCGATCAGGCCGACATCGCCCTGCTGGCGGCGGGCACCGGCCGCGGGCGGGGGCAGATGGCGTTCTCCATGGCCGAGAAGATCGCCACGTTCAGCTCGCTGGTGTTCAGCAGCGGCTTGAAGATGACCTCGTCGCCGCCGTGCTGCCATGCCTGCCAGGCCTTGTCGAACCGCTCCAGCGGGGCCGTCAGAAGCACCGCCGGGCGGGGCTTGACGGCCTGGAGCCTCTCCAGCAGATCGCCGCTGCTGGCCTGGTCAAGCTCGGCGCTGACGATGACGACGTCCGGCCGCCAATGCTCGGCCCGCTCCAGGGCGGCTTCCGTGTCGGGCTCATAGACTGTGTGGTTGCCGCGCGACTCCAGATAAGAGCGGACCTGCTGGAGGAAGTTCCAGTCCGGATCGACGATCATGATCTTCATGGACACGTCAAACTCCTTGCTCTGGTCGTGAAGCCGCAATGCACCCAGCCGCCCGGCAGTGCCACGACGCCTACCCGGGCTCGCCATAAGCTTGATCGGTCGGCGGGCGGGGCATCTTGAGTTTGTTGCGGATCCCGACCCCGGCAAAAAAAACTCTTGCTGGCAGGCCCGACGCGAAGGCATAAGGGTTTATCGAAGTGTGGCTGGCGGCCCGGACGGGGAATCTCTGTGGCCATGTGAGTCCGCAGGGCGAGTCTGCCCCCTCCGCTGAGCCCATCTGGAGATGACCGAATGGCACAGACGGAAGTGACGGTCGAGAGACTGCAATCGGCTAGCGACGAGATCATCGCCCATCTCAAACGCGTCATCGTCGGGCAGGACAGGGCCATGGCTGAGGTCCTGACGGCCTTCTTCGCCGGCGGGCACTGCATGATCACCGGCGTGCCCGGAGTGGCCAAGACCCTGATGATCGCCTCCCTGTCGCAGATCATGGACCTGGCCTTCAAGCGGATCCAGTTCACGCCGGACCTGATGCCCTCGGACATCACCGGCACGGAGATCCTCGAGGAGGACATGTCCACCGGGCGGCGGGAGCTGCGCTTCGTCAAGGGGCCGGTCTTCGCCAACATCGTGATGGCCGATGAGATCAACCGCACACCCCCCAAAACCCAGGCCGCCCTGCTGGAGAGCATGCAGGAAAAGCAGGTCACCATGGGCGGGCGGACATACCCCCTGGAGCAGCCCTTCTTCGTCCTGGCCACCCAGATCCCGTTCGAGCAGGAGGGCACCTACCCCCTGCCCGAGGCCCAGCAGGACCGGTTCATGTT
>CBFCZU010000227.1:0-6950 GCA_965602635.1 uncultured Planctomycetales bacterium | reverse complement strand
TCGGCGTCCTCACAACGCTCAGGCCCAGCGACTCGCTTGGACAGGGCACCCCCGACACGAGAAAGAACATGGGGAGCGCAAGCCGTCGTGCTCCCGCGTACGGATTATGCCACCGCGGGGGCATGTCAAGGAAATCATGTTCATTTGTTCGATGAAAGGAATCATGCTTACGACCAAAGCACACAGGGCAGACGATCGAGGATGCCGGACTGATACAGAAGCGGCTCGCGCTGAAACGCCTCCCGGTGCCAGGGGTCCAGGTGGGATGGAGCGGGATTCGGCACCTTCAAGACGATCGACGACGGAACCTCTTCCCCTGTCGTTCGCCCCGGCCGAACACCCGGCTCACGAGTCTCCCGGACGATGTCCAGTCGCCCTCGAGGATTTCGCAATCCCACTCGGTGACCCTGACGTTGGGACTCCGTAGGGCCCTCCGAACGAAAGGCGTGAGCGTATCACAGTCTATCCTGTCCAGGCGGATCATGGTCATCCCGGTTCTCTCAAGCTGGCTCTACGACCTCGGCCGTTTGAGGAAGTGCTGGAAGAAGAGGTAGATCCGCTCGTTTGACTCGGGGGTCGGCGAGTGCCCCCGCCGGTTCGTCATGGCCACCCGGCTGTCGTAGCCGAGGAGGCGATTCACCACGATGGCGTGGTTCAGGGCCCTCCAGCGTTCCGGCGGATCCTCGGCGCCGCCGGAGACCAGGAAGGGCCTGGGCGCCATCAGAGCGTGGAGCTCGTGGAGATCGCGGCCGCTTCCGAGGAGCCGCTTGTAAGCGCCCGTGCGCGGGTTGGCCTCGGAAGGGACGCCCGGCTTCCGCTTGCGGCCCGGCTCACCCCCCAGGTACCACGGCTCCCAGTAGTTGACGTTCGGGCGCGTCTCGTCGAAGACGATGCCGGGGTCGGACCACGCAGCGCAGGCGAACTTCTCGTACAGGCAGGACGCGAACATGGCCCATTTCCCGCCGTAGGAATGGCCGAGGACCCCGATGCGCTTCGGATCGACCTGCGGCAGACCCGCCAGGGCGTTGCAGCAGTTCGCAGCCACGTAGGCCAGATAGGAGAGCCGCTGGAGCCCGCGGCCGTCGTTCGGCGTGTGGGGGCCGGGGCTCCCGATCGAGAGGGAGACGAAGCCCCGCCGCGTGAGCTGATAGCCGAAGTCGCGCAGCTTCTTGCCCGGCTTCAGGCCGGCGCCAGTCTCGGCATCGTAGTAGACGACCAGGACCGCCGGCAGGGGGCCGTCGCCATCGGGGACAAGGAGATAGCCGTAGTGCTTGCGGCCCGGGGCCACCTCGAGGCGCACCTTCTTCTGGGTGAAGCCCTCCCTGCGTCTCGTCTCGAGGGCCTCGATGGAGGGCTTCTCGATCCGCGGGGGCCACCGGCCCATCTCGCCGTGCCAGGCCTCGAGGATCTCCCTTCGGCGCCTCCGCCAGTCGGCCGGAGTCTTCGCGCGGCTCCCATCCTCGAACACGAGCGGCGACTTGTACCCGCCGAGGTCGTTGGCGAATCGGGCGGGAGGCTTGAAGAAGGGGGCGATCTTCTCCCACGTCTCCTTGACGGTCGTCTGTCCGCCGTGCGCGTGGCCGGCGGCGAGCGCGACAAGGAGGGGCACTGCCGCCGCGGACAGGACGGCAAGGGCGTCAGAGAGTGAGGTGAGCGTTCGCATGGCTCCTGTCTCCTTCGCTTGGGTGTGTCAGCGACGAAGGTCGTGCGCTCCTCGGCGCTTGAGCGTCAGCGTGGCCTTGACGAGATTGAAGCGATCGTGTCCGTTGATGCCTTGCTTTGCCCCGTCGCCGTAGACGCTGAAGCGGTAGAAGTAGACGAAGCCCGTCAGGCGCTCCGGCACGCCACGATGACCTCTGGCGGAATTGAGGAACCTGGCTGGCTTGAAGTTGCCTGCGCCTCTGGGAAAGACCCACGGCGCGCGGGTCCACGTGGCGCCGCGGTCGGTGGACCACGCGAGCGACTGGTTCACGCCCGGCCACTTGCCGTCCTGGAGGTTGAGCCACGCGTAGAGCGTGCCACGCACGGCGATCATCCCGCCGGTCTTGCCCTTGCGCGGGAACGAGGCCGGATGTTCAGAGTTCTTGCCGCCATTGACGTTGACGCCGACATAGCTCCCAGGCGGGCCTTCGATGCGCGCGAAGCCCATGCTCACTCGGCCGTCGGAGTTGGTGCCGCCGAAGCCGCCGCCGTCGCCCCAGGCCGCGTAGAGGTTGCCGTCGGCGCCCCAGGTCACCGGCCACAGGTCGCTGCCGGGCGCGGCGGTGGCGTGGGCGTCCCAGTGCCAGGTGATGCCCTGGACCACCCCGCTGGGCGGATAGGGCGGCTTGCGGTGCTGCCCTCCCCCATGAGCCCACTCGGGGGCCCAAAGGAACGCGTGTGCAAACGCGACGACGGCCAACGCTGTGGAGATCCGACCCATGGTCACTTCCCCCGGCTACTGTATGGTTCGCTCTCGCACGGCGCCCACCGGCGCCACGCTAAGCCCAGGCGGCGGCGTGCGCACTGGCTCTCTTCCGCACTCCGTGATAGAGTATCAGCCTACCCACCTGCCTGCAATGGCGATCGGCAGCGAAAGGGCAGCGCGCCTGCTCAGCCGGCCCGCGGACCGTGGTGCACATCTCATCGCGCACTCGCCGGCCACGTTCGGCATTGCGCGCTTGCGAAATCCCTCAAGACAGTCTACCCTCCAGGCCGGAGCTTTGCCACGGGACGGTGAGATCACTGAGCACCGGTCGCCAGCAGCAGAGTCGCCTCCTTC
The DNA here is from genome assembly GCA_965602635.1 of uncultured Planctomycetales bacterium. Classification (GTDB taxonomy): domain Bacteria; phylum Planctomycetota; class Phycisphaerae; order SM23-33; family SM23-33; genus CBFCZU01. The sequence goes on along the minus strand of CBFCZU010000227.1, from coordinate 4,189 downwards.
GAGCTCTGCGGGCGCGTGAGAGCAACCGCATCGTCACGTCGATGGCCTCGATGGGGCCGGGGAGTCTGGGCCTTTGCCTCCAGCCACTTCGCGGGTTCCACCTTGCGCTGTCCGCCAGGAAGAGAGAAGAGCCGTCGTCCACCAGGTGACACACGACGAGCTCCCGAAGTCGAACATCCACCGTGTTGTCAACCGTGGTGAATGGTGCCCCGCGAATTCGTGCTCCCAAACGCTCAGTGCGGAGGAGCGAGCCATGCGGAAGCGTTCACTGCCGGTCCTGGTCCTGTTGTTACGGGTTGCCCACATGTCTGCCGAGACCCGAGATGTCGTCGTGTACGCGCCGGACGTGGTCGGCGTGGATCGGCTGTTCCTGATCGCGTTGCGGGTGCCGAAAGGGACGCCGGCGTTGGAGGTGCGGGTGCCGGCCAGCGTCACGATGCTGGATCGCACGGGCGCATCGGCGAAGACCGACGTGCGCAGGTTCTACTTCCGGAGCGTTAAGGCGGCCAAGAGCGCGGAGATCGGTTTCCGTCACCCGCAGCAGGAGGTGACGGTGCGGATCGCCATCTGGTCCTTCGGCGATCTGCGCGCGTTCCGGGAACTGAAGGGCATCCAACTGCCCCGTCGCTGGCCGTTGGGGGAGCCCCTGCCGGAGCTGAAGACCTCGCAGACGATCACGTCCGAGGCGCGGGAGAAAGCCGCCAAGGGGCCAGCGTCGGGGCGGGCCAAGGCCTGGCTGAAACGCTCCGACGACGACATCTGGGCCGTGCAGCCCGATATGACCATCCCCCGCTGGCACTGGGTCAATCTCCGCTTCGGCTGTCCGGTCCACGGCACGGACATCTACCGCAAACGGGCCTACTATCCGTGGCAGAAGCCGGGCGACCTGCCCCACCGGTGGAAGATCATCTGTCCGGTCGGCGGCGAGGCCTATCCCTCGAACGACTTCGCTTCGGGCGACATGACCAGCGGCGAGTTTCCCGACGACGGCATGGGCGGGTGCCTGCACAAAGGGAAGCGCTACGGATTCATCGCCGAGATCTGCCAGTACTACTGTCACCAGGCCCTGCGCATCGCGCCGGAATGCGCTCAAGGCTACTTGGCCACCGGCGACCTGCGCTACGCGCACAAGGCCCTGGTCGCCATGAGCCGGCTGGCAGTCGAGTACGCCTATCTGGCCACCATGACGCACCACCGGCATCGGAACCGACGGTCCCAGGTCGAGCGGTTTGGCCCGGCTCCTTTCCGGGAAGGGCCCTGTCTTGGCCGCAGCGGGTTCACGGTGTACTGCATCGATCAGCCCACCTACCAGAGACGGCTGGCCGAGGCCTACGATCAGATCTTCCCGGCCATCGACAGGGATCCGGAGATCGTCCCGTTCCTTCAACGCAAGGGCTACGCGGTGAAGACCCACGAGGACGTGCGCCGCTTCATCGAGGAGAACCTGTTTGCCGTGTGGATGCAGGGCGCGATGGACTGGGCCACCTCGTCCAACGAGCCGTACACCCAGTGGGGCCTGGCCCGCATGGCCGAGGCGCTCAACTACAAACGCGGCACCGGCTTCATGGACTGGCTCTACGACGGCCAGGGGAAGATGCGCGTCTTCGTGCCCAACGCCTTCTTCCGCGACGGCGCCCCGTATGAGTCCACGGGCGGCTACAACGGCATGCACGTGGTCGCCCTTGGCCCGATCATCGAGTCCATCGAACACCTGCGCCAACTCCGTCCGGACGTATACCCCGAGTCGAAGTACCCCAACCTGACCAAGAGCCGCCGCTATCACAACATCTTCGACTTCGCCATCGACACGGTGACGATCGACCGGTCGTACCCGTACATCGGCGACACGGGCTCGTTCCCCAGATACACGAAGCTGCCCAAGCTGGCCTGGCAGCACGGGGGCACGGCCGCCCTGGAGCACGCGTATCGATTCATGCCCGATCCGAAGTTCGCGCGGGCACTGGTGCGGTCCCGTGGCTGGCGGCCCTCACTCGACTTCCCGTTCACCCGCGAGCAGATCGAGCGGGAGGCCGCCCAGCAACCCGACGACGGGGACTCCAGTTCCTTGCACGACGGCTATGGCATGGGCATCCTGCGCGGCGGGTCCGGCGACCACAAGCGGGCCTTCTGGCTCAGGTACGGGCGTGCCCGCGGCCACACGCAGGACGACCTCATGGACCTGGGCCTGGACGCCTTCCAGGGCAAGCTGCTCCAGCACATGGGCTATCCGCGCAACTGGGGCTACTGGGAGCACTCGTGGACCAGCCACAACGTGGCCCGCCAGATGCCGTTCGTCTCCATGACCGCCACGGCGCAGCTCTTTGCCGACGCGGGTCCGGTCCATCTGGTCGAGGCCCGGGCGCAGGCTTATTCGGACCGGGTGGACAGCGGCCAGGGCTACCGTCTGTCCTCGGACAACTGGCAGCGCCGCATGCTCGTGCTGGTGGACGCCGGACCGGGGCAATTCTACTGTGTGGACTTCTATCGCATCGCCGGTGGAAAGGACCACTGGTGGTGCTTCCACGCCCAGGAGGGCGACTTCAAGACGAAGGGCCTGTCCCTTGTGAAGCAGAAGGGAGGGACCCTTGCTGGCCCCGATGTGCCCTACGGCGACGAGAAGTGGCTGAAGAAGAACGGCTGTCGGAAGAACGTCTACGGCTGGGGCGGGCCGATGTTCGGTTTCGCCCATCTGTACAACGTCGAGCGGGCCAAGCCGACTGGGCCGTGGTCGGCGGACTGGGCGCTGAAGGGCGGCGACGGGCTGCACGTGCGTCTGACCGTCGTCGACTCTGGGGGGTGTGAGGCCGTGATCTGCGATGGCACGTCGCCGGCCGGCGGCAAGCCCTACGAGATGAAGTGGGTCCTGCTGCACGGGCAGGGCAAGACGCCCTTGAAGACCCAGGTCCTGAGCCTCATCGAGCCCTACCGCGAGAGCCCGCTCATACGCGAGGTCAAGCCGCTCGTGGTGACGGGCACGGACGAGGGAGGACTGGCCGCGGTGGGGTGCACCGTGCGACTGGGCGACCGCACCGACACCCTTTTCGCCTCGGCCGACCCGACGGTAGATCGCACCGCGCCCGGCGGGTTCGAGTTCGCGGGCCGCTTCGGCTTCTACTCGGAACGCTCCGGCAAGCCGGTTGCCATGGTCCTGGTGGGCGGCACCAGGCTGCGCAAGGGCAACTTCGGCATCACCTCCGACCGGGCTGAATACCGGGCCAGGATCGTCAAGGTGGAGCGGGCCACGGAAACGATCACCGTGGCGCCGGGCCCGCCCGACACCCGTGCGCTGGTGGGCCAGGTGGTGTTCATCACGAATCCCGTGCGCCGCATCGCCTACAAGGTGGTCGAGGCCAGGAAGACGGCCGGCGGCGCCGAACTGCGCCTCGATCTGGACTCGCGCATCGGGACGGGCAAGGTCACTGGCGTCAAGGATCATCGGGTGCTCACCGACACGCCGTTCCCCCTGCATCGCTTCCGGTACTATCACGGGGCTCGTCTGGTCAACGCGGCTCGCACGATTGACTACAAGATCGTCGAGGTGCGCAGCAAGGGCTGGGCGCTGGTGGACGCGCAGAGCCATCCCGAGGCAAGAGCCGCCAGGCTCAAAGGGGAGTTCCCCGCCAACACATGGTTCGAGGTCTATGATTATGGGGTGGGCGATGAGGTGCTCTGGCCGTGCGTGGTCGCCGAGAGGGGCCAGGCACGTCGATGAGCTGGAACTACCGCTGCCGAAGCGGCTTGCTGAACCAGCGTAGCTCGGGGGCCGCTTCGCATTGGCGTCAAAGGCGAGCGGGAGTCGAATGGAGGACGAGGACGACGACGAGGACGAGGAAGAGCATTTGCCACGATCGGGAGTCATGCTCGCCGGCGAAGGCTCAGTTGACTTCGCGTTCCCTGGGCGCCAAGATATGGCTCAACGGCAGGAAGATGCCGAAGCCGATGGGCATCTACAACGCGCGCCAGGGTGGCCGCTCCGGACGAAGGCGTTCACGCCCTCGCTGGAGACGGTGCTGGCGGACGGCGACAGGCGGCTGGCCGTGGTGCTGATCCCTGAGGACGCCGCGCATGCGCAGGCGGCTCGGGAGTTTGTCGCGCGCATCGACGACGGGACGGCGGCCCTCGCGGCCGGCCGGTACGCCCTGACCATCCGCGTGGCCCATTGACAGGAGGACGAGACGTGCTAACGACG
>CBFCZU010000226.1:0-6955 GCA_965602635.1 uncultured Planctomycetales bacterium | reverse complement strand
CCCGGCGAAATCGGGGGAAAATGAAATTTTCGGCCGCCGGCCCGGCCGGGAGTTACGGCCACAGGCGTCATTATGGCAACACGTTTGCGCGCGCAAAGGCTTCCGCGCACGGTAAGGGTAGAGGGGGCGCGCCATAGGTGTGCGCCTCCGAAGCGCCTGACAACCGAATGAGCGAGGGCGGAGCAGCGAGTGCGGAGTGCAGAGTGCGGAGTGCGGAGAGCCCCGGCCTTTCGCGGCGCGTCCTTCGGACGCTTTCCTCAAGACCGGGCTTTAGGGTCCCGCTCGGAACCCATTTCCCCTCTTCGTTCGCGAGGTTTGCGTTGTTCGCGGCTCAAAACAGGAAATGCCTTGTGCTGCAAGGACTTATCGATTTCGGACCCGTCGCGGAACGTTCCGATTCGTTCCGAGACTTTCCGAAACTTTCCGTTTCGTTCCGTTTCGTTCCGCCCTTTTCCGGGTGGTTCCGAACGGACTGCCTATTGCCTGGTGCCTGGTACCGAGTGCCTGTCTTCCTCCCTGTTGCCTGGTGCCTGTTGCCTCTTCCGTTCGCGTGGCTTGCGGCTCAAAACCTGGAAGGCATTGACACACATGGACTTACGGATTTCGGGCCCGTCGCGGAACTTTCCGTTTCGTTCCGAGACTTTCCGAAACTTTCCGTTTCGTTCCGTTTGGTTCCGGAACTTTCCGAAACTTTCCGTTTCGTTCCGTTTCGTTCCGTCCCGATCCACGGGGTTCCGCCCGCTTCCGGCGGCTTCCGGGGCCGCCTCGGTGGCGTGGGCGGCGGCGCTGGTGCTGGCCTTGGCGGCGGGGCAGGCATGCGCGGCAGAGGCCGCCCGAAACGGTGCCGGGATGACGGTGGCACACGGCGACATGGCGGGAGGGCGGGGAGGCAACGGAGACGGCCTGCTCGCGCCTGCTCCAAAGGCCCAGCCGGGCGAGCCGTCCAGCCGCTCGTAGATGTAGTCCTGACTCTCGTCGAAGAAAACCGCCGGGTCGGCGATCACGGCGGGGCGGGCGATGCTGGCGGGAAGCTGCGGGCGGCTGGTGGCGTGATCCCCCGCCCAGGGCGAGGGGGTCATGGGATCCAGGTCGAAGTTGGCGTAGATCCCCCGCCAGGCCTCGCCGTTGCCGCGGTCGCCGCTGTCCTGCTCCATGCTGAACAGCGCCATGCGGGCATAGCCGCCGGTGTGCAGGGCGTAAAGACTGGTGGCGTCGTTGACGTCGTCCCAGTCCCATGCCGGGTAGTACAGGTCCGTGGTGTGGATGATGTCCACCGGGCTCTGCGCCGGCGGCAGGAAGACCTGGTATCCCCCGAACGCCGGTGGGCACAGCACCAACACCAGGGCGGTCGATGCAACGAGAGCTCTCAACGACGACCTTGCCCCAGCCTGCTGAGTCGGCGCGACCCCGCACGCTGAGTGGCCTGAGGAATGCGCAGCCATCATCCGGAGTCTCCGCGGCAGCCTTCGGGGAGCCAGGCTTGCAGACCCCTGCCTCCAGGTGGTTTACCACGATCTCGCAGAATCGGCCAGGGGGCGTGAGTATGGCGGGCCTGAAGGATGGCGGCCGTGGCGGGGCGGTCAGGTGTCGGCCTTGAATGCCAGCGCGGCGGTCGGGCAGGCCTTGACGCACTCGGCGGCGGCCTTGGCCAGGCCCTCGCCCAGCGGGCGGGCGAACGGCACGGCCAGGCGCATGTCGAAGCCGCGCCCGACGAAGGTCAGCCCCAGTTCCTCGCCGGCGTCGGCGGCGATCCGGATGCACATCCCGCAGGAGATGCACTTGCCCGGCTCGAAGACGATCGTCGGGTGGCCGCTCTGCCGGGTGAACCTCCGCCGCTCGGGCGGGCGCTGCTGGCGGGCGCCGCAGGCAGTGGCGTGGATGCGAAGCAGGCAGTCCTCGGCCTTTCGGCAGTCGCAGTGGAGGCAGCGCCGGGCCTCGCGGCGGGCCTGTTCGTCGGCCAGGCCGGCCTGCCCGCCGGCGGGCGAGACGGGCCCGTAATCGGCGGCGCCGGCGAGGAACTCGGCCAGTTCCCCTTCGTCAAGTTTGCCCATCCGGCTGTTGAAGGGCCTGGCCGGGGGGGTGACGGGCGAGCCGGCGAGCAGTTGCCCTATGCCCGCGGCGGCGGCCTTGCCGTGGGCGACCGCCCGGACGGCCAGCTTTCGCGGGCGCGTGGCGTCGCCGCCGGCGAAGACACCGGGCACGGGCGTCTGGAAGGTGGCCGGATCGATCGTGATGCCCTTGTCGGTCGCCTCCACTCCCAGCCGCCGGGCCTGGTCGGCGTCGAGCCGCCCGGGGGCGAGGAAGACCGCGCCGAAATCGTCCCGCAGCTCGCGCAGCGAGACGTCGGCCCCGACGCGGACGCCGCAGCGGAACCGGGCCCCGAGCTGCTCGATGACCGCGATCTCCGCGTCGAGCAGGTCGCGCGGGAGCCTGGCTTCGTCGAGGCCGTAGCGGAGCATCCCGCCGGGCTGGTCGTGGTCGTCGAAGACGGTGCACGCATGGCCGTCGGCGAGCAGCCGCTGCGCCGCCGCCAGGCCGGCGGGGCCCGCGCCCACAATCGCCACCGACTTGCCGGTCGGCTCCTTCCGCGCCGGCGGCTGCGAACTGCCCGAGGCGACGGCCGCCTCGGCGAGGCCCCCGTGCAGCAGGCGGATGGACACCGCGGCGTCCGCGTCGGCGCGGCGGCAGGCACGCTGGCAGGGAGAGGTGCAGATCCGCCCCAAGACACCCGGCAGCACCAGGCCCTCCCTGGCCGTCATCAGCGCCTCGCCCAGCCGCCCGTCGGCGATCTGGCGGATCATCAACGGGATGTTCGCCCCGGCCGGGCACGCCAGCCGGCACGGCGCCTCGCAGTCGCCCACGTGGTCGCTCAGCAGCAGCTCCAGCGCCGCCCGCCGGGCCCGGAGGACCGGCTCGGTCTCGCTCTCGACCTCCATGCCGTCCTCGGCCCGGAACGCGCAGGCCGGCACCAGCCAACCCCGGCCCGCGACCTTGACCACGCAGACCATGCAGGAGGTCAGCGCCGGCCGACCGTCCAGGTGGCAGAGCGTCGGTATCTCGATGCCCAGCTTCCGGGCGGCGTCGAGGACGGTCGCCCCGGCGGGCACCTCCACTTCACGGTTGTCTATTCGTATCCTCGGCATTGGAAGAAGCAGAACTCACCGCAGAGACCGCAGAGCACGCAGAGAGCCATGAATTCTCTAGAGTTCGTTGACAAGCCTGCATACTCCGTCTTTCAACATTTTGACGTTAAAGTTGATCAGGAGCCCGACCTTGCATCCGGAGAGCTTCAGGTACGACAAGACCTGTGCCCGGTGGATCGGCTTAAGCCTGTCAACCGCCTTCACCTCAACGACTACCTGGCCCTGCACCAACAGGTCAATGCGATAGCCGCAATCCAGTCTGACACCACGATAGACGACAGGCAGCGCCTTCTGCCGCTCAACCTTTATGCCCTCCTGGGCAAGTTCGTGTACCAAACACGCCTCATACGTAGACTCCAGCAAGCCCGGCCCCAACTCCCTGTGCACGTTAACCGCCGCGCCAATGATCGAAGAAGTTATGCTGTTTATGATCTCTTCCATCTCTGCGTTCTCTGCGATCTCCGCGGTGAGTAGAACCTCACTCGACTTTGACCGCATCGGCGGGGCAGCCTTGTTTGCAGGTTCCGCAGCGGACGCACTTATCGTTGTCGATCTCATGTTTTTCATACGGCCTCATGGCGATGGCATCGGCCGGGCAGTGCTGTGCGCAGATCGTGCAGCCGATGCAGTCGTCGGTGATCGAGTAGGTTATCAGCGCCTTGCAGCTCGCGGCGGGGCATCGGCCCTCGATGTGGGCGTCGTACTCGTCCCGGAAGTACTTGATGGTTGTCAGCACGGGGTTGGGGGCGCTGCGCCCGAGGCCGCAGAGGCTGCCGGCCTCGATCGTCCGGGCGAGGTGCTCGAGGTGCTCGACGTCGCCGCGGCGTCCCTGGCCATCGCAGAGCCGCTGGAGGACTTCCAGCATCCGCCGCGTGCCGACACGGCAGGCGGTGCACTTCCCGCACGACTCGTCCTGGGTGAACTGGAGGAAGTAGCGGGCGATCTCGACCATGCAGTCGGTCTCGTCGAGGACGACCAGCCCGCCCGAGCCCATCATCGCCCCGGCTCCGGTCAGGGCCTCGTAGTCCACGGGCGTGTCGGCCAGCCGTTCCGGCACGCACCCGCCGGAGGGCCCGCCCACCTGAACGGCCTTGAGCCTCTCGCCGTCGGAGACCCCCCCGCCGATTTCCTCCACGATCTGGCGCAGGGTGATGCCCATGGGCACCTCGATCAGACCGCCGCGGGCGACCTTCCCGGCGAGGGCGAAGACCTTCGTGCCCCGGGAGTTCTCGTCGCCCAGGGCGGCGAAGGCCGCGCCGCCGTTGCGGATGATCCAGGGGACGAGGGAGAAGGTCTCGGTGTTGTTGACCAGGGTGGGTTTGCCCCACAGCCCGCTGGCGGCGGGGTACGGCGGGCGCAGCCGGGGTTCGCCCCGCCGGCCCTCCATAGACGCCAGCAGTGCGGTCTCCTCGCCGCATACGAACGCCCCCGCCCCCTCCATGATGTGCAGCTCGAAGGCGAGCCCGCTGCCCATGATGTCCTTCCCGAGGAAGCCGGCCTTCCGGCAGCGCTCGATGGCCTCGGTCATCCGTATGACCGCCCTGGGGTACTCGGCCCGGATGTAGGCGTATCCGGCGTGGGCGGCGACGGCGTAGGCGGCGATGGTCAGCCCTTCGATGATCCGGTAGGGCTGGGACTCCAGCAGCATGCGGTCCATGAACGCCCCGGGGTCGCCCTCGTCGCCGTTGCAGACGAGGTACTTGGCCGGTCCCGGCTGGTCGGCTACCTGGGCCCACTTGGCGGCGGTGGGGTACCCGGCCCCTCCCCGCCCCCTCAGGCGGCTGGCGGCTATCTCGTCGATGACCTGCTCGCCCGTCAGCTCCTCCAGGCAGCGGCGCAGCGCCGCGAACCCGTCATGGCGGAGGTACTCGTCCAGGTCGGTGGGGCTGGCCTGGCCGCAGTATTCCGTGGCGATCCGCACCTGCTTTTCGTCGAAGGCCTGCACTGAGGGGTGGTGGGGCGGCAGCGCCTCGCCGCCGGCGTCCCACGCCTCGTCCGTGAGAGCCTTTTCCAACGCGGAAGAGACGACCGAGCGGACCCTGCGCCCGAGCCCAGCCGGCCTGAAGTGCCTCCGCACGATGGCCTCGGCATCGTCCGGGCAGACGGCCTGGTAGAGCACCGGCTCGGCCCCCGGGGAGATCACCTCCACCAGCGGCTCGAGGTAGGACTTTCCGGCGCAGCCGACGGCCTTGAGCACCGCCGCCGCGCCCGTCCGCCGGATGGCCTGCCCCAGGGCCTGGGCCACCTTGCCGGCGCCGCTGGCGATGCAGCAGGTGTCGAGGCTGATGCGAATCTCGCCGACCGCCCGCCTCTCGCCCGCACCGGGCGCCGCCGGGCGCTCGCCGGCGACCTCGGCCTGGCCGGCGAGAAAGTCATCGACCACCGCCCCCACCGTCTCGGGCGTCAGGTGCCCGTAGGTCATGTTGCCGATCTCCACCGCCGGGGCGAGCATGCAGCAGCCCAGGCACGCCACCTTCTCCACCGTGAATTGCCGCTCCGCGTCGGTGTCCTCTCCCTCTTCGATCCGGAGGTGCTCGCGGAACGCCTCGTAGATGCCCTCGCCGCCCTTGACGTGGCAGGCCGTGCCGATGCACACGCGTATCGTGTGCTCCCCCGCCGGGCGCATCCGGAACTGCGAATAGAAGGTGGCAACGCCCACGATGTCCGCCGGGTTGATGTCGGTTATCTCGCACACACGCCGCAGCGCCTGCTCGGGCACGTAGCGGTAGTGGTTCTGGATGGCCTGGAGGATGGGTATGGTCGCATCGGGCGTGCGCCCGATCTTCGCCACCGCGGCGTCAACGAACTCCAGGTCCAGGTCAGGTTCGCTCATTTCTTCGCCTTGCCGACGCAGTAAAGGTGGTTCTCGGTTTTTGCGTCCCCGTCCTCTTCCTCCGCCTCCTCGTCGGGCTCGATCTGGACGCGGATGAATATCCTCCCGTCGGCGAAGGCCGGCGAGGCGTGGCAGGTCAAGTTGTCGCCGAGCCGCGACCGGGCGATCTCGCGGTGCTGCGGCCCGGGCTGGAGAACGTACATCATGCCGACATCGTCCAGCACGTAGAGCCTTCCCTCGGCCAGCGCCGGCGAGGACCGGCAGGCATCCTCCAGCTCCACCTCCCAGAGCTTCTTGCCGGTGCGGGCCTCGTAGCAGGTGAGCATGTCCACCGCCAGGAAGATGTGCTCCCCGTCGGTGACGGGGGTGGCGATCTCGGGCACGCCGTCCTCGACCCGCCAGGCGATGCCGCTCTTGGTCACGTCGCCGCTGCCCCCGGGGCGAATGGCCGTAAGCTCCGCGCTCGAGTCGGCCACGCACACCAGGCCGGCGGCGAGGATCGGCGAGGGGGCCTGGTCGCCGCCCAGGCAGTCGGCCCGCCATATCTCCCGCCCGCTGGCAAGGTCGTGGGCGATCACCAGCGGGTTGCCGCAGGCGATCACCTGCCTTGTCGAGCCGACCTGGATGACGATGGGCGTGGACCAGGTATCGCCGACTGGGCGAGGGGCGTCCCAGACCGTCGCCCCGGTGGCCAGGTCCATCGCCAGCAGGTACGACTTGCCGTCATCGGCCGACGCCTGGTCGAGCTGAAGCAGCAGCAGGTCGCCGCAGATGACCGGTGATGAGGCGTGCCCGTAGGCGTTCTCCAGCGGCCCCAGGGCCTCGGCCCAGAGCTGGCGCCCTTCGAAATCGAAGCAGCCGACGTCGCCGTTGGCGAAGAGGGCGCAGACGCGCTTCCCGTCGGTTACCGGCGTGGCGGCGGCGATGCCACCGGGCTCGTATATGTCCTTGGCCTCGGTGCTGCCCGGCGGCTTGACCT
>CBFCZU010000225.1:0-6960 GCA_965602635.1 uncultured Planctomycetales bacterium | reverse complement strand
GGTCCTTGCGGTCGGTGACCATGACGCAGCCGTCGCCGGTGCAGATGTGCTTGCCTTGCTGGAAGCTGAATACGCCGATGTCGCCGTAGGTGCCCGAGTGCCTGCCCTTCCAGGTCGCGCCGATGACGTGGGCACAGTCCTCGATCATGAAGATGTCGTGCCGCCGGCAGAGGGCGCGGAGCTTGTCCAGCTCGGCGCACAGGCCCCAGAGGTTGGTGACGATCAGCGCCTTTGTGTGGCGGGTGATGGCCTTCTCGACCTGGCCGACGTCCATGAGGTAGGTGTCGTAGCGGACGTCAACGAACTTCGGGACGCAGTTGAAGCTCAGCGCCGCGACGCCGCCGAAGTGGACGAGCGGGTCGCAGATGATCTCGTCGCCGCAGCCGGCGCCGCTGATGGCCACCGCCTGGGCCAGCCCCGTCATGGCGGAGTTGCGGCAGATGCCGTACTTCGACCCGGTGTACCTCGCGAAGGCGTTGTCCAGCTTCGTCACGAAGCCACCCTCGCGCCAGCCCAACTGCTTGCTCTTGAGCACCTGCTTGAGATTCCGCATTTCCTTGTCGCCAAATACGCGTGCCATGGTTGTGTCCTCGAAAGAAGCCGTCAGCGGTCAGCTTTCTACGCCATTGGGAGTATCCTGGCCGGGTTCGTCACCATCATCTGCTCGATGGCCTGCTCTTCAAGCCCGAGCTTGCGGAATCTCGGCAGCGTGTGTGTGAACATGTAGCGATACGGCGGCGGCGGCATGAAGGTGCAGCCCACGAGCGGCCCCTGCTCGGTCTCGAAGGCCCAGTCCAGCCCCAGGACGATGCGCTCGCCCAGCCCCTCGTCGAAGAGCCGGCGGATCATCCGGACCAAGTCGGCCCAGAACTCCCAGTCGCCATCCATGCGGAGGTTGGTCGGCAGGAAGGTCGCCCCGCGCTTCATCCACTCGCGGACGGTGTCGGTCTCGTTGACGATGTGCCCCTGGGTGTGCCCGATGACGACCCGGGCCGGGTCCACGCCGGCGTCGGTCAGGGCGCGGAGCTGCGTCACGTGGGTGCCCTCGCCCTGGCAGTGGGTGGTGATGCTCACGCCCGTGGCCTGTTGTGCGGCCGCTCCGGCGCGGAAGGCCTTGGCCTCGGCGTCGGTCAGGGCCGCGGCGCTCGAGCCGAGCTTGATGACGCCGGCGTGCACGTCGGAGCCGTGGATTCCCTCGGTGATCTCGCGGACGCAAATCTCGGCCAGCTCATCGACGCTCTTCTCGCGCACCGCCGGCCAGATTGCCTGCGAGGCGTCCTCGACCCAGTAGGTGCCGACCTGCATCTCGCGATAGAAGCCGGTGGCCAGGATGATGTGCAGGTCTGCCGCCTCGGCGATCTGCACGTAGGTGTCCGGCCAGGCCCGCCAGGCGATGGGCGTGGGGTCAACCATCGCGTGGCAGCCGGACTCGTGCAGCTTCCTGAGGTTGGGCACCGCGTAGCCCATCAGCAGCTCGACCCATTCAGGCCGGGTAGGCCCCTCCTCGAAATCCTGGCAGGCGCTGTGCAGGTGCTCGTGCATCAGCACCGCGCCGAGGGCCTCGGGCTCGACCTCGCCCCGGACCGTGATCACCTTGCCTTTGGATCGGCTTGTCATGGTTCCTGTCCTTGCCCGGCGGATATTCCCCGTGTCGCAGAGGTCCCGTCAATTCTCCTTGCGGCGGAGGGTAACCTTGCCCGCGCCTTCGGTCAGTAGCCTGCCGGCCTCGGCGCGGAGCAGCCGGATCTGCTCGGGGCCGCTGATGCGGGCGAAGAGGTTGCCGGGTATCCACCCCTGCTTGAGCTTGCTCGCCCCGCGGTCCCAGTAGATGCCGATGTCGTACACCATCTGCCCGTCGCGCGTCGGCGGCTGGCGGTAGTGGTAGTAGAGGATGTCGCCGTGCTCGGGGAAGACGGTGGCGTTTTCGTATGGCAGCTCCTCGGCCGGGGGAGGCACGAAGGCCCATATCTCCGGCCCCGTCTCGCCACCGTGGTGCAGCGCGTCGCTCACCGGCTGGGCGATGGCGTTCCAGAAGTTCTCGCAGGTGATCGGGGCGGCATCCTCCAGCATCTCGGCCACGAAGACGGCCCCGCTGCCCTCGAATACGATCTCGAACTGCTTGCTCATTGTCGGCCTCACAATCCGTACTTGTCTTTGAGCGCCGCAGGCAGGGCGCCGACCTTCTCCAGCAGTCTCGCCTGGGTCAGCCCGAGGATCAGCCGCTTGTGGTCGTCCGGGACGTCGGCGTACACGACCATGCCGATCCCGACGGAGATGGGGTTCATGAAGGCGTCGGAGCCGAAGAGGAACTTTTCCGGCCCGACCTCGCGGACGCCGCGCTCGAGGAAGCCCAGCGAGCCGAGGCCCCAGATGTTGGCGTACACGTTGGGCATCGACTTGAGGATCGGGTCCTGCGAGTGGCCGTAGTGCCCGAAGATGAAGTCGGTGCCGGGGAACTCGCCGGCGATGCGGAGGATCTCGTCCCTCGTCCATGAGTGGTCGAGGATGAGCATGTTGTGCTCGTCGGCGAAGCGGTACAGGGCCATCAGGTTGGGCCCGTCGCCGGGGTAGTCCTGGTAGGCGTTGAGCAGCTTGATTCCGCGGACCCCGGCCGCGCGGACGCGCTCCAGCTCGGCGAGGATCGCGTCGAGGTGGTCGTTGGGGTTGAAGTGCGCGAAGGGTATGACCCTGTCGCCCACCCTGCGCCACAGCTCGATCAGGACGTCGTTGCCGAGTCGGTAGTCGGTGCCCTTCCACATGTACCCGCCTGACATGACGCAAGCGGCGTCCACTCCGTTGGCGTCCATGACGGCGACCACCCCGGCGGCCATGTCGTCGATGTTCTCGTAGTTGGCGCCGTGTGGCCATTCGCCCACGTGCGTGTGCCCGTCGATGGCCAGCACGTCCGGCAGGCCTTCGCCCGCCCGCCAGCGCTGGAGTATCTCGCTCATCGCACGCCCTCCAGCAGACGGCGGAGGTTGTCGCCGCACATCAGCTTCTTGGCCGGGGCGTCGAGCGTCTCGTCGTACTGCACGTTGGCGACGAACACCGACGGGTCGTAGAAGGGCATCCCCGTGGCGAAGACGACGCGCTCGGGGCCCAGGTCGCGGGCCACCTCCCGCCAGTAGTCCACCACTCCGGTCGTGTCGATGAGCAGGTTGCCCGCGCGGTGCATCATCGGCAGCGTCGGCCAGGAGACCCCCAGCCCGCCCGAGTGGTGCGAGAGGATCATCGGCAGCTCGCCGTGGGCGAGGCATATCTCCAGCAGCTTGTCGAGCATCAGCGAGTCGGGCACGCAGTTGGTGCCCGCCGCCCGGACCGGCGCGAAGTCCAGCAGGCAGACCACGCGGTGGGCCTCGAGCGCCTCGCACAGGTCCTTCCATGCCCAGTGCAGCGGCGGCGCGTGTCCCATCATGAGCCTCGCCGCCCGCACCCCGGCCGAGAGCATCTCCTCGACCATCTGCCGTGCGCCGGACGGGTCGGGGCGCTTGGGCGGCTCGAGCACCCACACCGGATGAAGGCGGTCGCACCCGCCCACTTCGCGGAGCAGCCTCTCGTTGCCCACCCGCCTGGGCCTCACCAGCCGGGCGTCGTTGTAGTGCACGAGCGCCTCGGCGATGTCGTACTTGTCCATGACGGCCAGCACGTTCTCGGGCGTGAGGTATTCCGGCACGCTCTGCATGCACGACCGGCCGAGCGTCACGCAGGTGTCGAACAGTGCCAGGCCGGCGATCGAGGGCATCTGCCGTGTGGCTCGCATGTCGCTGTTCTCCTGGCTGGCGGCGCGATCAAGGCTCGCATGATGGAGCGGCCGTTGTCCGCCGTCAAGGCCCTGGGGGGTGAATCGCCCGGCGCGGTCGCGCGGCCCCGCGGCTCGGCGTGGGCGCATAAAAGCACGGCGACCCGCCTCACCGCGAGCCGCCGTGCCTTTGTCCGCTGCCCCCTACAAAGCGGGCAGCCAGTTTGCGATCAGGTTAACTTATCTTCTGCTCCTAGTACATGCCGTCCATTCCGCCGCCGCCGCCGCCGGCCGGCATGGGCGGCTTCTTCTCGGGTATCTCCGAGACGACCGCGTCGGTGGTCAGCAGCAGCCCGGCCACCGAGACCGCGTTCTGAAGCGCGATCCGCTCGACTTTCGTCGGGACGATCACCCCGGCCTTGACCAGGTCGCAGTACTTGCCCGCCAGGGCGTCGTAGCCGAAGTTCGCATCGGCGGATTTCTCCACCGTGTCAGCCACGATCGATCCGTCCAGCCCGGAGTTGACGGCGATCTGCTTGATGGGCGTGACCAGCGCGCGGCGGACGATGTCCACGCCAGTGGCCTCGTCGTCGGTGTTGCACTTGATGCCGTCGAGCGCCTTGCGTGCCCGCAGCACGGCCACTCCGCCGCCCGGCAGGATGCCCTCTTCCACGGCCGCGCGGCAGGCGTGCAGGGCGTCCTCCACGCGGGCCTTCTTCTCCTTCATTTCCACCTCGGTGGCGGCCCCGACGTTGATCTGGGCAACGCCGCCCGAGAGCTTGGCCAGCCGCTCCTCCAGCTTCTCCCCGTCGTAGTCGCTGGTGGTGGCCTCAAGCTCGTTCCTGATCTGCTCGATCCGCCCGGTGATCTCGGCCGTCTTGCCGCCACCCTCGATGATGGTCGTGTTCTCCTTGTCGATGCGAACGCGCTTGGCCGAGCCCAGGTCCGCCATCTGGATGTTCTCGAGCGAGATGCCCATGTCCTCCATGACGGCCTCGCCGCCGGTGAGGACGGCGATGTCGCGGAGCATGTCCTTGCGACGGTCGCCGAAGCCGGGGGCCTTGACCGTGCAGCACTGAAGCGTGCCGCGCAGCTTGTTCACCACCAGCGTCGCCAGCGCCTCGCCCTCGATGTCCTCGGCCACGATCAGCAGAGGCTTGCCGGACTGGGCGATCTTCTCCAGCAGGGGAACCAGGTCCTTGACGGTCGAGATCTTCTTCTCGTGCACCAGGATCAGCGGGTTCTCCAGGTCGCACTCCATCGTCTCGGGGCGGTTGACGAAGTGCGGCGAGATGAAGCCCTTGTCGAACTGCATCCCCTCCACCAGGTCCACAGCCGTGTCCAGGCCCTTGCCCTCCTCGACGGTGATCACGCCGTCCTTGCCGACCTTGTCCATCGCCTCGGCGATCATCTTGCCGATCTCGGTGTCCTGGTTGGCTGCGCAGGCGCCCACCTGGGCGATCTCCTTGGACGACTTGATGGGCTTGGACATCTTCACCAGCTCGGCGACGATCGCCGCGCAGGCCTTCTCGACGCCGCGCTTGAGCTGCATGGCCTTGGCGCCGGCGGTGACGTTCTTGAGGCCCTCTTCGAAGACGGCCTCGGCGTAGATCGTCGCGGTGGTCGTGCCGTCGCCCGCCACGTCGGAGGTCTTCGAGGCGACCTCGCGCACCATCTGGGCGCCCATGTTCTCGTTGGCGTCCTCCAGCTCGATCTCCTTGGCGACGGTCACGCCGTCCTTGGTTACGGTCGGGCTGCCGAATGACTTTTCGAGGACGACCACCCGGCCGGTGGGCCCGAGGGTGCCCTTGACCGCCCGGGCGAGCTTGTTGATGCCCTGGCGAATGCCCTCGCGGGCTTCCATGTCAAATGTTATCTTCTTCTTTGCCATCTTGGTTGCTCCTATCCACTCTCGTTGCCTGAAAGAATCGTCGCAGCTGCCGGGACGATCCCCCCGCCTGTGGTCAGCCGCCGGGGATTCAGTCCAGAATCGCCAGGATCTCGCTTTCGTCCATGAGGATCATCTCCTCGCCGTCCAGCTTGATCTCCGTGCCGGCGTAGGAGCCGAACAACACGGTCTGCCCGGCCTTGACCTGAAACTTGGCCCGGGTGCCGTCGTCCAGCAGCTTGCCGTCGCCGACGGCGAGAACCTTGCCCTTCTGGGGCTTCTCCTTGGCGGCGTCCGGCAGCACGATCCCGCCGCGCGTCGTCTCCTCAGCCTCCAGCCGCTTGATGAGAACCTTCTCGCCCAGCGGCTTGATCTTCGTCTTGGCGCTCTTTGCCTTCTTTGCCTTGGCTTTGGCCTTGCCCATCGGTTGCTCCTTCCTGCTGCATGCGCGCGGGTATGGGTCCCGCCTCACGCCTCTTGGTTTGCACTCACAAAGTCCCTTTGCGGATGGCGGCGTCGAGCCGCACCATCATCCGATGTATTTGCGCCAGCAGCTCTTCCAGCCGCAACGGCTTGATGACGACGCTGAACGCCGTCAGCCTCAGCGCCTGCTCCATCCAACGGCGGTCCGACCGGCGGGTCAGAAGGACCACCAGCAGCGCCTCGTTGAGCCGGTGGATCATCCTCAGCATCCTCAGCGGGTCCAGCTCGGTGGCGGCCTCGTCGAGGACGACCGCGTCGCCCACGCCCTCGCGCACGAGCTGCAGCATCTCATTGTCCGAGCGGACGCGGTAGGTCCGCAGCCACGGCTGGCCCACGATCTGCTCGAGGGCCTCGACGTAATCGCCCGCCTCGCCGTTGACCAGCAGGCTGAGCGGCCAGCCATGACCCTGATGTGCCGGTGAGGCCACCATTTCTCACACCACCAATCTGCCCATGAGCACAGTTTCTCCGTATGCAGGGCTCGCAACCCCAGTGCCACTCTATGTAAGGCCTTGTTTCGACGTAGCTTGTATTGAACCGCCCGGGCGGCGGGCCTGTCAATTCCGGCCAAAAGCCGCTCTGGGGCACCCAGTGACCTGCTCAAGTGGCAGGAATTGGCGTTCCGCCGCCAGCCTCCCGTCCTGCCCGGCGCAACCAGCCAGAAGCCGGAACCGGGCGGAATCCCGATGGATCGGGACGGAACGCGCCGGAACGAAACGGAACGAAACGGAACGAAACGGAAAGTTTCGGAAAGTTCCGGAACGAAACGGAACGTTTCGCGACCGAGCCGATATCCGTAACTCATTGCCCACCAAGGTGTTCGGGGTTTTAGGTCGCGAACGATGCGCCA
>CBFCZU010000224.1:0-7115 GCA_965602635.1 uncultured Planctomycetales bacterium | reverse complement strand
ACCAGTCTGGCCTCACCGCAGCCGTCCGCCGTGGGACTCGGGTTCGATCCCCGGCACCTCCAGTGAGCGTATCCTTGCGAAACGCTCTCTGACCGATCACGGCCCGCTGGAGCAATCCGGCGGGCCGCTTCGTTAATCCACGCCTGATAAAGGCTTTCGGCGGATCGGCGTCGCCGTCTGGCGGCTCCCGCGCCGGGACTCGGTAGGCCCGAAAAACGCCGATCTCGCCCGTTTCCCTCTCTCTTGGCCCGATCCTCTCTGACGCGCCGGGACTTCTCGAAAAGAGTCCCGCCGTGCGTAACCGATGTTTGTGCAGGAGTTTATCAGATCAGGCCTGCCGGGACAGATGCGTTTTTCTGCGCAGAACACTTGCCTAGCGCGAGAAAGCGAAAACGCGCCAAGGGTCCCGTTGGCCGATGGGACCAACGACGCCGTAGGAGAAGCTCGTCAGTGCCGAGGCACCCACGCGCGGTACGTCATCTTCCAGCTGGCCGAGGTGGCAGTGCCCAAGCGGCTCTTCCGAGCGATCCTGGAGAGGATACGACGCTTGCGCCTGCCCGAGGCGGTGCCGGAATGACGGCGAGAACCGTCGAGACGACCGGAGGACGCGGAGGCGATGGGGATGGTCTGCGCGGATCGGCAATGACCGCCTCTACGCAGGCCGCTTTGGGCAGAATCATGGCCCGGAACCGACCGAACTATCTGGCCGATGAGCAGAAACGGCACTTGCTGATGTCGCGGTCCGGGGTAAAGTTGTCAGAAAGGCCGACGAAGGTCGTCGGCTGGAGGCCATCCGGGAAATCTCGGTTGACAAGGCGTGTCGGCGGGGGAGAATCGTCGGGGACGTTTCGTTCGGCTTCGAGGAGTACGGCTATGAGGAAAGTCCTGCCCGGCTTGGCCGTCGTTCTGCACGTTGTCGCCTCGCAGGCGGGCGGCGGCAACCTGATCGTCAACGGCGGCTTCGAGCAGTTCAGGAAGACGGATCTGCTCGCGAAGCTGCCCGCGGAGGTCCGGCGTTTCTACGGTGGGGCGAAGCAGTCGCCGCTGGAGGGCTGGCTCTTCGGCGGCGGCTGGGAAGGGGGGCGATATACCGTTCACGTATCCGACCAGGCCCACACGGGCCGGCGGTGCTGCGAGATCCGCTGCGAGAAGAAGGGCCGGGGCGGCATCGCGTCGAGCCCGTTCAAGCTCCGGCCGGGCACGATCCTGAAGGTGACGCTCTGGATCAAGGCCCGCGACGCCGCCGGCCGCGTCTTCCTGAACTACGAGGGCACGCCCGGCGACGGCTGGGCCGGCCTGGACCTCAAGCGCGGAACGTACGACTGGACGAAGGTCACCAAGCGTTGCGTCGTGCCCGTCCGCCACGCGCGGGCCGACGGGCAGACGCTGATGGTCTTCCTCTACACCAAGGCCGGCGGGACGATCTGGGTCGACGACGTGTCGGTCGAGACCGTCGACGTCAACGAGATGGCCGAGTCGCCGGACGAGCCGGCTCTGACGGAACCGATGCCGAAGGAGATCCCCGAGCCGGACGGCTCGATCGGCTACCGTGTGGACGTCGCGTCGGCGTTGCGGAAGGTTGCGCCCGAGGCCGACTTCGCCGCGCGGACGAGCGCCCGGACGGCGATGTCCCTGGCCCGCAACGAGCACGAGGCCGTCCAGGTCGTCGTCGAGTCGCCCTGGCGGGACGTGACGGTCGATCGCGTCGAGCTGTCGGCCCTGCGGTCGTCCGGCGGGGCGACGATCCCGGCCGGCGCGCTGAGCTGGCGCCGCGTGGCGTTCGTCGAGACGGCCTTCACGCCGCCATACCCGGTCCCGCGCGTGGGGCTGTATCCGGACCCGCTCATGCCGCCGGGCCCGTTCACCGTCGAGCGGCTGGGGCGGGTGCCGGTGTGGGTCAGCGTCAGGACCGCTGCGGACACGCCGGCCGGCGTCTACCGGGGCACGATCCGGATCGTTCCGAAGGGCCTGAAGCCGGCGGCCGTGCCGTTGACCGTGACGGTGTGGGACTTCGCCCTGCCGGACGAGACGCACCTGCGGACGCTGACCTGGCTGGGCACGGGCGTCATCCGCGCGTTCTACGGGCTGAAGTGGTCGGCCGAGGACAACCGCAAGCACGCCGAGACGATCCACCGGTACCAGGACATCCTGCTGGCCCACCGTCTGGGGCCCGGCGGCGAGGTGGCCGCCCACGTCCGAAAGGACCGCAAGACGGGCAGGTACGACTTCTCCCGCGTCGACGCGAGCCTCGAGCGGCTGCTGGGCAAGGGGATGAACGCGTTCATCATGGGCACGGCCCCGAATCTCAAGCGGGCCGGCAAGACCGAGTACACGCCGGCGTTCATCGCCGAGTTCACCGAGCGGCTCAAGGCCTACGGCGACCACCTCCGCGAGAAGGGGTGGATCGACAGGGCCTACGTCTACACGTACGACGAGGCGCCGCGGTCGGCCTGGCCGGAGGTGCGGAAGATCTCCAAGGCCATCCGGGCCGTTGCGCCCGAGTTGCGAATCCTCCAGTGCCTCAACCAGCCCGAGGGCGTCAAGGCGCTCGCCGGGGCCATCGACGTCTTCGACGTCTACGTGACGCAGTACCACAGGTCCGGCGTCGCGCAGCTTCAGCGGCGCGGCACGGAGGCCTGGCTGGCCGTCTGCTGCTACCCGATGGACCGGCCCAACCTGTTCATCGAGTACCCGCTGCTCGACGCGCGGATCATCCCCATGTTCTGCTGGAAGTACGGCGCCAGGGGGTTCGAGTATTGGTCCCCGAACTCGTGGGGGCCGAACTGGCGCAAGAAGCCGCCGCACCAGTGGCCCGCGGCGGCCTGGAATCCGAACACGTTCGGCCGCTACAACGGCGACGGATACCTGCTATACCCCGGCCCCGATGGCGTGCCGTATCCGTCGATCCGGCTGAAGGCGTTGCGGGACGGCTTCGAGGACTACGAGGCGATGTGGCTGCTGGGCCGGCTGGTGCGCAAGGCGGAGGCGGCGGGGCGCGGCGGCGCGGCGGAGGTGCGGGCTGCGCGGCTCGTGCTCGGATTGGACGAGCTGATCACCGATGACGGCTCGATCGTCGCGGGCGAAGACGCGTACTTCGCCTTCCGCCGGAAGTTGGCCGGCGCGATCGTCGCGCTCAGGAAGCTGGTGGGTGAGAGATGACAGCCATGGGACCGATTCGTGTGGTGCTGTTGACGGCGGGCGTGCTGCTGATGTCGGCGTTCGGGGCGGCCCCGAAGCCGGGCGGGGCCCGCAAGGCGCCGACGACGAAGCCGCGCCCGCCGGTCAACCTGATCCGCAACGGGTCGCTTGAGCTACGCAGCGGGCCGCGCAAGCCGTACCCCGTCGAGCCGTGGGGCTACGGGCCGCTCGACGGCGTTGCGCGGAGCCCGTTCGCCGATTGGGGCTACAGCGGCTTCTGGGACGGGGGCGACTACGACATCAAGCTGGGCAAGGGGCGCACGGGCAAGCTGTGCGGCCGGCTGGTCTGCCGCAAGCGGGGCCGGGGCGGCCTCTGCACGCGGGCCATCCGTGTGAAGGTCGGCACGAAGCTGCGGTTCCGCGGGCACTTCAAGGCCGTTGCCGCGCGGGGTCGGTGCTGGATCAACTTCGAGGGCGACCCGGGCGACGGATGGGCGAAGATCGATCTGCCGGGCGGCAGCGACTATGGCTGGACGGAGGTGTCCGGCGAGGTGACGGTCAAGCCGCCGCGCGGCAAGCGCAAGGCCGCGCCCGACGGTACCGTCGCCGTCTACGTCTTCATCTACACGACCGCTTACGGCGAACTCTGGATCGACGACGTTTCGCTCGAGCTGGCCGCCGGCAACTGAAGGATGACGTTGTATAGGGGTCAGCGCCAGGACGTTGACATACGATGCTGTACTTATCAAGCGGTGGCATCCTAACTTCCTCCAAGAATAGGCTGGCTTCTGTTGGTATCCACAAGCCCGGCTATCAGATCGGATTGGCGGACAGCCCCGGCCTCTCTCATCGCCCCCCAAACCTGCGGAGTGCCTGCCGCACATCGTCGGCCATTCAGCAACCCCCACCAGTACACATCCCAGACAGGCTCCCATATCGCTGAGACTCCTGACATCTGACCTGTGTCACCATCAGGCCGCCAATAAGCCCAGGAAGCCGCAGTCAACGTAGGTGCGGGTCCCTGGTGATTGGTTCAGTTGACCGCAGACCATTGGTCCGGATCCGGATGTCCAGCCTGCCGGGACGTATGCACGTTCTATAAAGGAACACCGGCATAGCGCGGTCGCACAAGTGGCCGCATTCTCCCTGACTAGATCGACTGTGGTGGAACTGGACTAGTCACCGCCCGATACAGCTGGGCGAAGGCCACTCCCCAATCGTCTCCGTGAGATTCATGCCAATCCACGTCTCTATACGTGAACAGGAATTGGCTCCCATAGTCAAGATTCCTCATCACTCGCATGTCGTGGAGCATGTGGGCAGCCTCGTGCAGGAATACATGTTCAATGGCCCAAAGCGATTTCAAACATGATTTCACATGTACCGTGAACTTGAGATCCCCGACTTCCGCCGCCATTGCCTCACATCTGGCAAGCACGGTCTTGTCCTGCCATTCAGCATCTCTGAAATCACGCTGCCGAGCAATGACTACCTCCATGTCCAGCTCCCCGGGCCATTCCTCTTGCAGGATCGGAAGGACCTGTGCCCGAAGCGTTCCAAGGATAGTCGCCAATTCAGTACGTTCCTTCGCCGTAAGTCCTCTGTCTACGGTTGTCATTGGTGCATCCTCTTGCGTGCAAAGCGTCGCGGCATCGCACGGGATGACGCTCGGACAGCCTCAGAGGCCGAGCGATGTTGATGGATGCTGGCCTGAGGGCAGAGCGTAGCATGCAAGACGACAGAAGGCAAGACCCGGGAGAGTTGGATCAGGAGAAACGTAACAACCGTCGTGCGGTTGGCCAACGAGCGCAACGTACACGTGCCCTGGATGGGGGCGACACGACGCCCGGAGGGCGCCCATCATCGCGCGCGCAGCAGGCCGAGGTTGACCAGGGATCTCCCGTCAAGGAAGAGAGCTTTTCTACGGACCCTGACTAGGTAATTGACCATCGAATGGATGTCATGGGCATTGGGCCGAAGTCGCCCATCAACGAGTTCCAGAAGAATCGCTGCACGCCCGTCCTTAACCAGCCTCTGCAATGTTGCATCGGACCGCTTGTGCTCATCAAGACAGACAACGCCGAAGCCGCAGTGCATCTTCCGGTCTACTTTGACTTCCTGGCCTTTCTCATCTTTCTCCGTCATCTCGATGTCGGCGACAAGCTCACCTGAGCGGTCAAGTATCGCTTTCATCTTCTTGCCCACGCCGGCGTACACGGATCGTTTGATCTCCATGATCCCGAGGCAGCTTCCGCGCGGCACGAGGCCAAAGTCCCCTGAGCAGAAGACTGCTGGTGCTGGCGCCGGGAGCCAGATCATCGTATCGATCTGCGGGACCTTTGCTGGTTCCGAACACAGCTTCTCATCGATGACGGCGCCGGTGGACACCCGAAGCGGCTCCACCATGCGCCTTACGAACTCTCGGACGGTTGCCTCGGCATAGGCGCCGATGATTTCGGAATTCGTGGTGAAATTCCGGATGGACTCGTTCGGGACGAGTTCGAAGGAAAGCTGCTTTGCCAACTCGCGAAGGAATTCCTCACCGGTCATACCAGTGCATTATCTGGTGGGACGAGGCCGCGTCAAGCGAAGAACAACGCCAGCCAGCATGATCCTGCCGGCCGGAGTACAACCCCGGAGAAACGTCTGCTTCTCCAGGTGGGAGTTTCTACTCGCCGTCCACCGGGAAGGCAAGCATTCGGCATTGCTCGCCCCAGCGAAGAGGCAGAGGCCGGTGGAGCTCCATCAAGGACAAACTGCTAGGCTCTTCGCCGCTGAAGATGGCCTCAACGATACTCGGCGCCAGCGCCGCCAGCTTGAGGGTTCTCCCGACGTACGACCGATCCACCCCGTAGCGATCTGCCAGTTCCGCCATCGACCCCGCCTCCCCCTCCTCCAGCATCTTCTGCCACTTGTACGCTCGGGCCAAGGCGACGACGATCGGCCGACGTGGGCCAATGTCGGCGGTCGTGGCGGCGTCGGGCGGGAGGACGATCTCCTTTCTCCTGCCGCGGCGCTTGAACTCCATCGGCACACGGATGTCTGCCGTCTGGCCGTCCTTGGTCAGCTCGACCGGGCCGTCGCCCTGAAGCTCCGCAACCAGTGCGTTCAGGCCGTTCAGCCGCAGGCGAACGAGCAGGCCGTCGGGGCTGAGGACGACGTCCGCGACCAGCAGCTTGACGATCCGTTCCTTCAAGACCGACGCCCAGGTCACGGCTGCCTACAAGGGCACGCTGTTCAGCCTGACCGGCAAGACCAACATCCGCCGGGTCGTGCTCAAGCGTACGACGCCGTCGCGGCCATCCGACATCGGCTGGTTCGTCATCACGCTGGAGCCCATCGGCGCCGGCAAGATTGGCCGGGCTTGCGTCTCCGGCGTCTGCCCGGCGCTGGTGAAGTACGAGGAAGACTTCCACTACTTCGCCGACATCACCGACGGCGACAGCGGCAAGCTCACCTCCGGCGAGCGCGGGGCCGCCGAACTGCTGTGGGTCTCCGGCTCGGCCGGGGCCCACGCGGTCCAGCTCGATGGGCTCTCCAGGGCCGGGTACGCCTCGGTCTCGCGGAGGGCCTGGTTGATGGTCTTGAGTTCGCCATTGAGCCGGGCCAACTCGTGGGCCAGGAATCCCTCTTCCGCGTCGCCCATGGGGCGGCGGGGGGTTTAAGCTGCGTGCAACGAGGATTGCACGCAGCTTGGAGCAGGAGAGCAGGCGAACAGGAGAGCAGGAGAGAGGGCAAAGCCCCTGCGGCAGGAAGAAGCCGGGAGAGGAGGCAGGCGGCTTTCCTGCGCCCCCCTTTCCACTTTCTACTGTCTCAGCGAACTGTTCAGACATCGTTGCAGATAGCTTAGAATCGGCGTCACCATGTCTGGGGAGCAGGCGGATCTGCCGGATGGGCGGCTGCCGGATGCGCCGTCGGATGCCGAGGCGAAGCCGGCGCTGCGGCGCGCCCCGCTGGTGCCGGTGGCATTGGCGCTG
>CBFCZU010000223.1:0-7131 GCA_965602635.1 uncultured Planctomycetales bacterium | reverse complement strand
GCCGGCTCGGGCGAGTCCAGCAATGCCGGCAGGGCGGGGACGGCCTCGGCCAGCTCATTCCTCGCGGCCTGGTATTGGCGCAAGGCCTGGCGGTAGGGCTGGGAGGCCTCCTCATGGCGCCTGCGGGTCCGTAGCAGGTTCAGCTCGGAGTCGGCGAAGCGGCTGGCGATCTGCGGGTCGGCGACCTGACCCAGGGCCCGCGAGACGGCGGCGGACGATTGCTCCTCGGCGCGGACGGCCTGCGCGGCGAGGGTTGGGTCGTCGCCCGACCGCGGGAACGTGGTCAGAGCCCAGAGGATGACGACGGCCGCGAGGATCAGCGTGCCGGCCTTGCGGAGGAACATCCACGTCCGCTCCCAGGTGTGGACCAGAGCGCCCCGCAGCGTCGGCAGGCGGTAGGGCGGCAGCTCCATCACGAACGGCGTCACCTCGCCGCGGAAGAGCGTCTTGCGCAGCACCTTGGCGGCGACGACCGCCACCGCCACGCCGATCAGGTAGATGAGCATCAGCCACAGCGCCTGGTTGGTGACGGTGACGACGCCGAAGATGCTGAAGACGGGGCGGCGCTTGAAGAACGCCCCGAGGATCAGCAGGTAGATCGGCAGGCGCGCGCTGCAACTGAACAGCGGCAGGATCAGCATTGTGGTCAGGCGGTCGCGCCGGCTCTCGAGTGTGCGGGTGGCCAGGATCGCCGGCACGGTGCAGCCGAAGCCGATCAGCATTGGGATGAAGCTCTTGCCGTGCAGGCCGATCTTGTGCATCAGGCGGTCCATGACGAACGCCGCCCGCGCCATGTAGCCGCTGTCCTCGAGCAGTGCGATGGCGGCGAACAGCAGGAAGATCAGCGGCACGAAGACGACCACGGCCCCGACGCCCTCGATCACGCCGTTGACCAGCAGGCTGCGGAGGAGCGAGTCGGAGCCGCCCGGCCAGAGCTGCCCGACCAGCCCGGCCAGGTGGTCCTTACCGGCGGTGAGGTAGTCG
Source organism: uncultured Planctomycetales bacterium (assembly GCA_965602635.1). Lineage (GTDB taxonomy): Bacteria > Planctomycetota > Phycisphaerae > SM23-33 > SM23-33 > CBFCZU01. The sequence continues at coordinate 6,147 of CBFCZU010000223.1, read as the reverse complement.
GTCAGCGGGTTGCCCACCAAGAAGGTCAATTGAAAAACCAGCAGCGTCAGCAGCAGGAACAGCGGCAGGCCGAAGATGTGGTTGGTGACGACCCGGTCGATCCTGTCGCTGCGGGTGCCGCGGGTCTCGGCCGGCTGCTTGACCGCCTCGGCGCAGGCGCCGGAGATGAATCCGTAGCGCCGGTCGGCGAAGACGATCTCGGTCGAGCCGCCGCAGACCCGCCGGATATGCCGGCGAAGGCGCCGGGCCTCAGCGACCAAGCGGTCAGCCTGCCCGGGACACTGCTCGCCCAGCCGCTTGGTTGTCTCGCGGTCGCCCTCGAGCAGCTTGATGGCGAACCAGCGGGCGTGCCCGCCGGGCCCGCAGGCCTCCGTGAGCAACGCCGTCAGTTGCCTGACGTGCGGCTCCAGCTCGGTCCCGTACTCGGGGCGGCGTTGGGCCTCAACGGTCGCCTTCGGGTCGGACGCTGCCGCCACCACGGCCCCGAGCAGGTCGTCGATCCCATCGCCCTTGTCGGCCACGGTGCGGACTATCGGCACACCCAGCAGGCTCGACAGCAACGGGCGGTCCATGCTGAAGCCGCGGTCCTCGGCCAGGTCCGACATGTTGAACGCCAGCACCAGCGGCACCCCCAGCTCCAGCAGTTGCGTTGCCAGGTAGAGGTTCCGCTCCAGATTCGCCGAGTCGATGATGTCCACCACCACGTCGGGCCTGGCGTCGATGATGAAGTTGCGGGCGACGACCTCCTCGGCGCTGTAGGCGGTGAGGCTGTAGGTGCCGGGCAGGTCAACGATCTCCAGCTCGGCGTCGGCGTGGCTCGCCCGCCCGGACTTGGTCTCCACCGTGACGCCGGGGTAGTTGCCCACGTGCTGGCGGCCGCCGGTCAGGGCGTTGAAGATCGTGGTCTTGCCGGAGTTGGGGTTCCCGGCAAGGGCGACGGTGAATTTGCTTTTCGCGGCCTCTGCCATGGTTGTCGAAGTGCTCGAAGCCTCAGGCCCGCCGACCGATCACACCGGCCTTACGAGAACGCGGTCGGCCATGCCTCGCCCGAGCAGAAGCCTCGTCCCCTTCACGGCAACGATGAACGGTCCGGGGCCGCGATTCAGCACCTCCATCCGCTCGCCCGGCACCAGGCCCATCTCGGCGAGTCGGCGGCTCAGTCCCCGCCCCCCGCCCTGCAGGCCGACGAAGCTGACACTCTGACCGACAAGGCTCATGGCCAGCGGCATCGGCGGCAACGTGTTTTCCTGCTCGCCTGCGCTCATGCCCGAACCCGTCCCGCGCCGCGCTGCCCGCGCTGCTTGCGATACGCCGAGAACCTCTCGAGCCACTCGGCCTTCTCGAAGGAGTACTGCCCGATGACCTCCGCCAGCAGGCTCAGCCGGTCGAGCACCACGTCGTCAACCACGTGCTCCATTCGGCAAGCGTTGGCCTCGGCACGCTCGACGTCCAGGTCCAGGAGGTCCACCATGAACTCGACCAGGGCCTCGTGGCGCCCGCGGATCCGCCTGGCGACCACCTCGCCAGCCTTGGTGAGTGTCGCGACCTGGTAGCGGCCGTGGTTGACCAGGCCGGCCTGGGAGAGACTCTTCAGCGCCGCCGTGACGGTGGGCTTGCTGACCTCGGTCCGCTCGGCGATGTCGCTCACGCGGGCGACGCCGTCTTCCCGGCTGAGCATGAGGACGGCCTCGAGGTAGTCCTCCAGCCGGCGAGAGAGTTTTACAGCGGGCAGTGCCATCGCGCTAAGCCCGTCCATAAGTTTCACTGCTCTAACAGTGTAAGGCCTCTCAAACATTCCATCAACCGGCATTCTATTTTTTTCGGACTGTTTTTGCGGCCACAAGGGAGGCGCCCCCGCGCCGGGGCAGGCGAGCCCAAAACGGCTTGCACTGCGGGGCCGTTGGGCATATAGGCTAGCGCCCGGCCTAGTGGGCGGGGCCGCTGCCCGGACCGGCCGGGCAGGGCAGCTCGGCTTGGGTTTATCAGGAGACCATCATGCGCAGGTACCTTGCAGCGGTAATGCTGGCGGCGGCGGTGCTCGCCCTGGCCGGGGCGTGCCTTGCCCAGGAGACGGTGAGCACCAAGCCCGAGACGCCGGCCGACGAGCCCACGCCCGCACAGATTTACACCTTCGCCAAGTGGGCGTGCGTCCTCTCCGGCCTGGCGCTGGCTGGAGTCCTGTGGGTCGGATGGTCCATGCAGACCCTGGCGAGGAACCAGGTCGAACTGGGCAAGCTCATCCGCTCCCAAGGCCCTGGCGAAAAGGGCTGACCGTTTCGCCGCCCGCCCGCGCCGGCGGGAAGTCCCCGCGCCACCCAGGGCGACGCTGGCGGAGGAGCCGGGCTTGAAAGCCTCCGGCGCGCGGACACATTGACCCGACCATCTGCGGAGGATCAGCTTCGGACATGCGAATTATCGTCCCCATCAAGCAGGTGCCCGAGACCGGCGCGGTGAAGATGGACGAAGCGACCGGCACGATGATCCGCGAGGGCGTCGAGGCCATCGTCAACCCGCTCGACCTCTACGGCCTGGAGCTGGCGATCGCCCTGCGCGAGGCCGCCGGGCAGGACGGCGCCGAGGTGGTCACCATCTCGATGGGCCCGCCCAAGGCCGACAAGGCCATTCGCGAGGCAATCGCCATGGGCTGCGACCGCGGCGTGCTGATCTCCCACCGTGCCTTCGCCGGCTCGGACACCTGGGCGACCTCCTACGCCCTCTCCGCCGCGATCGCCAAGCTCAGCCCGTTCGACCTGATCGTCTGCGGCGAGCGCGCCACCGACGGCGACACCGGGCAGGTCGGCCCGGGCATAGCCGCCTTCTGCGACCTGCCCGTGGTCACCTACGTCTCGAAGCTCCGCGGCATCGACGGGGGCCGGATGATCGTCGAGCGGCTCGTCGAGGACGGACATGAGGTGCTCGAGGTGGACCTGCCGGCCGTGATAACCGTCGTCAAGGAGATCGGCGACCCGCGCCTGCCGACGCTGCGCGGCAAGCAGCGGGCCCGCGCCGCCGATGTGCCCGTCTGGGGCCCGGACGACATGGACGTCGAGCCCGACAAGCTCGGCCTGGACGGATCGCCCACGCGGGTGGTCAAGATCCACAAGCCCACCGTCGCCCGCGAGTGCGAGAAGCTCGCCGCCGGCGACGAGGAGTCGGCCGCGGCGGCAAGTGACCGAGTCGTCGAGTTCCTCAAGGAAAAGCAGCTTATATAGGGACTTATGAAAGCCAAGAAGCCGCAACATGAGGGTGTCTGGACGTTGGCCGAAGCCGCCGGCGGGCGGGTGCTGCCCGTCAGCTACGAGCTGCTCACGCGCGGGCGGGCACTGGCTGAGAAGCGTTCGGCCGAGCTGACGGCCGTCGTGCTGACCGACTCCATCAAGGACGACGCCCTGGCCGAGCTGATCCAGCGCGGGGCCGACGTCGTGCTCGTGGTCGAGGCGCCGCAGCTCGAGCACTTCACCGCCGAGCCGCACGCCGCCTGCATGCTCAAGCTGATCGAGGAGCGGTCCCCGGAGATCATCATCGCCGCGGCCACGACGACCGGGCGGACGCTCATGCCCTACGTCGCCGTCCGCGCCAACGCCGGTCTGACGGCCGACTGCACCGGGCTCGACATCGACTCCGAGACCGGCGGGCTGCTCCAGACGCGCCCGGCCATCGGCGGCAACATCATGGCCACGATCAAGACCCCCGAGGCGCGCCCGCAGATGGCCACCGTCCGCCCGCGCTCGACCCGCCCGCCGGAGCCGGACCCCAAGCGCAAGGGAAGGATCGTCCGCGCCGACCCGCCGGCAAAGCTGCCCGGCCGCGTGCGGCGGATCGAGTTCGTCCCCGCCGAGGATGAGCACACCCTCGCCGACGCCGACGTGGTCGTCTCCGCCGGCCGGGGGGTCAAGAAGGGCGACAACCTGCCCCTCATATACGAGCTGGCCGAGGCGCTTGGAGCGGCCGTCGGGGCCTCGCGCGACGTGGTGGACCGCGGCTGGCTGAGCTACCCCCACCAGGTGGGGCTCTCCGGCAAGACGGTCAGCCCACGCCTGTACGTCGCCTGCGGCATCAGCGGGGCCATCCAGCACCTCGCCGGCATGCAGACGGCCGAGAACGTCATCGCCGTCAACTCCGACGGCGACGCACAGATCTTCCGCGTCGCCGACATAGGAATCGTCGGCGACCTGTTCGAGGTCCTGCCGGTGCTGATACGGAAGATAGGACAAGCCAGAGCGCCTGGATAGGGGGGGAGAATCCACAAAACCCAAGTGTCAAATCACAAACAATACCCAATGACTGAAACCTCAAATTCCAAATCGAAGTCAAGACGCGGTAAGGCCTTTGGTTCTGTCATTGGAGATTGATGCTTGTTTGACATTTGTCCCTTGGTGATTGCCTTTTGGCGTGGGTGCCGGCGAGCTTGAATGAGCAGGGAAAGGCCCATCTATAACCCGGTCACTTCAGAGGTCGTCTCGGAACTCGAGGCGATTGTGGGGGAGCGGTTCGTGGTTTTCGGCGATGCCGAGAAGCTCGCCGCCTACAGCCACGACGAGGTGGCCGAGGAGCACTACGCCCACATGCCCGAGGCGTTGGTCCGTCCGGGCAGCGCGGCCAAGGTCGCGGCCGTGATGAAGCTAGCCAACCGCCGGCGGATTCCGGTCACGCCGCGCGGCGCCGGCAGCGGGCTCTCGGGCGGGGCGGTGCCGGTCTGCGGCGGCATCGTGCTGCTGTGCGACCGGATGAATCGCATCCTGGAGATCGACCGCGAGAACATGATGGCAGTGGTCGAGCCGGGCGTGGTCACCAATGAAATCAACGAGCTGCTCAAGGCCGACGGGCTCTTCTACGCCGGGTATCCGATGAGCCTGGAGACCTGCTATATAGGCGGCAACGTGGCCGAGAACGCGGGCGGCGGCAAGGCGGTCAAGTACGGGGTGACGGGTCGGTACGTGACGGGTCTGGAGTTCGTCACGCCCACCGGCGAGATCGTGAGTCTTGGCGGCAAGCGTATCAAGGACGTGACGGGCTACAACCTGATCGCCCTGCTGGTGGGCTCTGAGGGGACGCTGGGGATCTTCACGCGGATCACGCTGAAGCTGCTTCCGTTGCCGAAGTCGTCGGTGGACCTGTTGTGCCTGTTCTCGACTGCTGAGGAGGCGATATCTGCGGTTCCTCGGATCATGACGGCGGGGGGTGTGATACCCACGGCGATCGAGTTCATGGACCAGACGTCGGTTCGCGCGTCGTGCGAGTATCTCAACGAGAGCATCCCTTACGAGCAGGCGGGGGCGATGCTGCTGATAACGGTTGACGGCTCTGACGAGGGTCAGGTCGCGCGTGAGTACGAGACGATCGGTGAGCTGTGCCTGGCCGCGGGCGCGTTGGAGGTTTACGTCGCCGACAACTACACGACGAGCGAGCGGATCTGGCGTGTGCGGCGGAACATCGCCGAGGCATTCAAGGTGATCAGCCCCCACCAGAGCCTCGAGGACATCGTGGTGCCCATCGCATCCATCCCGGAGGTGGTCAGGTCGCTGGGCGAGCTGTCGGCGAAGTACGGCGTCGCGATTCCCTGCTACGGGCACGCCGGCGACGGCAACCTGCACGCCACGCCGGTGATGAACCCCGACTGGTCGGTGGAGAAATGGCACCAGACGCTGCCCGGCCTGTTGACCGACCTGTACAGGCTCACGGCCTCGCTCGGCGGGACGATCAGCGGCGAGCACGGCATCGGCCACAAGCGCAAGGATTACATGCCGCTGGTCATGGACGAGCCGGCGCTGGAGCTGATGCGATGCATCAAGCGGGAATGGGACCCGAACGACATACTGAACCCCGGCAAGATTGTTGACGCGTGACAAGGCGCGAGACGGCTGGAGATGCCCGATAGCGAGTACAACCCGGTTACCGCGGAGGTCGTCGCCGAGCTGGGCGAGATCGTGGGCCCGCGGCACGTCATCGCCGGCGACGCCGACAGGCTCGAGCCCTACTCGCACGACGAGATCCCCGAGGCGAAATACGCCCACATGCCCGAGGCGTTGGTCCGTCCGGGCAATGCGGCTGAGATCGCGGCCGTGATGAAGCTGGCCAACCGGCGCCGCATCCCGGTCACGCCGCGCGGCGCCGGCAGCGGGCTCTCGGGCGGGGCGGTGCCGGTCT
>CBFCZU010000222.1:0-7147 GCA_965602635.1 uncultured Planctomycetales bacterium | reverse complement strand
GGGGCAATCCGCCGCCAACGTTAAGGCTCAAAACGCCTGCCCGCCCGTATAGAATAACACCACGATGCGATGGGTTTCAGCAATTGCGTTGCTCTGCTTCTCGGCCTCGGCGGCCGGGGGGGAAGGCGCGGTCCGCGGCTTCGCGGCGGCGGGCAAGACCGTCTGGGCCGTCGGCGACAACGCGCTGGTGCTCCGCAGCGACGACGGCGGCGGGACGTGGGAGCGGGTCGAGTGCAAGCTGGGGGCGGACTTCACCGGCGCCTGCTTCGCCGACGAGAAGAGCGGCTGGCTCTTCGGCGGTCAGGCCGTCGCCGGGCACCCCGGCTGGGCCACGCGGGGCGTCGTCGTGCAGACCACCGACGGCGGCAAGAACTTCAAGGGCGCCGGCCCGCCTGGTGCGGCCTGGCTGCACGGCGGGCGGATGGAAGGAATGCGGGGCGTGATCTTCGGCCGGGCATCGCTGGGGGCGCCGTCGGGCGCGTGGGTGACGGTCTCGGGCGGGCGCATGTGGGTGCCGCTGAAGACGGCATTGGGCGGCGACCTGCTGGCCGGGGCGTTCCGGGACGTGAACCTGGCCTACCTGGTGGGCCCGGGCAATCGCATCGTCTCGGTCCGCCGCCTGTCCGAGCCGCCGATCCGCCCGAAGGTCGTTACCTCGCCCCGTGCCCTACGTGCGGCCGCCTACCTCGCCGAGGAGTCGTGCTGGGCAGTGGGCGAGGACGGCATGGTCCTGCGCAGCGTGCCCGGCCAGCGGGTATGGACGCCCGCCGCCCTGCCGCTGCCGCGCGGCGCCGTCCGCCTGGCGGACCTGGACGCAATCGCCGCAGCCGGCAAGGGAGAGGCGCTGCTCGCCGGCGGGCTGGTCGGCACGATATTCCACACCCGCGACGGCGGGGCGAAGTTCGCCTCGCTGCCGGCGCCCGGGCCCGGGCCGGTGCACGCCATGATCCGCCTGGGCGGCGGGGCGCTGCTGGCCGGCGGGGACGGCGGGCGAATCTGGACCAGCGCCGACTCGGGGCGGAGCTGGAAGCTCGTCCGCGGGCGGGCGACGGTTGACGTGCTGCTGATCGCCGCCCCCGGCGACGCGAGCATCTTCCCTGCCCTTGCCGCCCATGCTCGCGCCGGCGCGGAGACGGCGGTGGTCTTCGCCGCGATGCCGCAGTTGCCGCCGGCCTCGGACGGCGAGGCCGCCTCCCGCGGCGAGGTGTTCCTCCGCTCGGCGGCGGCCGCCGCCGGGGCGGGCGGGGCGATGGTGCTCAGCGACTTCGTATCAGTGGCGGGCGACCCGGGCGCCGCCCGGCTCGACGAGCAGGGCGTGCTCAAGCGCTGGTCGCGCAGGCTCGACGTCCCGGCCCGCGACGAGATGCTCCTGCACCTTGCGGCGGCGATCCGGCTTTACCGCCCGACCGTGGTGGCGACCGGGCCGGACGACTACCAAGGCCGGGGGCCGGCGGCCGAGAACTACCTCGTCGCCCGCCTGGCGGCAAAGGCGGTCGAGCTGGCCGCCGACGAGGCCGCCTTGCCGGCCCTGGGCAAGCTCGGCCTGAAGCCCCACCGCGTCAGGCGCGTCTTCGCCGGAATGGCGGGCAACGACCGGCACACGCCCCCCTGGGCCGAGCGGCCCAAGCGCCCGCGCGACAACGTCGTGGTGGCGTTCGTCGGCTGGCGGTATCCGCCGGGGGCGGGCACGTCGCTTTCGATGCTGGCGTTGGGCCCGGCGTGGCTGCTGCCGTGGGTGGGCCCCGCCGACCGACCGGCCGAGGTCACCAGCTACCGCTGCTCCCAGCCCATGCCGCCCCAGCCGCTCTTCACCGCGGGGCTGACCGACGCGAAGCTCCGCTACCAGTCCAAGCCGCCGGTGAACGAGGCAATCGCCTCCGGGGCGGTGCTGCGGGGGGCAGTGGTGCTCAAGCACAAGCTCGGCGTGACGATCGAGCCGATCCTCCGCGCCGCCAAGGCCAACCCCGCCGACCCGCTGCCGGCGGACATGCTGGGGCACGTATTCGACCGCCTGCTGTCCACCGGCGATCTGGTGATGGCGGCGGAGGCCCAGCGTGAGCTGCTGGTCGCCGGCGGCGCCCACCCGCTGTTTCGGCGTCACAACGTCGCGGCCGTGGCCATGAGGGCGTCCAGTGAATGGACCGCCCAGCTCACCGTCCTGGGCAAGGCGCGCCGAGCGACGGACGAGCAGTTCAAGGAGGCCGTGCGAAAGCTGCCCGCCTGGCGGGAGTGGGTCTGCGACGAGCCGGGGCTGATGCTCCTGGGCAAGGCCAACGCCGCCGTCGGCGACTTCGAGCAGGCCCGCCTGGCGTATCGTCAACTGGTCCGCCAGTCCCGCGGGCGGGATTGGCGCGAGGCGGCGAAGGTGGAGCTGGCGGCGCTGGGCGGGTCGTTCCCCGCCGCCCTGTCCGTGCCGCTGGTGGCGGGCAGGCCCGTCATCGACGGCCGTCTGACGGAGAAGTTCTGGCCCAAGGCCGCGGCCGCGGTCTTGAAGGGCCCCGCCGCCGCGCCGCCAGCGGTGATCAAGCTGGCCGCCACGCCGGACGAGCTGCTGCTGGCGGTGCAGATCGCCGCCGAGGCGCCCGGGGGGCCGGCCAGGCAGGGCCCGCCGGCGTGGGCCCTGACCGTCGCGCTCGACGCCGACCGCGACACCTGGACGCAACTGGTGCTGCGTTGCGACTCGTCGGCCCGGTGGTCGCTGGAGCTGCCGACGCGCCTGCTCGGCCCGGTCAGGGTCAGGCCCGCCCTGGCGCCGCTCCAGGCCCGCCCCTCCGCCGGCGGGTGGACGATCGAGCTGGCCCTGCCGAGGAAGCTGATGGGAATCGCCCCCGACAAGGCGGCGCTCGTCCGCCTCCAAGTGGCCGTCAGGACCACCGGCGGCGAGAAGCCGGCCGTGCTCCACCTCGCCCCACAGGCCGACGACCGCCTGCTGCCCCGCAGGTACGCCCTGCTCGCCCTGCCGGCGGCGCCCGCCAAGAAGCCATAGCCCGGATATTTCACCACAGAGGCCACAGAGATCACAGAATTGTTTGTTTTAGAAGAAGTTACGAGCGAGTCTGCCAACTTCACGAAATGACGCTCTGTTTTTTCCGGCTATGGGGACCTGGACATAAACATTTACAGGAGACTCCATAACCTATGGGGCGCCAGCGAGAGATAGCCAATGAGACCTCTGAGAACTCCGTGTCCTCTGTGGTCCATCAGGAATGCCGGCTACTTCTCGAGGCGTTTGATGAGGCGGCGGAGTGAGGCGGTGGCCTGTTCAGCGGCCGATGCCACCGCGGCGGTGTAGCCCTTCTTCGACGAGGCCGTGCCCGAGCCGACGTAGATGATCCGCCCCTCGCCGGCCTTGACCATGCGGAGGTTGAGGCTGACCCAGTGCGTCGTCTGCGTCCCCCCGCCGGCGACGACGAACACCGCGGTGCTGCTGTGCTCCTTCTGCGTGCCGTAGTGCGTGATCTCGCCGCAGATCACGGCGTCGGCGGCCAGCTCCCTGCCCAGCGCCGCCGAGACGGCCGGGTCGTAGCAGTCGCTCGCCGAGTAGCCGCTCCGCGCCAGGGCCTGCTCGAACTTCTCCGGCGAGACGTGGATGATGTTGAACCGCCCCATCTGGACCAACTCAATCATCAGCACGCCGGGCACCACCTTGCCCGAGCCGGCGCCTTCGGCGCCGGGGGCGTCCACCATCGGCAGGACGATCAGGCTGCGCGCGGCGGCGATGGCGTCGGCGTCGAAAAGCGGCGAGTCGGCCGGCTGGCAGCCGGTCAGGGCGACCGCGGCGACCGCCAGGGCCCCCGCCAGCACTGCCCGCCGGGCGGCGCCGCCGGATCGGCCCAACCCGCGCCGGCTATTCGGTCTTCGGGGCATTTGCCTTCTCGTACCTTTCCTTGAAGAACATCGCCAGCGGCCGGATCGCCTTCTTGGCGGCCACCTCCAGGGCCGGGGAGTAGCCTTTCTCGGAATTCCCCTGCCCCCCCTTCGCGTAGATGACCTGTCCGTTCTTGACGCTGACGCCCCGGAGGCTCAACCCTACCCGGTGTGTGGTCTTCGTCTCCCCGGCGGAGAATATGTAGGCGGCCCCGTGACGGTAGTCCTTCGTGGTCTGGTACTGGGTGATCTCGCCGACGATGACCAGCTCGGCGCCGGCCCGCTTGCCGATCTTCGAGGCCGTCGCCAGGTCCACCATGTCGGTGCGCTGGAGGTCCAGCTCGTCCATGATAGCCCTGAGCCGGGCAGCCTCCACCACCGAAACGCCCGGGCACTGGTACAGCTCGGCGATGGCGGCATTGACGACGATCTTGCCGGAGCCCTTGGCCTCAGGGCCCGGGCCATCAATAAAGGTGAGCACCGCGACCGTGTGGACCACCTCCAGCTTTGCCTCGTGAGGAAGCTCGGGCCTGGGGGGCTCGCAGCCGCCTGCCGCCGCCAGCAGGGCAAGGGCAACCACGAGCTGAATAATGCAATGACCGGCCGATGCGCCGTCGCCGCGAAACTTCATCGTTCCATCCTTAATCGTTTCATCTGGAGGTTCGAACGTAGTCCTCGAAGGGCTTGAGCGCTGCCTGGACCGCCTTGGCGAGCAGCTCCGAGCCCTCGCCCCCGCCGGCGGCGCCGGTGTGGGCGTACACAGCCCGGTTGGCCTTGACCGAGAGAATCCGCAGGTTCACCGAGGTGGTGGCCTTGCGGGCGCCGAAGTCCCTCTGGAAATCCCTGGCCTTCATCGACTCGCGCATCGCGCGGGGGGTGGTGCTGTCGGCGACGAACGCCACGCCGTAGGTAACCGTCCCGGTGAGCACGGCGTCGGCGCCCATCTCCCGGGCGATCCTCAGGGCGTCCTCATCGGTCATGGCCCCGGCCGGGCCACCCCCCAGCCGCCAGAGGACCGGAGGCTCGATAACCGACAGCTCCGGCAGCCGGGCCGACTGAAGCCTCACCCCGATCATCCCCGACACCAGCGCCCCGGCGCTGGGGTCCTGAGGCGACTGCAGCGGGGGCACGGCCAGGGCGTGGATGTTGTCGATGGCCGGCTTGTCGAAAACGGCCGGGCCCTTCGCGGCGCAGCCGCCTGCCACGCTCGCCGCCAGCAAGCCCGCCGCCAGAATCCTCAACCAGTGCCCTGCCACCGCCGCTCTCCCGCTATTTCTTCGCCCGCCGGGCCTTGGCGTCGGCGAGGAACCGCGCCAGCTCCGCCAACGCCTTCCCGGTGGCTTGTTGCAGCGCCGGGCCGTAGCCCCGCCTGGAGCTGGCGCTGCCGCTGCCGGAATACACAATCCTGCCGTCGTCGGGCGTGACGATCCTCATGTCCACGCCCGCCCAGTATGTAGTCTCGGTCCACTGGCTCGACCCCACGAACCACGACGCGCTCCTCCATTGCTTGGTGAACCGGTAGTCGGTCACGTCGGCCAGGACCAGCAGGTCGATGTCGAGGCGGTCGGTGATCTCGGCCTGGAGCGACCGGCTCGTCGCCGGGCGGGTGGCCAGGCCGGCCTTGGCCGCCTTGCGAATCCGGCCCGGGCCCTCAACCTGGTAGTAGTCCAGACCCGCCAGCGAGGTTATCAGCAGGGACGACTCGGCCGTGCCGGCGTTCGTGCCGTCAGGCCCGGGCGCCCCCAGGCCCGGCATCACGGCGACCCTCCTGGCCTCGGTGAGGGCGTATGCGTCGTAGATGTTCGTCTTTGGCACGCAGCCGGCCAGGAGGGCCGACGCCCCCAGCAGGCACGCCAACAGGCTGGAACTCAAGACTTGCGTTCTCGACATCTCACGGCCCTTTCGTCCGTGACAGGCCCGGCCGGTTGAGATTCCCGACGTGTTGCGGCGTCCTCGTCCGGGCGGGGCAAGTGTACAGGCCGGCAGGACGGATGCACAGACTTTCTGCGATCATTTGTCCGGCGCCGGCGCCGTGGCGGACGGCTCGCCACGGTAGGCGGCCAGGGCCTCGCCGAGAATCGCGTACCACTGCGCCGTCTGCACCACCCCCGACGACGGCAGCACGCGAATGGGGTACTTCGGCAGGTCGATGACCGTGTCGTAGTCCTTCCAGCAGCCGCCGATGTGCACCCGCCGCTCGTCGTTGACGCCGGCATCGACGCTGATGGAGACCAGGTCGGCGCCGATACGGAGCACGTCCTGGGCCTGGTCGGCGGGGTATCGAAGATACCCCATCCACACGACCACGTCGCCCTTGTCGGCGTCGCCGGACTCCCAGCGCCACCGGCCCTCGCGCCCGGCGTTGATCACCCGGGGCAGGGCGGGCGGCACGGTCGAGCCGCGGGCGTGGATGTGCCCCTGCGAGACGAGCCAGACCCGCCCGCCGCGCTTGAGGCAGCGTGCCAGCCGCCCGGCGGCCAGGCGGACCTGGGGAATCTGAGTGGCCAGGAAATCGGCCACCTGCTGGCGGCAGGCCTTCAGGTAGCGCGTGCCGATCTCGCCCGCCGCGATCGGCGGAACCTTGCAGGTCGGGTGCACGTGGTGGTCGAGGACGCTCTGGTCCCACTCCAGCCCGTCGGGCTCCCAGTCGCTGGCGAAGGTCGCCAGCATCTTGCCCTTGCGCGTGGCGGCGGCGATGACCTCGCCGTGGAAGGCCCACGCCAGGGCCGTTGTGGCGAGCTGGCCGACGCACTCGGCCTCGATGCCCTTGCCCGCCGGCGCGCCGGTGTCGAACATGTGCAGCCGCGCGTCGGGGGCCTTGCCGCCCTGGCGGCGGACCAGCGACTTGACCAGCGGCCAGCCGTGACCGGCGAAGTGCACGATCATCGCCCGCCCGAAGGTGTCCTCGCGGGCCTTCGCGCCCGACAGCGACCACTCGAAGCCGTCGGCGTCCGGGCGGTACAGGCCGATCACCACCACGTCGTTGTCGTCGGGCAGCTCGTCCCGCCAGACGTACGTGAATGGGAAGCCCCCCGCTCGGTAGAACATCTCGTCGGCGAAGCCGCCGTTGCCGGCCGCCAGCAGCGACCCGCCGGCGATGAACCTCTCGGCTGCGGCCTCGGCGGCGGGGACCATCTTGCCGATGGCGTCGGAGGCGATGGCCTTGTCGAACCACGCCAGCGCCGCCCGGCAGACGTCGGCGGCGACGCCCTCCGCCGGCCGGCTCTCCGCGGGCCGGGCCGCGGGCCGGGTGCTGGAAACCTCCCCCGCCTCGCGCCGG